>JAGHSZ010000088.1 GCA_018065565.1 Candidatus Colivivens caballi
TCCACTGCGTCTCCAGTTCCATCACTTTTAATCCCTCAAACAATTCCTTTTGTCCTTTGAAATAAGCCTTAAAGGTGTTGCAGAGCAGAGATTTTCCAAACCTGCGAGGACGAGCCAGAAACACATAACTATATTTGTTGGCAAGGTCGAACATTATGTCTGTCTTGTCAACATATATCATTCCCTGTTCCCTTATTTTCTGGAACTGGTCTGTATCTACTGGGTATCTGTATTTGCTCGTGTTCATACGCCTGCAATGTGGCTTTTGTGACTTGTGGCCGACATTTGTCGGCAAAGGTACTAATTTTTCTTCAAATATCGTTCATTTCCGATGCTTTGTGTGAACTTTAACAAGATTTGGCAAGAAAACTTCCCACAACATCAATGTTATTGTTAAACTTTCGCAAGTTCTTGCTCAGTTGACAAATCGCCCTTGCTGGCTACTGATTACTTCTATAATCCAGGTGAAAACTCGCCATCTTCTGCCCGTAAATATATTGACGCTTATACTTGCAGATGCAACTTCCCATTTGTGAATATCTTGACGAGCGCACGTGAACGCCTTAACGAGCGCATGTGAATGCCTTAACGAGCGCTCATGAATGCCTTAACGAGCGCTCGTGTTTTGTCTCACGACCGCACGATAATATAAAAAGGTGTACACCTTCTTGAATTTTGGTGTACACCTTTCTGGCGTTTGCTGTACACCTTTTTCTCGGAAGGTGTACACCTTTTTTAATCTTTCTTTGTGTAGTGGAGTTCCCTTGTCTATACAAAAAATAATCAGCAATTTGCTGTTCGCACATTGCTGATTCGGTTGTAGCGAGAGAGGGTCACGATCCCTCGACCTCCGGATTATGAATCCGACGCTCTAACCAACTGAGCTATCTCGCCATCCGTCTTTACAAGCGGCATTTTGTCGTTTGCGGGTGCAAAGGTACAAAATAATTGTTAATTGGCAATTGATATTTGCTTATTTTTTTTGCTTTTTGGGTGATTTTTGTCTGCAATGCTGCATTTAAGCGGCTTTTCGTTGCAGTCGGCAGGCTGTTAATGGAAGAAAAGGTAGCTGATGAGGATGGCTGCAATGATGCCGGCGAGGTCGGCTATGAGTCCGCATGCCACGGCGTGGCGGGTCTTTCTGATGCAGACACTGCCGAAATAGACGGCGAGTATGTAGAAGGTGGTGTCGGTGCTTCCCTGGAACACGCATGCCAGTCGGCCTACAAACGAGTCGGCTCCGCAGGTGGTCATGGCATCGACCATCATGCCGCGTGCGCCGCTGCCGCTGAGTGGTTTCATCAGTGCTGTTGGGAGTGCTCCGACAAAGTCGCTGTCGGCTCCACAGATGCTGGCGCACCAACCGATGCCGTCGGTAATCCAGTCCATGGCGCCTGATGCGCGGAACACACCGATGCCTACCAGTATGGCAACCAGATAAGGGATGATTTTCACCGCCGTGCTGAATCCGTCTTTTGCTCCCTCGATGAATGTGTCGTAAACATTGATGTGGCGGAGCATTCCTGCCGTGATGAATCCGACGATGATGGTGAACAGCAGGATGGTGGCGAAGAGGGTGGACGCGGTGTTCATGGTGTCGGCATCCATCTGGCTGAAACCCCAGATGACACCTGCAACCAGCAGACAGAGAGTCCCGAGGAACAGCATGAGTGTCTTGTTGAACAGGTTGATGTGCTGTACGATGCAAGTGACGATGAGGCCAACCAGCGTGCTGAAAAATGTGGCAAGAAGTATCGGAACGAACACGTCGGTAGGCTGGGCTGCACCCAACTGGGCACGGAATGTCAGTACGCTGACGGGGATTATAGTCAGTCCCGATGTGTTGAGTACCAGAAACATAATCATCGGGTTGCTGGCTGTGTCTTTCTTCGGATTAATCTCTTGCAGCTGCTCCATTGCTTTCAGCCCCATCGGGGTGGCAGCGTTGTCGAGTCCAAGCAGGTTGGCGCTGATGTTCATAAACATAGTGCCCATCACTGGGTGGTTCTTTGGTATGTCGGGGAATATCTTCGACAGCACGGGCGAGAGCAGACGGGCAAACAGTGCGACGAGTCCGCCTCGTTCACCGATTTTCATGATGCCCATCCACAGCGACAGCACTCCCGTCAGTCCCAGCGAAATCTCGAATGCGGTCTTGGCGGAGTCGAATGTTGAATTCATCATTTCGGGAAATACCTCGGTGTTGCCAAAGAACACCAGTTGGATGATTGCTACGATGAAACTGATGATGAAAAATGCAATCCAGATGTAATTGAGTGCCATGTGAAGATGTGATCGGTATTATAGAGTGTAAAGGTGAATTCGTGGAACCCACCTATATATGATGCGTCACACAGACCTTTGCCCGTGATCGACGGACAAAGGTACGAAAAAAATGTGAATGTCTATTGGGTTTGATGGAATTTGTTGGTCAATGAGTCAAGTTTCGCTCAACTTGCACGAAAAAAGAAAAACGCAGAGAGAGGTAAAAGTGAAAAGTAGTCCCCACCCGTCATCCCCGAGGGGAGGAATAAGTGAAAAGTTAGGCTGATGCCACTAACGCTAATGGCTAATGGCTAATGGCACATGGCTAAAATTAACCTTCTCTGCTGTTGATTGATAAGAATGCTCAATATCTACCAAGATACTATTCGTCGTCGAAGCTCCATCCGACAGAAATGCCAATCTTGTTCTGCGTTGTCTCTGGGTGTGGATGGTCGTTGTAGAGGTTGTGGTCGGTCAGTCCCCAAGAGTATGTGGCGTTGATGAGCACCGACTTGATGCGTACCTGTGCCGCGAGTTCGAGCGAGGCATTCAGGCGGCGAGGCCATCCGTCGTGTCCATAGTGCAGACTCAAATGCCCACCTTCGTAGCGGTAGCGTTCGCCATAGCGGTCATAATAGAATTCGTCGACGTCATAGAACTCCCCGTGCAGTGCACAGTTGAGACCCAGACCTCCGTGCAGCGTGATTGATGCTTCGTGGCTTAACGGGAGACTGTATGCCGCATGGAGTGGGATGTAGGCACTGAATTCGGAGAAACGGTCGTAGCCCATCGAACTGCCTGATGCAAAGTATAATTCAGAAAACAGACCCGTGTAGGCTCCAACATGGAACTGAGTGACAGGCATGTAAGTGATACCGATTTGTAATCCGTGCAGACGGCAGTCCTCTTCGCCGAAGAGGTCTTCGTGGTATTTGTGGCTACCAAAGTCGGTGGACCATTGTTTTGAAACATAGCCGATGTGCAGTCCGAAAACATCGTCATTCGTCCGTCTCCATATCCCCTGTGCTGATGCTGCTGTGGTTGACATCAGTGTCGCCAATGTGAATGCAAATAGTGATTTTGGTATCATATGCTGTGGGTTTTGTGTTGTTGCTGCAAATGTCGGTAAAATAACTAACAAAAGACATAAGAAAAATCCTAAATCATGTAGGACATTTCCTAAAAAAACCGTACCTTTGTGAACTTAATCATAATAATGACTTAAATATGATAATAGGTGTAATCATTGCAATGGACAAGGAATTTGTCCGTATGCGTTCGCTCCTTGCCGATGTGAAGGAAGAACATGATGGACAGTATGCTTTTGTGACTGGAACATTTGAAGGTAAAAACATTGTGATGGCAAAAAGTGGCATTGGCAAAGTCAATGCGGCTGTCGGTGTGGTTACCATGATTCATCGCTATCATCCTGACTGTGTGATTAGTTCGGGCTGTGCAGGTGGCATCGGAACTGGTCTTAGGGTGATGGATGTCGTGGCTTCAAGTCAGTTGGTCTATCATGACACATTCGTTGGTGAATGTGGCGAAGGCCTCGAAATTGTAAGTCCATACGATGCTGATGCCAAGTTGCTGCTTGTTGCAAAGGAATTGCAGCAGACATTGAAGGATGTCGATTTGAAGATTGGCTTGATTTGCACTGGCGACCAGTTTATCACCGAGCGTGAGAAACTGGAGGTCATAAAGAGCCGTTTCCCTGAGGGACTTGCTGTCGATATGGAATCGTGCGCCATCGCTCATACTTGTCAGATAATGAATACTCCATTTATCTCGCTGCGTGTCATCAGCGACACCATCGGTGCAGATGTGCAACTTGATGAATATAAGAATTTCTGGGCAAGTGTAGCTGACAATTCGTTCGAAGTACTCAGCATGTACATCAAGTCGTTATAAGTCATGTCAGGAAAATTAGCAATAGTAGTCCCTTGTTATCAAGAGGAGGAAGTGCTGGAGGAAACATCGTCGCAACTGACGGCAGTACTTGAATCGTTGATAACCGAACAGGCCGTGTCGCCTGACAGTTTCATCCTGTTCGTCAATGACGGCAGTACGGATAACACATGGCCAATCATACGAAAGCTGCATGACAGCAACAAGTATGTGTGTGGCGTTAATCTGGCTGGCAATGTGGGACATCAGAATGCGCTTGTGGCTGGACTGTCGTTTGCTGTGGAACATTCTGACATGACAATCACCATTGATGCCGACTTGCAGGATGACATAAACGCCATACGCGAGATGGTGAAGTGCTTCAACGAAGGTAAGGACATTGTCTATGGTGTACGCCAGAACCGTGATTCCGATACATGGTTCAAGCGAACATCGGCTCAGGGCTATTACCGCATGATGAAATTCATGGGAGTCAACCTCGTGTATAATCATGCTGATTTCCGGCTGATGAGCAAAAGGGCACTGCTGCATCTGCTGTCCTTCCGTGAGCGCAACTTGTTTTTGAGGGGCATGGTGCCGACTATTGGGTACGACACATCCATCGTGTATTATGACCGTGCTGAAAGGTTCGCGGGTGAAAGCAAATATCCGTTACGCAAGATGATGACGCTGGCATTCGACGGCATAACCAGTTTCTCCACAAAACCAGTGCATCTTGTCCTCTATGTCGGTGTGATATCCATGTTTGTCGCTTTTGTGATACTCTGCTGGACACTTTACACTTGGTTGTTCAAGGAGACTGTGCCAGGGTGGGCGTCTATCATGATTTCGTTCTGGTTCTGCTCGGGAAGTGTGCTGACAGGACTTGGCATCGTTGGCGAGTATGTCGGAAAAATCTACATTGAGGTTAAGGACAGGCCACGATACAACATAGAATCAATACTCACGCATGAACAAGAAAACTGAAGCTGGTAGATTCGGGAAGTTCATCATTGTCGGAATCATCAATACCGCAGTGACCTATCTCGTGTTTTTCTTGCTGCGCCAGTTCGGTGTCTTGCCAGAAATAAGCAATGCCGTCGGATATGTTGCCGGCGTTGCCAATAGTTTTATTTGGAACAAGCTGTGGGTGTTCCATACAAAAGATACTAATGTGTGGAAGGAACTGTCGATGTTTCTGCTTGTCTTTTTGCTCTGCTATGGCATACAGTTCCTTGCATTTACCGCGATGATTCACCAGCTGAACATGAATGAATATATTGCCCAGCTCATAAGCATGTGCATATACACTGTGCTGAACTATGTGCTCAACCGTACACTGGCATTCAGAAAACCTTGACTGATTTGTGTAATGATATTATCAGGGAATACTAATATCGTTCCGTGATTCTTCCGTTACCAGGTTCTTCCTTCATCAGATTCTTCCTTCCGTGATTCTTTCGTTACTTGATTCTTTCGAAGTGATATACTTCTAATGGCTGCCCGACCACGCGGCGGGAAGTAGAATATACCATTGAATCAAACACATATCCCTGTCTCTCAAACTCTGATTGTCGGAGCTTCATGTCTTCGCTGCCAATAAGCAGATAGCCGCAATCAGGAGAAGATGCACGGAAGTTTTCGATTACATTTCCTAAATAAAAGTTCAGTTCAAAATAGTGGATAGGGTCACCCTGTGACTGTTCTGCGTCCTCGATGTATTCATACATCTTTCCTTCGTCTTTCGGACAAGTTTGTTCCAGCTGTGCTGCAATGTCTTTGACTGACTTTACATTAAGCACTGTCGGCTTATAGACACCGTCAATAGCGATATATACGGCGAAGCATATCGGGATAGCAGAGAGATTAGCTTTGCCCTGGCGCCTTCCACGAATGAACCACCAGATGGCTGCCGCCGTAGGAAGTACGACAAGCGCCCATTGCCACAGAGAACTGATGTCGCACAAGGCATGAGCCATGGCAATGTTTTCGTCTGCATAGCTTCCATTGAACAATAATTCCAACGGAACCACATTCATGCGTAAACTGATAAATACGCCGAACAGCAGCAAAGCCATGACAGCGAGAAAGTCCGTGAAATATGTAATGGAGCGTTTCCCTTTGTCCTCAAGCCATACCATCAAACTTGCTAAGAAATATGCCACGAACGGATACATCGGCATCAGATAGACACTGCGTTTGCTTTGAGGTATGCAATAGAACACCAGTATCAGTAGTGCTGCGATAACTGAAAAAGCAGTCTTGTCCGAGAGGCTGCGCCAGCAGTTTAGTATGGTTTTGGCTGGATTGATGTTTCCTTCCGTTTCATGATTCTTCGGACAAATGCCACCGCTGATGCTGAAACAAGCCAGTACTGCAACAAGTGTAAATGGCAAAAAACCGTATGACAAAGTCACAAGGTTGAACCACCATGGAGCTTCGTGCGATACATATGACATGGTGTGTGTCATTCTGCCGATGTTCTCTTCATAGACCAAATCCAGGAACTCTTGTCCGCCTTGCTTCCATGCTGCATAATACCAGATGGCTGGTAAGATGAAAGAAAACAGAGCAGCGACAAACATCATTCCGATTTGCTTCCATAACTTACTGAACTTTGCCAGTTCCCCGCGTGTCAGGGCATTGACCAGACAATAGCCTCCAACTGCGACACATGGGATGATAACGCCTACGGGACCTTTGGTAAATGTAGCCAGACCCATAAGCAACACAGCCCATAGCAGATGCCAGTTGATTAGCTTTGCTTGTTTCTGCCAGCGATATAGCTGAAACATGGCGCCTACCGAAAACGCAGTGAGAAGCATATCTACACGGCAGTTGCCGCCGGCACGGTGCAGTTCCATGCACAGCAGGAGTATCATGGCTGCGATGAATGCCGTCTTTCGGTTGCTGCGTTTCACATAGAAGCAGAAGGTGCTGAGCACCACCGCGACTAATGACAGTGCAGATGGCAGTCGCGAGGTGAAGTGGCTGACATATCCTTGTAGAAGTGAAATGGCAGCGATGCACCAATGGAAGAATGGTGGCTTGTAGGGTATCTCACCTCCATTGTTTCGTGGCAGAATCCAGTTGTCGGACTGGAGCATCGACAGTGAAACGATGGCTTCGCGTGGTTCGCCCTTTGTGTTGTACTCAAAGAGTCCGAGCCATGGTATTAGTGAAATAACTGATAGCAGTATGATGAGGACTGTCAGTTGCTTTGTGGATAATCGCATAAAGTGGGGTGTGGAGAAATGTATTGCATAACGAAAGGGCAGGGGGCTTGTGTCCTCCTGCCCTTTGGCGTTGTATAGTCAGTACTACTGAATCTTGTTTTTGACAGAAGATTCGTTTAGTCGTAACTGTCTAAACGATTAGATCGAGTAGTCGAGCTTGCTCATGCGAACATAAGTTGCGTAGCGGTGCTGTGCAGCCTTCTTCGCAGCGTCGAAGAGTTCTTGTGCCTCTGCTGGTTTTGCCTTTTTGAGTGAGAGGTAGCGAACTTCGCCATCGAGGAATGCCTGGAAGTTGTCCCAGTTTGGTTCCTTTGAGTCGAGCTGGAATGGGTTCTTGCCCTGTTCAGCGAGGCGTGGGTCGAAGCGCCAGAGGTGCCAGTAACCACATTCAACTGCCTTTGCTTCCTCAGCCTGGCTCTTGCCCATGCCGCCCTTAGCCTTCAAACCGTGGTTGATACATGGTGCGTAACCGATGATGAGTGATGGGCCTGGATAAGCTTCTGCTTCGCGGATTGCTTTCAGACACTGGTTGTTGTCAGCACCCATTGCTATCTGTGCTACATATACATATCCGTAAGTTGCCTGCATCAGACCGAGGTCCTTCTTGGTGATGCGCTTGCCGCCTGCTGCGAACTGAGCGATAGCACCGATTGGTGTTGCCTTTGAAGACTGACCACCTGTGTTTGAGTAAACCTCTGTGTCGATGACGAAGATGTTGACATCTTCACCCGATGCGAGTACATGGTCGAGACCACCGTAACCGATGTCGTAAGAAGCACCGTCACCACCGATGATCCACTGGCTGCGCTTTACGAGGAAGTGGCTGAGTTCAGCGAGCTGCTTGCAGATTGGGCAACCTGCTTCTGCGTTCTTCTGAATCAGTGGCACGAGCTTAGCTGCTGCTGCCTTTGAAGCGTCAGCATCGTTCATGCCTGCAATCCATTCTTCTGCTGCTGCCTTGTATTCTGCTGTGCACTTGTCGCTCTGCATCATCTCTTCGAGGAGAGTCTTGATGCGGGCACGCATCTTCTTGTTGGCGAGTGTCATACCGAGACCGAATTCGCAGAAGTCCTCGAACAGTGAGTTAGCCCATGCAGGACCCTGACCCTTTTCGTTCTTGCAGTATGGAGTTGATGGGATTGAACCTGAGTAGATTGAAGAACAACCTGTTGCGTTGGCAACGATTTCGCGGTCGCCGAAGAGCTGTGAGATGAGCTTGACATATGGAGTTTCACCACAACCAGAGCATGCGCCTGAGAACTCGAAGAGTGGAGTTGCGAACTGGCTGAGGCGTGGGTTTGACTTAACATCGAGGAGGTCCTGCTTTGACTTGACATTCTTGACGAGCCAGTTCCAGTTGTCGGCTTCTGCCTTTTCACCTTCGAATGCAACCATTGAGAGTGCCTTCTGACCCTTCTTGCCGAGGCAGACATCAACACAGTTGCCGCAACCGAGACAGTCCATAACGCCAACCTGCATACGGAACTTCATGCCCTTGATTGCTGCTGGTGCAAGTACATCGATTGTTGCATCCTTGAAGCCTGCTGCCTCTGTTTCGTCCATGACGAACGGACGGATACATGCGTGAGGGCAGACGAATGCACACTTGTTACACTGTGAACAGAACTCTGGATCCCACTTTGGAACCAATGCGCTGACACCGCGCTTTTCGTATGCAGCAGTTCCCTGTTCCCATGCACCGTCAACAGATACCTTGTATGCGCTGACTGGGAGGAGGTCGCCGTTCTGTGCGTTGATTGGGCGCACGAGGTTCTTGATGTATTCAGGGTCGTCGTTTTCTGCTGCTGGTTCGTCAGCGAGTGATGCCCATGCAGGATCGACAGCGAGTTTCTGGTATTCACCACCGCGGTCAACTGCTGCGTAGTTCATGTTGACAACATCTTCACCCTTCTTGCCGTAAGACTTAACGATGAACTTCTTCATCTGCTCGATGGCGAGGTCAACAGGGATGACTTCTGTGATGCGGAAGAATGCTGACTGGAGGATGGTGTTGGTGCGGTTGCCAAGACCGATTTCCTGAGCAATCTTAGTTGCGTTGATGAAATATACTGTGATGTTCTTCTGTGCGAAGTAGCGCTTAACATTGTTAGGCAGATTCTTTGCGAGTTCGTCAGCATCCCAGATGGTGTTGAGGAGGAATGTGCCGTTCTCACGGAGACCACGTGTTACATCGTACATGCGGAGGTAAGCCTGAACATGGCATGCTACGAAGTTAGGAGTCTTGATCTGATATGTTGAGCGGATTGGAGTGTCACCGAAGCGGAGGTGTGAGCAAGTGAAACCACCTGACTTCTTTGAGTCGTATGAGAAGTAAGCCTGGCAATACTTGTTGGTGTTGTCACCGATGATCTTAACAGAGTTCTTGTTTGCACCTACTGTACCGTCGGCACCGAGTCCGAAGAACTTAGCCTCGAAGATGCCTTCGCCACCGAGTGCCATCTCTTCCTTCAATGGGAGTGAACGGAATGTGACATCGTCGATGATACCGAGTGTGAAGTGATCCTTTGGTTCTGGGAGTTCGAGGTTCTCATATACAGAGAGAATTATTGTTGGAGTGACATCTGAACTGCCGAGTCCGTAGCGGCCGCCTACGATGACTGGAGCGTTCTCCATTCCGTAGAATGCGTCCTTGACATCGAGGTGAAGTGGTTCGCATGCTGCTCCTGGTTCCTTTGTGCGGTCGAGCACGGCGATGCGCTTGCAAGTCTTTGGAACAGCAGCAAGGAGGTGCTTCTTTGAGAATGGACGATAGAGGTGTACGCTGATCATACCATACTTCTTGCCGTTGGCATTTGCATAGTCGATTGCTTCGCGTGCAGCTTCGGTTGCAGAACCCATGAGGATGATGATTTCCTCTGCGTCCTCAGCTCCGTAGTATGAGAAGAGCTTGTACTCGCGTCCTGTAATCTTTGAGATTTCCTTCATGTAGTTCTCGACAGCTTCTGGCACTGCGTCGTAGTAAGTGTTGCACACTTCGCGGTGTGAGAAGAATGTCTCTGGGTTTTCTGCCATACCCTTTGCCTGTGGGTGTTCAGGTGAGAGGGCGCGTGAGCGGAATGCTGAAACGGCTTCCATGTCAACGAGTGGACGGAGGTCTTCCATGTCCATCTCTTCAATCTTCTGGTATTCGTGTGATGTACGGAAACCATCGAAGAAGTTGATGAATGGCACGCGACACTTGAGAGCTGCGAGGTGAGAAACGGCGCTGAGGTCCATTACTTCCTGTACGCTGCCTTCTGCCAACATTGCGAAACCAGTCTGGCGGCAAGCCATGACATCGCTGTGGTCACCGAAGATACAGAGTGAGTGGCTGGCAACTGTACGCGCACTTACATGGAATACGCTTGGGAGCAGTTCGCCTGCTATCTTGTACATGTTAGGAATCATAAGAAGGAGTCCCTGTGATGCAGTGAATGTCGTGGTAAGTGCACCTGCCTGAAGGCTTCCGTGTACTGCACCAGCAGCACCTGCTTCTGACTGCATTTCCTGAACGCTCACTGTGTCACCGAAGATGTTCTTGCGTCCGGCAACTGCCCATTCATCGACATGTTCTGCCATTGGTGATGAAGGGGTGATAGGGTAGATTGCTGCTACTTCTGAGAACATATATGCTATGTGTGCAGCAGCTTGATTACCATCACAGGTAATGAATTTCTTTTCTTTACTCATAATGATTTTAAAAAGTTTGTATTTTGTTGTTTTGGTTGTATGGCTTAACTATACGAAGCGCTTCGCTACGAATCACTTCGCTACGAATCACTTCGTTACGAATCACTTCGCTACGAATCACTTCGTTACCTATCGCTTCGCTACGAATCGCCCTTTCGGGCTACTAATCGGCTTTTCGTAATCTCAAAGCCTACGGGTATCTTTGTAGATGTTGAGCTTGCGAAACTTGTAGGTGGCTTAATATAGGAATCCGAAGAGCCAGAGCGGAATCTGGTTGCCTTCGCCCACATCCATCTGGTTGACTGCGAAGATTACCTTTGACTTGCTCTTGAGGCGGGTGCCGTGCTCTGCAATGCGGAACTCCTGCTCACCGTCGATGATGAACGAACAGATGTTGCCTGCCTTGTTGACTGTGTGATCCTTCCAGAGGCTGTTGCAGAAGAAGGTTTCAAGCACATCGTGCTCGTCGAAGCGGCGTGGATAGAAACTGTACATGAGGTTTGAGTTGTGAAGCAGGACTCGTGCCGGCTTCTTTGGGAACTCGTCGCCTTTTGTGTATATCATGTTGACGAGGCGTGCGTCCATCAGATATTTAATGTAGTTCATGACGGTGGCACGGCTCATGCCAAGTTCCTGTGCCAGCTGGCTGACATTTGGCACGCTGCTGCCGCTGCTTGTCAGCAGATAGAACAACAGTTTGAGCTTTGGCAGATATTTCAGCTCGATTTGTTTCAATTGAAGGATGTCCACCTCAATCATCATGTTCATGGTCTTGAGCAGATTCTCGCTGTAATTCTGTGGCTCAAGGAAGAATGGGTAGAATCCGTGATGCAGATAGTCGTTGAAGAAGTGACGCGGATTTGCCTGGTTGATAATGTTCTGGGCAATGCGTGTGTGGTCGTTGACTATGTCCTCGAGTGTGTATGCAGGAATGCGAAGTCCAGTCTTGAGGTTCATGAATTCACGGAATGAGAATCCACGTAGGTTGTAACTGGTGACAATGCCGTTAAGCTCAGGGTTTTCTTCCTTGAGACGCATAACGCTCGAACCGGTAAAGATGATTTTCAGGCCAGGGAAACGGTCGTAGCACTCGCGCAACTGGGAACTCCAGTCGGGCTGCTTGAATACTTGGTCGATGAGCAACACCTTGCCTCCGTTGTGGTAGAACTCCTCTGCAAATGCAGTGATTCCGGTGTTCTGGATGTAGAAGTTGTTGGTGTTGATGTACAGACACTGATGATCGTCTGGCGAATAGTTTTCTTGTGCATACTGCAAGAGGAAAGTGGTCTTTCCTACTCCTCGAGCACCTTTAATGCCAATCATGCGCTGTCTCCAGTCGATTTCGTCCATTAGGTCGCGTCTGACGGTAGGTCCCAAGTGCTCTACAAGGTACTTGTGTGTGCGGAAAAATGACTCCATATAAATCTATTTAATTGAATGCGTATTCGTTGCAAAATAGGCATAATTGCTTGCCTCAATCAGCTTGTAATTTCAATTCGGCTGCAAAGTTACGCAAATTATTTCAATTTGCAAAGTAGAGTTGACAATTATTTTTCTTTTATTGCATCTTTTTTTGCGTTTCGCAATTCGTGGAAACTAAATTGTACTCCTTATTATTATATATATAGGGCTTGCCACAAGCATGAAATAGGACATGTCGTCGCCCGTTTTCCCACTCGCAGCACCAACCTCGTTTTGTGGTTCGTTCTTTTCCTTGTTCTGGCTGTTGACTCGCTGGCGTGTCAAAATATGCAATCTGAGATGATGTTGGTGAAAAATATGCAGTCAAATGAAAAAATCCCGAAAAAAAGACAATAATACGAAGATTTTGACTAACTTTGCGCAATATAATATACTATGTATCAATGCATTTAAGTGACACAATGCCCACGCTGCTGCTTGCAAATACCATTGGCAGGTTGCATAACACCCTAAACATTAATGATTTAGGGGAGGGTATTGCGCTGCAAATAATCCATTCAACTTGCTTCGACTTCGCTCAGTACAGGCTTGTTCAAAACCCATATAGGTGCTTTCGCAAGGCATCTTGTGGGATTGTCGTGTCTGTGTGTACTCAAAACTGAATCATAAATTAAATACAAATATCAAAATGAAAAAATTCTTATTCTTATCATTGATTTTGCTCTGCACGGCAATGAGTGCATGGAGCAACACGACGGGTACAGTAGAGATTAGAAATACTGAAGATGACAGGGGACATTGCTTTGATTCTAGAACTGGCATTACGGTTACTGGACCTGAAGAACAAAAGACCAGCACTTGCTGGACTATAGTAGGAGATGTGTATGGTCTTAGAATTGTCGTGCCTTACGGCTATGTGATTACGTCTGTATGGGTTTATGGCGACGTCAACAATATCAAATGCGACAATCTGATATACAACTATAATCCAGAGCAACCATTCTTGTCTGATTGGGTACAGGATGGAACATTCAAATATTACGAGTATATTAATTTCAAGGCCAAAAGTGACAATTATGCAAGAATTTCTGCGGTACGCATCACCTACCACGAGCATGATATTAGTCTTAATGACAGTTGGGCTGAAACGTGTGTTACGGCTGGTAAGAAGGCATCCTGGACTTGCGCCGACTGCGGACATACCTACTATGACGACGACTGTACCAGCGAGGTGGAAAAGGAAGAGGACTTGATTCTGCCTATCGACCCGACGAAACATGTTTTGGTGAAGCGAGCTGCCGTTGGAGCAACAGACAC
>JAGHSZ010000140.1 GCA_018065565.1 Candidatus Colivivens caballi
ATTGTCAAGAGCTTCGGTGCTAAGAACCCTAAGTCAATGGCTCTGCGTACTCACTCACAGACATCAGGTTGGTCACTCACTGAGCAGGATCCATTCAACAATGTAGGCCGTACATGTATCGAAGCAATGGCAGCTGTACTCGGTCACACTCAGTCACTCCATACAAACGCTCTCGACGAGGCAATCGCACTTCCTACAGACTTCTCTGCTCGTATCGCCCGCAACACTCAGATTTACATTCAGAACGAGACTCAGGTATGCAAGCACATCGACCCATGGGCAGGTTCTTACTATGTTGAGACACTGACCAACGAACTCGTTGAAAAGGCATGGGCTCACATCCAGGAAGTTGAGAAACTCGGTGGTATGGCTAAGGCTATTGAAACAGGTCTGCCAAAGATGCGTATCGAAGAGGCAGCAGCTCGTACCCAAGCTCGTATCGATGCTGGCACTCAGACCATCGTTGGTACAAACAAGTACCGTCTCGACCACGAAGACCCAATCGATATCCTCGAAATCGACAACACTGCAGTTCGCAAGCAGCAGGAAGAAAGTCTTGCCAAGGTTCGTGGCAGCCGCGACGAAGCAGCATGCAAGGCTGCACTTGCAGAAATCACAAAGTGTGTTCAAGAATTCAAGGACGGCAAGAAGAGCGAAAACAACCTCCTCGCTCTCGCAGTCAAGGCAGCAGGACTCCGCTGTACTCTCGGCGAAATCTCAGACGCTTGCGAAGCTGTCGTTGGTCGTTATAAGGCAATCATCAGAACTATCAGCAACGTGTATTCATCAGAATCAACCAACAGCGACCTCTTCACTCAGGCTCAGAAGGCTACTGAAGAATTCGCTCAGAAGAATGGCCGTCGCCCTCGTATCATGATCGCAAAGATGGGTCAGGATGGTCACGACCGTGGCGCAAAGGTTTGTGCTACAGGTTATGCAGACTGCGGATTCGATGTCGATATGGGACCTCTGTTCCAAACTCCAGCAGAATCAGCACGCCAGGCAGTTGAGAACGACGTTGACGTACTTGGTGTCAGCTCATTGGCAGCAGGTCACAAGACACTCGTTCCACAGGTAATCGAAGAACTCAAGAAGCTCGGCCGCGAGGACATCCTCGTAATCGCCGGTGGTGTCATCCCTGCACAGGACTACGACTTCCTCTACAAGGCAGGCGTAGCAGCAATCTTCGGCCCTGGTACATCTGTCAGCAAGGCTGCTGTTGAAATGATGAAAATTCTGAATGAAGAATAAGAAGAATTAGGCGATAGCCCTACTTGCACGAAAGACGAAAAACGCATCGGGACTTCGCCCCTACGAATCGACATTTCGCGTGGCTCAATATCTACATAGATACCTTGTAGGTTCTGAGTATGCGAAGAACCGATTAGTAACGAAGTGATAAGTAGCGAAGCGATTGGTAGCCCGAAAGGGCGATTCGTAAACTGAGCAAGAATTAGGCGATAGCCAAATAATTAGCGTGGCAGCATCTGTTGCCACGCTTTTTTTCATATTGTTCACAGCTCACAATGCAAATTGTAATGGCATATTCAAAGAAAAAGAGTAAAGAACTATGCCATTTAATAAATAATGAGTAAATTTGCAGAAAATAAAGAATTCAACTCAAAACAAATAGTGACAATGTTACAAAACAAAGTAAAACCAGCCACTGGCAAACTGGGAATAATGGTAGTGGGCAACGGTGCTGTTGCCACCACATTCATGGCAGGTGTGATTTCTGCAAGAAAAGGCTTATCAAAGCCAATTGGTGCAATGACCCAATACGACAAAATCAGAGTCGGCAGAGGAAAAGAGGCAAAGCACCTGCATTACAGCGAAATTGTGCCTATGGCAAAACTTGATGACATTGTCTTCGGAACATGGGATGTCTATCCACAAAACGCCTTTGAAAGTGCAGTCAACGCCGATGTGCTTCGTGCCAAGGACCTTCTGCCCATCAAAGAGGAACTTGAAAAGATAAAACCACTGAAAGCAGCGTTCGACCACGACTATGCCAAACGACTCGACGGCAAGAATGTGATGAAGAACAAGACTCGCTGGGAGATGGTCGAGGCACTAAAAAAGGACATACGCAAGTTCAAGAAAGCAAACAACTGTGAGCGAGTTGTGGTTGCCTGGGCAGCATCGACTGAGATATATGTACCAGTAAATATGGAAGTACACGACACAGTGGAGCACCTTGAAGCCGCAATGAAAGCAAACGACACAAAGAACATCGCCCCATCAATGTGTTATGCCTATGCCGCACTGACAGAAGGGTGTCCGTTCATCATGGGTGCACCAAACACCACTGTAGATATACCTGCAATGTGGGAACTGGCAGACCAGACAAAGATGCCGATTGCCGGCAAAGACTTCAAGACAGGACAGACACTGGTGAAATCGGGGTTTGCCCCTATCATCTCGACCCGATGCCTCGGGCTCAGCGGATGGTTCTCAACCAACATACTCGGAAACCGTGACGGACTGGTGCTTGACGAACCCGACAACTTCAGGACAAAAGAAGTCAGCAAGCTGTCAACGCTGGAATCAATCCTCGTAGCAGACAATCAACCAGACCTTTACGGTGACTACTATCACAAAGTACGCATCAACTACTACCCACCACGCAATGACAACAAGGAAGGGTGGGACAACATCGACATTTTCGGTTGGATGGGATATCCAATGCAGATTAAAATTAACTTCCTTTGCCGCGACTCCATCCTCGCCGCCCCACTCCTGCTCGACTTGTGTCTGCTTTCAGACCTTGCAGTCCGTGCCGGCAGATATGGAATTCAGCGTTTCCTCAGTTTCTTCCTGAAAAGTCCGATGCACGACTACACCAAGAACGAGACCCCAGTAAACCACCTTTTCCAGCAATATACAATGCTCAAGAACGCTATTCGCGAAATGGGCGGCTACGAAGCAGACGAAGAGATTGATTAATGGCAGAGGGAATAGAGAAGAAGTGACGATAGCCAAGGCTTCAAAATTAAAAATCCATGCTTAGTCAATCTAAATGTGCAAACAAAAACCAAAATATCACACCACCGCACATTTCTCTGCACATTTTTTCGTAACTTTGCACTAAATTTGTAAAATACAAGATTCATCAAATGAAAGGATTATCAACAGCACTACTACTCATATGCTCCAATGTGTTTATGACATTCGCATGGTATGGAAATCTATGGTTGAAGCAGAAGCACATCTCGGACAACTGGTCTCTACCAATCGTCATTGTTGTTTCTTGGAGCATCGCACTGATTGAGTATTGCTTTCTCATTCCTGCAAACAACATTGGTTCCGACATAAACGGAGGTCCATTCAACATAATGCAGTTAAAGGTGCTGCAAGAAGTAATTTCAATTACGGTATTCACAGGAATTGTGATGTTCTGCTTTCAAGGGCAAGAAATTCAATGGAATCACATAGCAGCATTCATCTGCCTCATTGCAGCAGTGTTCTTCGTATTCATGAAATAAGGAGAGACTGACCTCAAAAAAAACAAACATATTCAGCAAACGACACAACAACGATAACACAATGGCAACTTCAAACCAACGATACATGATGCGCGGCGTGAGCGCAGCAAAGGAAGATGTTCACAATGCAATCAAGAACATCGACAAAGGACTCTATCCACAGGCATTCTGCAAGATTATCCCTGACATACTCGGAGGCGACCCTGAGTATTGCAACATAATGCACGCCGATGGTGCCGGAACAAAGTCAAGTCTCGCCTACATGTACTGGAAAGAGACAGGTGACCTCAGCGTGTGGAAAGGCATCGCGCAGGACGCACTGATTATGAACACAGACGACCTGCTCTGCGTTGGAGCCGTTGACAACATCCTGGTTTCTTCGACTATCGGCAGAAACAAGATGCTCATTCCTGGCGAAGTAATCTCTGCCATCATCAATGGCACAGACGAACTGATGCAAGAACTCCGCGACATGGGGATCGGCATATATGGCACAGGTGGTGAGACCGCAGATGTGGGCGACCTGGTACGCACCATCATCGTTGACTCAACCGTAACCTGCCGTATGCGCAGAGCTGATGTTGTAAACAATGCAAACATCCGTCCAGGCGATGTGATTGTCGGACTCAGCAGCACAGGACAGGCTACATACGAGAAGCAGTACAACGGAGGTATGGGAAGCAACGGACTGACCAGTGCCCGCCACGATGTGTTCTGCAAATACCTTGCCGAAAAATATCCAGAAAGCTATGACCACGCAGTACCAGAAGAATTGGTATATAGCGGTAAATATATGCTGACAGACAGCGTCGAAGGCAGTCCGGTCAATGCAGGTCAGTTGGTACTCTCCCCTACCCGCACCTATGCCCCAGTAGTCCGCCGTCTGCTTGATGAGATGCGTACACTGATTCACGGCATGGTTCACTGCACTGGTGGAGCGCAGACCAAGGTACTTCATTTTGTCGGCGACAACTGCCGTGTCATAAAAGACAACATGTTCCCTGTGCCACCATTGTTCAAGGCAATCCAGGAACAAAGCGAAACCGAATGGGCAGAAATGTACAAGGTGTTCAACATGGGACATCGTCTTGAAGTATATCTTGCACCCGAAGATGCACAGAAAGTCATCGACATCAGCCGCTCATTCAACATCGATGCGCAAATAATCGGACACATCGAAGAAGGAAAGAAGTCACTGACAATCAAGAGCGAATTTGGAGAATTCAACTACTAAGGGAGAACGATAAGGCCCATGGGGCATATGGGTCCAATAAGTCCCATAAGACCTATAAGTCCCATGAGTCATTATAAGGCATATGAGGCCTATGAGCCCCATTAGCCCTACAACTCCTATTAGCCCCCAATAAGTAACAAGTGATAAAAAGATTAGTCATATTAGCACTGTTTGCCCTATGCGTCCTGTGTGTCACAGCACAGGAAAGTTTTTTCAGCAACATTGCGTTCCCCAAGCACGAGGAGCGCGCTGTGTGGTTGGCAACAATCGGAGGCATTGACTGGCCACGCAACAAAGCCACAGACGAGCGAAGCACTGAAAGGCAGAAACAAGAACTGTGCGGCATACTTGACAAACTGAAAAAGGCGAATATCAATGTAGTGATACTGCAAACAAGAATACGCGGCAGCGTCATCTACCCATCTGAAATTGAGCCATGGGACCAAGCAATTACAGGGCGTTCGAATGTCGCTCCGAGCTATGATCCACTGGAGTTTGCGATTGAAGAATGTCATAAACGCGGAATGGAACTACACGCATGGCTGGTAAGCATTCCACTCGGAACATCACAGAGGCAAAAAGCATACGGCAGCAAATCAATCATGCGCCATCATGCATCACTGTGCAAAACCGTTGGAGGCGAAATGTTCATGCAGCCAGGAAAGCCCGAGACAGCAGACTACATAGCCGAACTGTGCCGTGAAATCGTTGCAAGATATGATGTAGATGGCATCAGCCTCGACTACATACGCTACCCAGAAAGCCAGTATCGGTTCAACGACGAAGACTTATACAAGAAGCAAAAAGCACAGGGACAAACTCTGTCAGAATGGAGAAGAGAGAACATCACACGAATCGTACGACGAGTGCATGATGTGGTGAAAGCAATCAAGCCGTGGGTAAGGCTGAGCAGTAGCCCTATCGGAAAATACCGTGACCTTAACCGATATAGTTCACGCGGATGGAACTGTTACGATGTTGTTTATCAAGACCCACAAGGATGGCTGCGCGACAATCTGCAAGATGTGTTATTCCCGATGATGTATTTCCAGGGGAACCATTTTTACCCATTCCTATATGACTGGAAGGAAAACAGTTACGGACATCCTGTTGTGCCAGGTCTGGGCATATATTTCCTTGATCCACACGAAGGTACATGGAAACTCAACGATGTACGGGCGCAGATGTACACAGCACGCAATTCTGGTATAGGAGGCATCGCATTTTACCGAAGCCAGTTCCTGACAGACAACACCAAAGGACTATACGATGCAACATGCGAAGAGCTGTTTCAGTATCCTGCTCTTACAACAAGAATGACATGGACTGGCGACACGCTGCCACCAGCACCACCTACCGACATCGTCAAAACTGACAACAAACTGACATGGAAATACGGCAGTATGCACCAAGGTAAATGGCAAATGACCTACTTCAATGTCTATGCCAGCAACATCTATCCAGTTGACACAGAGAATGCGATGAATCTTGTTGCAAGTCGTCTGCAAACCACATCAATGGATATGTCCATCAATGGACTCGAAGGGAAATATTTCGCAGTTACAGCAATGGACCGCTACGGGAACGAGAGCAAGGCATTGCAGCAACCATACTTCCGTCCTGCCAACACACCAGAATTCATACAAGGCATCGTGAAACAGCAGTTTGCCAAGACATCACCAAAGGCAAAGAAGGTTAAGACGAAGAAAGTAAAAGCAAAGAAACCATCAAAGACGGAAGAAGACAAGAAGGCCACAACAAGCACTGCACCAAAAGCAGAAAAACAAGAAAAGCCTCAAACGAAGCCAAGTTCCGCAAAAACCACACAAAAAACTGTAAAGCAGAAAGAAAAGAAAGAAAAGAAGTCAACAGAAGTCAAAGTTATCGACTTCAGCAAATATCTTGATTAATATCTTTTTGTTGTTTGAAAAAATATTATTATCTTTGCAGCGAAATATAGGCATTCGGCACGATTGACAGACAATTGATTAGCCAGATGCAAAAACATTAAACAGGCAATAAAACAAAAAACATAATATCATGGCAATAAAGATTACATTCCCAGACGGTAGCCAGCGAGAATACAATGCAGGCGTTACCGCACAAGAAATTGCAGAAAGCATCAGCCCAAGACTGGCTGCAGAAGTGCTTTCATGCAGTGTCAATGGTGAACAGGTGGAAATCAACAGACCTATCAACGAAGATGCCACCATCAATCTATACAAGTGGGAAGCACCAGAAGCGCAGCACGCATTCTGGCACACAAGTGCTCACCTCATGGCAGAAGCACTGCAGGAACTCTACCCTGGAACACAGTTCGGCATCGGTCCTGCCATAGAAAACGGCTTCTACTACGATGTAATGCCACCAGAGGGTGTAAAACTCACTGATGCAGAATTCCCAAAGATTGAAAAGAAGATGCAGGAACTCCAGCAGAAGAAGGAAATGCTCATCCGCGAAGACATATCAAAGGCAGATGCACTGAAGTTCTTCGGCGACCGTGGCCAGACATACAAGAACGAGCTTATCAGCGAACTCGAAGACGGCAGCATCACCACATACACCCAGGGTGACTACACCGACCTCTGCCGTGGTCCTCATCTCGTAAGCACCGCAGAAATCAAGGCTGTCAAAGTCCTGTCAATGGCAGCAGCCTACTGGCGTGGTGACGAGAAGCGTCCGATGATGACCCGCATCTACGGTATCTCCTTCCCTAAGAAGAAGATGCTCGACGAATATCTGGCAAAACTCGAAGAAGCAAAGAAGCGCGACCACCGCAAGATTGGCAAGGAGATGGAACTGTTCTTCTTCTCTGACAAGGTGGGTAAGGGTCTGCCAATGTGGTTGCCAAAGGGTACAGCACTCCGTCTGCGTCTTCAGGAATTCCTCCGCAAGATTCAGAAGAAATATGGTTATCAGGAAGTAATCACTCCACACATCGGCAGCAAGAGCCTCTACATGACTTCTGGTCACTGGGATCACTACGGAAAGGATTCATTCCAGCCAATCACCACCCCAGAAGAAGGCGAAGTATATCTGCTGAAGCCTATGAACTGCCCTCACCACTGTATGATATACGCAAACACTCCACGCTCATACAAAGACCTGCCAGTCCGCATTGCTGAGTTTGGAACAGTATATCGTTATGAGCAAAGTGGTGAACTTCATGGACTTACCCGTGTACGCTCATTTACTCAGGACGATGCCCACATCTTCTGCCGTCCAGACCAGGTTAAGGGTGAGTTCCTTCGTGTGATGGACATCATCAACATCATTTTCAAAGCACTCGACTTCAAGGAATTTGAAGCACAGATTTCACTCCGAGACCCTAAGAACACAGAAAAATACATCGGTTCTGATGAAGTTTGGGAAGAAGCACAAAACGCCATAATCGAGGCTTGCAAGGAGAAAGGTCTGCCTGCACACGAAGAAGAAGGTGAAGCAGCATTCTATGGTCCTAAGCTCGACTTCATGATTAAGGACGCACTCGGACGCCGTTGGCAGCTTGGTACAATTCAAGTTGACTACAACCTGCCAGAACGATTCAAGCTGGAATACACAGGTGCAGACAACGAAAAACACCGTCCAGTCATGATTCACCGTGCACCATTCGGAAGTATGGAACGCTTCGTAGCCGTACTCATCGAGCACACCGCAGGTCACTTCCCACTCTGGCTTACACCAGACCAGGTGGTCGTCCTCCCTATCTCTGAAAAGTTCAACGACTATGCAAACAGCGTGGCAGAATACCTCAACCAGCAGGATGTACGCACAATAGTCGATGAGCGCAACGAAAAGATTGGTCGCAAGATCCGTGACAACGAGCTCAAACACATCCCTTACCTCCTCATCGTAGGCGAAAAGGAAGCTGCTGAAGGTACAGTCAATGTACGCAAGCAAGGCGAACAGGGAGCACAGGAAACAATGTCAATGCAAGACTTTGCAAAGAAGATTCAGGACGAAGTCAAGAAAATGACAGAAGAGTTCTAAATATAAGGCAGCAGTTTGCTGGATGCAACTACGCAGCAAGCACAACCACCTTATATAATTATATAGAGGCAGCGCACATAAGCGTTGCCTCTTTCTGTATCACGCAAGAGCAGATGTTTTATAACCCCCGTGAACAGATGAAGAGGTAAAAGGTCGGCAACGCAACAGAAGCAAATTTATTATCCTAATAAGAACATTTTAATCTTAAAAAAACAAAAAAACACAAAAAACATTTGGCAGTAAGGAAAAAATGTTTTACATTTGCAACATAAATTATAAGTGAGAGTGCGTATGAACAGACGATTCTACATAATAATATCAATAATCATGATGCTTGCGACCGCACAAGTATCTATGGCTCAGGACATGCAGAAGCAGCCTGAAATGCAAAAGCCACAGATAGAAAGCGAGATGCAGGCAGTTGAATTCACCGTTTCAAATTCAAATGTACATATCAAGAATGCAGCAAACAAAGTTCTTGAAGTGTACAACCTTGCCGGTGTTAAAGTTTCAACAATCAGAATCGACAGTGAAGACAAAAACGTAGAACTGGGCAATCTGCCCAAGGGATGCTACATTCTGAAAATCGACAAGACAGCCCGTAAGATTTGTATTAAGTAACACTTAACCACACAAAGTGTCAGGCATAGCAGTTCCTTGTTTTTAGGTCAAAGCTCTCTAAAAGCAAGGAATTGTTTTATAAACATCAGTTCACAACGAAACGGATTAAACCATTAAACTGAATTCAAGTCAAAAACAATAAAGAAAGTGACAAGAGTGACAACGATGGTTGTGCCATTGAGATACACTAAATGAGCAATTTTAACGAAGACGAGATACAGGCAAAGCTGCAAGACCCGAGAACTCAGCGACAGGCCTTTGAAGATATTGTCAATCACTACGGACAGCAATTATATTGGCAGATCCGTAGGCTTGTCACATATCACGAAGATGCCGACGATGTGCTCCAAAACACATTTATTAAAGTTTGGACAAACATCAGCAGTTTTCGTGGTGAATCAAAACTCTCGACTTGGTTGTTCAAGATTGCATATAACGAAAGTATAACATTTCTCAAACATAAGCGCGAGACACTGTCACTTGACGATGAAGAATCAGTGGTCACCAGCCAGTTGGAAAGCGATCCTTACTTCGATGGAGACGAAACACAGACAATGCTGCAAGAAGCGATGAACACACTGCCAGACAAGCAAAGAGCAGTATTCCAAATGAAATACTTTGACGACATGAAATATGAAGACATTTCAGTGGTTACAGGCACTTCAGTCGGAGCACTCAAAGCATCATTTCATCATGCAGTGAAAAAAATTGAGGATTTTTTTAACTCTCACGATTAAACCTTTTGAAATTTACAAAGTCATACAATCAAACGAATATATTAAAATGAAAGGAAACGAAAACATAACCATGGAAAACTTCACGAAAGCCAACCCTTTCACTGTTCCAGAGGGCTATTTTGACACTCTTACACAAAGAGTGATGAACAGCATCGATGAGCAACAGCAAGAAGTCAAAGTGGTTGAACTGAAGCCAAAAGCACATCGACACTGGACCATGTGGGCAAGCGGCATTGCAGCTTGTATTGCCGGAACACTGATTTGTGTCAATGTACTTGACAAGGCAGGAACAAACGCACAGCAGGCAGAACTCATCAATCAGCAGACAACTGAAGAATGCGTAACATATGATGAACAATATCAGATGGACGCCATGAATTACGCTATGGTTGACTACAACGATGTGTATAGCTACCTGTCAGGAGGCGAATATTAAAAAGTTTGTGGTATATAAAGCATTTTAAACAAAGCATTTATAATGAAACGCTATTTTATCATATTGGCACTTGCAATACTACCGGCAATAGCGGTAGCTCAGCAACACCCATGGCAGCAAGGAGGCAATACTCCACAACCATGGCGACCTGGGCAGCAAGTTCCTGGATTTAATATGCCACAGCCACAACAGTTTTCACCAGAAGCATACAAAAAACATCTGGAGCAATACATTACAGAACATGCCGGACTCACACAGCAGGAAGGTCAGAAGTTCTTCCCTATGCTCCACGAGATGATGGCAAAGCAACGCGAAGTACAGGGCAAGCGACATGCCAACCTACGCAAAGGCAACGAAGCAAAGAGCGAAGTTGACTTTGAGAAGTTGCTCAACCAAAATGCAGAATTGTCAATCGAAGAAAGCCGCATAGAACTGATGTACTACAAAAAGTTCCATCGCGTCCTTTCATGGGAGAAAATCTACAAGGTGAACGGAGCTCTCTATATGTTCAACATGGAAGCGCTCCGCAGATTTACTCCGCAGCGTCCAGCAGGACAATGGCCTGGACAACAACGGCAAAACAAAAAATAAAGATTTTTCAATCTCAATAAGGAAATACATACATTGGCAAAAGTAATAAGTAGAAACTTTTTTATAATTGTTGTTTTTTTGGAGTGGTTGTACATGTGAATGTGCAATCACTTTTTTTTGAGATTAGTTATGTCCACTTGGCAAGCCAACAAAAACCAGGTTCATCAGCCGATGAGCAATCAAGATAGCAATCAGCCATTTATACAAAAAGCAGTGAAGTACCGCCACAAATAATACAAGTTAATAGATGGTATTTCATCAATTATTTTGTACCTTTGTACTCAAAATCACGAATACACATAATGCAGCAAAAAAAATCCCCAAAAGAATTAGGGACGGAACCCATAGGCAAGCTCTTGATGCAATATGCCATACCGGCAGTCATCTCGATGCTTGCTGCATCCATTTACAATATAGTTGACCGTGCATTTCTGGGACAGGGTGTCGGTCCACTCGCAATTGCAGGACTTGCAGTGACATTCCCAATCATGAACTTGTCGGCATCGTTCGGTGCAATGATCGGAGCAGGCGGGTCCACCCTACTCTCCATTAAGTTGGGACAACGAGATTACGAAACAGCAGAAAGAGTACTTGGCAACATTGTTTCGCTCAATGTGGTAATTGGTGCCATTTTTGCACTTCTCGCCATAATCTTCATCGACCCGATACTGTTGTTCTTCGGTGCAAGCGACAACACCATAGATTATGCACGCGAATATATGCTGATAATCCTGTATGGCAATATCATCTGTCACCTTAATCACGGATTGGTCAGCGTGCAGCGTGTTACAGGTCACCCCAACAAAGCAATGATTGCGACACTCATGGGTGTATGCATAAATGTTGCACTTGACTGGTTGCTGATTATAGTGTTCAAATGGGGAATTGCAGGTGCAGCCATCGCGACTGTCATATCACAGACAATATCCACTATATATATTACAGTGGCACTATGCAACAAGAAAGATATGATCCGTCTTCACAAGGGCATCTATGAAATGAAGCGCCGCATTGTCAAGAACATTTTTGCCATCGGCATCAGTCCGTTCTGTATGCAGTTGTGTATGTGCCTGGTTGTGATTCTCATCAACCGAGGACTGTTGCACCATGGTGGCGACCTTGCCATCGGAGCATATGGTATTGTCAACGGAATCACCTTCACATTCATCATGATTGTGATGGGTATCAACCAGGGAATGCAGCCTATTGCTGGTTACAACTATGGTGCAAAGCAATACGACCGTGTGGTACGAGTACTGAAATACTCTATTTTATATGCAACAATCGTAATGTGCTGCAGTTTCATACTATGTGAATTCTTCCCAGAAATCACAATTGAGATATTTACAGATGACCCTGAATTGACAGCGTTAGCAGTTGAAGGCATGAAAATCATTGTGCTGATGACCCCACTTGTAGGTTTTCAGATTGTCACAGGAAACTTCTTCCAGTCAATCGGAATGGCAAAAAAGAGCATATTTCTCTCTCTGTGCCGTCAGTTGATTTTCCTCATACCAATGTTGCTTATACTTCCGAACTTCATGGGAACTAAAGGAGTATGGGCCAGTATAACAATAGCAGATGGCGTCAGCGTCATCACAGCAGGAGTCATGCTTTGGCATTTCTTCAAGAAAGGTAATTTCAACCAGACAGACATCGACCTGGACTAAGCAGTAAAAAAGCAAAAAGCACCAAAAGACATGGAACCTTACGCAATCACTATCGGCCGTGAACTTGGCAGCGGCGGCAAAATAATCGGTGAACAGTTGGCAAAGGAACTGAATATACCAATCTATGACCGCAGACTCATCAAGATGGCAGCACAAGAAAGCGGTTTTTCGCCAGAAATGTTCAGAAATGCTGATGAACGCACAAGTTATGGCATGATGTCAGCAATGGTCAAGACCGTCACTTCGGCATTCTCAAACATTACCGGCATGTACGACAGCAGCATCAGCGACGAGTCGCTCTTCAAGATTCAATCTGACATCATACTTCAGAAGACCAGCACTGAAAGCTGCATCATAGTAGGGCGTTGCGCTGATTACATTCTGCGCAAACATCCACGGCATCTCAACCTGTTCATTCGTGCCAACATGGACGAACGCATCCAGCGTGTTCGCGACCGTGAAATTCTGTCAGCTGACGAAGCACGGGACATGATTTTGGCAGAAGACAAAAAGCGAGCAGAATATCACGACTTCTACTGCGAAACCAACTGGGGAGACTCACGCGCATACGACCTTTGCATCAATTCCTCAATACTTGGCGTAGAAGGTACGGCACAGTTCCTGCTCCAATACATAAAGAATTACTTCGGACTATAAGAATACTACACACCAGTTTTGAGAGTGACATACAGGTACACATACAGATATCATAAGTAATAAAAGAGACATAAAAATCAATGATTACAGTTTCAAATCTATCCATTCAATTCGGGAAACGAATTCTTTACAAAGATGTAAATCTAAAATTCACTAACGGAAACATCTATGGAGTCATCGGTGCCAACGGTGCCGGTAAATCCACATTATTGAAAGCTATCACAGGCGAACTTGAAGCAACAACAGGCCAGATTACCCTTGGCCCAGGCGAGCGTCTGTCAGTCCTCAGTCAGGACCACAACAAATTTGATGCATACAATGTTATGGACACAGTGATGATGGGTCACTCTGTCCTTTGGGCTATAATGAAAGAAAAGGAAGCCCTCTATATGAAAGAAGAGTTCACTGATGAGGATGGTGTACGCGCTGCTGAACTGGAAGAAAAGTTTGCAGAACTTGACGGTTGGAACGCAGAAAGCGACGCCGCTCAACTGCTCAGTGGCCTCGGCATAAAAGAAGACCTGCACTATCGCCAGATGTCAGAACTATCAGGTAAGCAGAAAGTACGCGTGATGCTGGCACAGGCCCTCTATGGCAACCCTGACAACCTACTCCTTGATGAGCCTACCAACGACCTCGACCTCGACACAGTGGAATGGCTTGAAGACTATCTGGCAAACTTTGAGCACACAGTGCTGGTTGTCAGCCACGACCGTCACTTCCTCGACGCAGTCAGCACACACACAGTAGATATTGACTATGGCAAAATCAACATGTTTGCCGGCAACTATTCATTCTGGTACGAATCATCACAGTTGGCTCTGCGTCAAGCACAGAACCAGAAGGCAAAAGCAGAAGAAAAGAAGCGTGAACTGGAAGAGTTTATCCGTAGATTCTCTGCTAACGCAGCAAAGAGCAAGCAGACCACAAGCCGCAAGAAAATGCTCGAGAAACTCAATATCGAAGAGATTCAGCCTTCTACGCGCAAATACCCAGGAATCATCTTCAGCATGGAACGCGAAGCAGGAAACCAAATTCTTGAGGTTGATGGACTCAAAGCAGTCGATGATGACGGCACATTGCTCTTTGACAATTTGTCGTTCACAGTGGAGAAAGGACAGAAGGTCGTATTCCTCAGTCACAATCCTCGTGCTATGACAGCATTGTTTGAAATCATCAACGGCAACCGTGAACCACAGGCTGGCACATATAAATGGGGTGTCACCATCACAACAGCATACCTTCCACTTGACAATTCAGAATTCTTTAAATCGGAGAAGAACCTTGTAGAATGGCTAAGCCAGTTTGGCGAAGGCAACGATGTGTTCTTCAAGGGATATCTCGGCCGTATGCTCTTCTCTGGTGAAGAAGTACTGAAGAAGGTAAATGTGCTCAGTGGTGGAGAGAAGATGAGATGTATGATTGCACGAATGCAGTTGAACAATGCCAACTGCCTCATCCTCGACACTCCAACAAACCACCTTGACCTCGAATCCATCCAGGCATTCAACAACAACCTCCGTGGTTTCAAGGGAAATGTGCTCTTTGCAAGTCACGACCACGAATTCATCAACACAGTGGCAGACCGTATCATTGAACTGTCGCCAAACGGTAACATCGACAAACTGATGTCATACGACGAGTACATCTCAAGTGATGCAATCAAGGCTCTTCGTCAGAAACTCTGGGAAGGCCTGTACTAACCACATTGCAGTCCAGGCCATAAAACAGGTCAATTAAGGGCACCGAACTATGGTACTGCAATCTGTTAGTAACGATAAAGGATATTCATTTGAAAATAGCCATATAAATTAATCAAAACAACTAATCAAGAATCACATGGAAGCAAATAACGAAAAACTCAAAGCCTTGCAAGCCGCAATGGCAAAGATAGAAAAGGACTTCGGCAAAGGAAGCATCATGATGATGGGCGATGACAACATCGAAAAGGTGGATGTCATCCCTACTGGAAGTCTCAGTCTCGACCTCGCGCTCGGCGTTGGCGGTTACCCAAAGGGACGAATCATCGAAATTTACGGTCCTGAATCATCAGGAAAGACCACTCTTGCCATTCATGCCATAGCAGAGTGTCAGAAGGCTGGCGGTATCGCAGCATTCATCGATGCCGAGCATGCTTTCGACCGTTTCTACGCACAGAATCTGGGCGTCAACATTTCAGAACTTCTGATCTCACAACCTGACAATGGTGAGCAGGCACTTGAAATTGCAGACCAACTTATTCGTTCAGCAGCAGTTGACATCGTTGTTGTCGATTCAGTTGCAGCACTTACTCCAAAGGCTGAAATTGAAGGTGACATGGGTGACAACAAAGTCGGACTTCAGGCTCGCCTCATGAGCCAGGCTCTGCGCAAACTCACTGCAACAATCAGCCGTACCAACACCACTTGTATTTTCATCAACCAGTTGCGCGAGAAGATTGGCATCATGTTTGGCAACCCTGAGACCACCACTGGTGGTAATGCACTGAAATTCTATGCATCAGTTCGAATTGACATCCGCAAGAAGGAAACCATGAAGAACGGTGACGATGCCATTGGTAATACAGTCAAAGTCAAAGTTGTCAAGAACAAGGTTGCGCCTCCATTCCGCAAGTGCGAGTTCGACATTATGTTTGGCAAAGGCATCTCACGCTCTGGCGAACTGCTCGACCTCGGAGTAGAATACAATGTCATCAAAAAGAGCGGAAGTTGGTTTAGTTACAACGACAGCAAACTTGCACAAGGTCGTGAAGCTACAAAGCAGTTGATTGAAGACAATCCAGACTTAGCAGCAGAACTGGAAGAACAGATTCGCGAAGCAATCAAAGGCAATCAGCAATAGTGCTGGATGAACTACAAAAGCACGCTGCATAAATACACATAGCAGAAATATTCGGGCTAACAACCATGCAAAAGTTGACAAGCAGTTCCCTTACTATGATGCAAATTCAAAAATAGGATGCTGATTCAGTAACAGGATGCTGGTTCAAAAACAGTCAAGTGGGTGACCAATGCTAAATGCATGTATGGTCACCCACTTTGTTTTCATATGTTGATGCGTGTCTGTGTGTTGTTTTCAGGTTCAACCAAGAATGACTATTAGACCGTTAACCACGATGACTATCAGACTGTTAAGTAAGATGGCTATTAGGCTGTTAAGCAAGAATGGTTAATAGACTGTTAGCATTAATAAGCCCGTTATCATCATAACGCTAATGAACGATTTGGGATAATGGCAGATTTGATTTTATGCTCAGTCTTTCAGTAAACGTACAATAGGTGAATCGCGAAGCATCTGAATAAAAGTCTGTGCGCTTCGCTTTCTATATACATCCTTCAAGACAATGACACAGCCTGACAGTGTGCGGTTAGGTATTTCCAGAGGTACAGCAACAAGATCCTTATGACGAGCAATAGTACTGCTAGGCAATATGGTGGCAAGACGGCTGCTCTCAACCAGTTCAAGCAAGAAGTTAAGTTCATTCAGTTCGATGCGTACATGGAGTTTAACTCCTGCTTCACGCAATGCATTGTTGAGAGTTCGGCGTCCCTGCACATTTTTCGAAGGCAATGCCATCGGGTAGTTCGCAATTTCAGCCAGTGTCAAGATTTTCCTGTTACACAGTGGATTGTCTTTTCTTACCACAAAACACAGGTCAGATGTAAAAAGTTCGTGATAGTCAATTTCGTCCTCGTAGTTGCCGGAACGGTATGCCAGAGCAAAGTCGATTTCACGCTTGCGAAGCATCTCAACCAAAGTGCAAGAGTGAGCATAATAGACATTCAGATTGACATTCTTATACTCAACAAGAAACTCTTTCATGGTATGAGCAAAAATGTCGCAGAACGAGTGTGTCACACCAATGTTGAGCGAACCCGTCATCAAATTGCGGATGTCGGATAGTTGGGTCTTGCACAGGTCGGCATCATAGAGTGTTGCTTTCGCCAATGGCACCAGCCGTTCACCATATTCAGTCAGTGTGACCTTGTGCGAATCGCGTTTCAGAAGGATGCATCCGAGTTCATCCTCCAATTGTTTGATCTGCTGTGACAGCGTACTCTGAGAAATGTAAAGCAAACGAGCCGCTTCAGAGAAACTTTTTTTATCGGCTGTCATGTAAAAATACTTCAGTTGTCTCAGTTCCATGTTAGTCTATGCTTTGCAGTTGTTGGTTAATGAAAGTGTTTGTTGATTGATTTCGGGTGCAAAGATAAGCAATGTTTTATAATAGCCAAAACAATTGGCTATCGTTTTTTTCGATAGTTCATATTTGTATAAATAAAGAGATGTCAGCAGTAGCAAAGTTGCAAACAAAAAGTACTCATTGAGACATGTATTCCCAATGAGTACTTTTTTATTATGTCATCTTCGCAAGAGGAGCGAAGATGAGAAGTGAGTGTCAAGGTTTACTTATCGCTACCGATAACCTTCCAGATGCCAGCAGCAAGAGCACCACCAACAAATGGACCAACGATGAATACCCAAAGCTGTGCAAGAGCATCACCGCCCTGGAATACAGCAGGAGCGATTGAACGAGCCGGATTTACAGAAGTACCTGTGTAGTGAATACCTACAAGGTGAATGAGAATGAGTGACAGACCGATTGCAAGACCTGCAAACTGGCCAGCACCCTTTTTCTCGTCAGTTGTACCAAGTACTACGAGTACAAAGATACAAGTGAGAACGATTTCAGCAATAAGTCCGTTCACAACTGTGCCTGAGCAAGCATTTGCGCCAGTAGTAGTGCCTTCTGCGAGTTCTGGAGATGTTGAAACAAGAGCATACAGGATGGCTGAACCGATGAATGCGCCGATGACCTGGAAAATCATGTACATACCAGCATCCTTAGCGCTGATTCTCTTTGTCAGTAAGCATCCGAGTGTGATAGCCGGATTGATGTGACAGCCTGATACACCACCAATAGTGTATGCCATCGCTACTACTGCAAGACCAAACGCAACTGCTGTGCCTACCACAGAAGCGACATCACATCCACAGTTGAGACTTACTGCTGTTCCACATCCTAAAAGTACGAGCACCATTGTGCCGACCATTTCTGCTAAATACTTCTTCATAATTAAATTAGTTTTTAAAGGTTAATATTATTTGAGTCTGTTTTAACATTATCGGTTGCAAAAATAGGAATAAATCTTGAAACTCACAAATAATTAACGATAAAATTTAGTTACACACTGATGTCCTTCTGCATCGCGAGCCACTGCAAGGTAAACTCCAGATGGAAGATTCACGCCATATGCAGCATGTCCATCAGCCAGACGAAGTGTAGTCTTAGCCACTTGCTGACCAGCCACAGTAACGATATAGAGTTGAGCATCAGTTGGAGCCTCGCTCTTGACAATGACATAGCCGTTGCTATATGCAATGCTCATGTTGCCATCGTGAGTGATGACTGAAGGCTGTTCGATAGACAATGCTTCTTCAACTTCGGCAGGAGTGAGTTCGATGTGAACCGTATCGTATGAGCAGATTGTGTTGCTCTTGCCGATGGTTGGCACATTCATCGCATATACAGAGTTTGCTCCATCAGGGTAACGACCAACAGTCTGTATGCCATCGTGAGGACAATACTGCAGAGTGTCAGCCCAAGACTGATCGGCAGAAGTGAGAAGCACAAACGCAAGTTCGTTGCCGAGTTTGAACGAGGCATGGAGTTGTGATGCATCAGCCGACTTGTCACACCATACGACACGATAGCCATGAGGTTCGATGACAGTTGAGATGCCACCCTGCTTGAACTGGAACTTCTGTGGTTTGTCAACATTGTCGCTCAAGTACATGCCAGCCAAGTCAATACTCTTGTCCGTTGTGTTATAGAGTTCAATCCAGTCTTCCTTTGAGAAGTATTCATTCACATAGATTGAATTGCCGGCACTGACCTCGTTGATGCGTACAGGCACAGAATGAGCGATGAGCAGTTCTTCATCAGAAAGAGGTTCCCACACTGCTGTAACATTTACATTTGCAGCATCAGCAGGGAGCACATAATCCTGTTCAGTGCTTGCCATTCCTCCAACGGTAGTTTGCTTATATACCAATGAAGCATCCCAGTAGGCATCAGATGATGTCGAGTTGTTGTTATGTACTTCAACCGCAATCAGGTTGCTGCCATTTTTGAGCAATGATGAAGGAATGGTGATGGTCTGAGGAAGGTCAAACTGACCGTCAACATAGGTGCTGGAGAAAGTACTGTATGAAACGGTTCCGCTCGGCATATTGAAGCGATGAACTTCAGTTCCGTTGACATAGATGATGCAGCCATCGTCAACCGTGAAACTTAACAGGAACTCACTGTCTTCGTTAGGAGTGAAATCGAGTGAGAAGGCACGACGGAAGTAGTAAGTGCTCTTCTGCTGTGTCAATTGAGTATTTATGCCAGTCCAGTTGCCACCCGTAGAATATCCAAGAGGAGCCTTTCCACTTGACCATGAAGCAGAATAAGACTGTTGGTTCCAGCGGCGTCCATCAAGGCTGCCCTTGTCATAATAACTCCATTGACTGCCAAAGTCGAATGCCGTTGTCTGCTTTGTGCCACCTTCTTTTGCCCATCCAGCGAACTTGTAGCCCGCAGGTGCTTCAGCATGCAGTGTCACAGGGAGGAACAGCTGTCCATTAAATCGGTTGGTTGGTACAGGTTGTCCGTTCATGAGGATTCGTCCTTCACTGATGTTGCTCTTAAATGAACACTTGACTGCATTCTGTCCTGACAGTTGCATCTTGGCATAATTTTTCAGTGCAGTTATCATTGTGTTCTGTCGCTGTGCAGAGAGGTTGTTGATGACGGTGTTGGCACTGTTCCAGCATGATGCACCACCCCACCATCCGCTCGACACCTGATTCATTGCCTTGTCAGCATAGTTTGCCAGTTCGGTTGCAATTTCACGGCAACGGTCAGGATTGAATACGGAACCTGTCACAAGGCAGAAGGTGTCAATGAACTGCTTGCGGAATTCATCATTTTTCAGCATATTCAGGAAGATGCTAACTATTTCGATTTCTGCATTTGTACGCTGACTGCCATGATACTGTCCTAACAGTTCAGCAAATGTGTGGTATTGCTTCGAACCAAACTCATTAAACGAAGTGCTACTATAACTGAAAGCGGCATCAAGGTCGAAAAGCACAAAGCGGAACTTGCCACCTTCGATTCTTGGACGATATGCCTTGATGTTGTTGTTTGGCCAGTCGTTACCACCAAGATAGAGTTCAACTGCCATATAGTTGACGAATTCATCCACATCAACCAGTTTCTTTATCTCTTCATAATTGGACTCACGCTCTGCATACTTTGCAAGACGGTACCATTCGTTGAAGGCCTCTTTTGTGCCCTCCATCTGTACATAGTTTGAGTCGGCATCAATCTCGAACTGGTCGATTTCATCATCATCATATCCACGGTTTGAATATGCAAAATGCTTGTTGTTAGCTTCGCGTATGTTCAGCACATCATATAATTGACCATTGATATACACAAAAGCAGGCTGATACTCCTGATAGTCAACATCCAGTCCCGAGCGTGCCACAATCTGTTGAAGTGCAGGGTCAATGAATCGGCATGAGTTGTCGTTTCCGCCGTTACGCACTTGCAGCGTCTTTGACTTCACATACGGTTTCTTGTCGAAGAATGAATAAGGCAGATATTTCAGACCATAAAGTTTGTTTGCTTTGAGTTTGAAAGAATGTGGTGTCCACGCACGGCTCCATCCTCCACACATTGCCATATTCACCTCCTGGGCGAAGCATACTTCATCGCCATCCTTGATGTACTCCATGCTGACTGGACGGTCCCAGTCCATGTTCCAGTTGCACTTGACATTCTGTCCACGGCCTGCACGGCCATTGCCCGAACCCTGAACAAATATGCCATACTCCTGGCTGTTGATGTTCTTGTCGTCAGTAACAATAGAGATGATAGGCACACAGAAATTTTTGTCATTATAGATGAACGAACGGGTGACCACATCACTTGGCAGATAACCGTCCTTGAACAGACGGAAGCGATAGACCGTTGACTTGTTTACAGAGAAAACGCCTGTGGTGCTAACCGAACCGTTGGTGGTGGTAGGTACAGAACCGTTGGTGGTGTAACGAAGCTTTGCACCCGACGGAATGTTGACAACCACTTGCAGAGTACCGCTGAACACCTGTCCATTCTTGTTGACTACTGGTGTTTCAAGTTGTTCAGATGCGAATGTGGCTGTTGCATTTGTCTTTCCCTGAGTTGGTTCAACACACCAGCTCCATTCATCGCCAGCATCGGTGGTGCGGGCATACGAGCATCGGCGCACTGCTGCTGGGTAGTCCACCTGGGCTTCAATGTTTCCACTTTTGTCAGCAAGGTAGAGGGTACCTCCGTTCAGGCCGAGTTCAAACGGACACTGATTTGGAGCATACATGTCGTTGTGGTCAAACCAAACAGTATAGAAATTGCCTGGACGCATCACTGCCTTTGTGTCAGGGATTCTCCATTTCAGCAAATTGTCAGGGTCATCACTGAGATAATGTCCATAAAGAATAATGTTTGAAGCCGTAGGATTATAGAATTCTACGAAACCGCCATAATTCCATGACGGGTCAACCAGTATGTCAATGTTTGCAGGCATTATCTCGTTTATTATTACGCCTGTGTCAGCATTGGCTACAACCGTACCACTGGTGGCAAGTACGGCAGTCAAAATTAGTGTTTTGATTCGATTAAACATGTCTTTGGTTTTGATTTATTTATTATTATTCATTAGTTTCATTATCTTTCCAGTTCCGAAGCCACAGCATCGGTTTCGTCTGTCAGTTCTGACTGATTTATCTGTTCTGCCTCTTCATCCACATCTGTCCTTGCATTGGCACGGGCTACATGGCTATATGCCCCTTCTGTTCCGTCAAGAATGAAGCCGGCAATGGCAGAGATGTCTGCTACATTGACCATGCCATCGGCATCGAAGTCGGCAGCAGGGAGAATGAATGATTCGGGGTTGTTGCCAAGAATGTAGGCAGCGAGCATACTTATGTCAAGCACATTGACAAAACCGTCGCCATTGACATCACCAGGAATGATTTCAACTGCACTCTGTGGAACAATCGAGTCACAGGTCGATATTGTGTTGCTCTTGCCGATGGTTGGAGTACACATCACATATATGCTGTCGTTTCCGTCAGGATAACGGCCAACAGTGAGTTCCCCGTCATGGGCTGTATATTCAAGGACATCTGACCAAGAACCGTCGGCAGCAGTCAGAGTCACTGAGGCAGCGGCATTTTCAAGTTTGAATGATGCATGAAGCTGACTGACGGGCTCGGCTTTGTCACACCACACGATGCGATAGCCATGAGGCTCTATCAGCGTGCTTATGCCATCATCACCAAACTGGTATTTGTGTGGTTTGTCAGGATTGTCGCTGAGGTACATTCCTGCAAGGTCAATAGTCTCGTCAGTTGTGTTGTAGAGTTCCACCCAGTCCGACTTAGCAAAGTAGTCGTTGATGTACATCGAATTGCTTGCACTGATTTCATTGATTCGAACAGGAGCCATACGGCGGTTTGCCAGTTCTTCGTCGGTCAGAGGGGTGTACATAGCCACAATCTTGACATTTCCAGAAGCAGGCAGCACAAATTCCTCATCCGTTGTAAGCATTTCGCCATCAGCCAAGGTGCTGTAAATGAGTGAAGCCTCCCAGTGGATGTCGGACGAAACCTTGTCGTTGTTGTGTACTTCCACCGCAATGAGATTGTCACCAGCAACAAAGAGTGAAGCATCAAGTTCCATTGTCTGAGGATACGAGAACTGATCGCCATAGGTGGAAGCGAAAGTGCTATAAGTGACTGTGCCACTTGGCATGTTGTAGCGTCCTGCCTCCTTACCGTTGACATAGACTATGCAACCATCATCGACAGAGAAACTGAGGCTCATAGTCTCGCCACTTGAAGGTTTCTTGTCAAGGGTGATGTTCTTGCGGAAATAGAATGTGGTGCGTTTGTTGTTCTTGTCTGTACCCCAGTTGAGTGAGGTGTTGTAGTCGGTCCAGGTGCTGCCAGTAGCATAGCCAAGCGGTGACTGACCTTCGTTCCAAGCAGATGTAGAGTAAGTGGGATTGTACCATTTGCGGCCATCCAGACTGCCCTTATCGTAGAAAAGCCAATTGTCTGTTGTTGTGATGATTTCCTGGTCGATGGTTGAACCTTCACTCGCCCACCCCATGAACTTGTAACCAGCAGGAGCCTGCGACTTGACTGTCACTGGTGGGAACAACTGTCCGCTGAATGTGTTAGTTGGTACAGGCAGCCCGTTGACTGTCAGGCGAGCCTCTTCGATGTTTGCTGAAAGTGAGCAGTTGACAGAATTCACATTTCCGAGTTTCATCCTGTTATAGCCTTTCAGACGGTTTATCATCGTATTCTGACGAGAAGCAGACATTGCATTGATGATGCCGTTGGCACTGTTCCAAGGACTTCCACCCATCTGACGCATTGCTGTATAAGCACGGTCAGCAAGTTCATTGACTATGGCACGGCAACGGTCAGGATTGAACACAGAACCCGTCACAAGGCAGAATGAATCGATAAACTGCTTGCGGAACGACTTGTTGTTGAGCAGATTGAGCCAGATGGTTGTGAGTTCAATCTCTTTGTAGTAGGCTGATACATCGCAGTCGTACAGGTTGTCGAGTGTCTGCCAGTTGGTGTTCTCCACCTCGGCAAACTCGTTTGTTCCACCATAGGCATCGAGGTCAAAGAGTACGAAACGGAACTTGCCACCTTCGATTCTTGGACGGTATGCCTTGGTGTTATTGCTGTTGTTGAGCCAGTCACTACTGCCAAGGTACATCTCAACTGCCATGTAATTGATGAACTCATCGATGTCGAGCAGTTGCTTTATCTGTTCATAGACATTGGCATCGGCAGCATTTGCTGATAGTTCGTAAAGGCGTTCAAAAGCCTCACGGGTGCCTTCCATCTGCACATAGCCAGAATCAGGTGAGTATTCAAACTGGTCCTGTTCGTCGTCACCGAGTCCACGGTTGGCATAGGCAAAATGCTTGTTGTTGGGTTCACGGATGTTGAGCACACTGTATGGTTCGCCATTGATATAGACAAAGGCTGGCTGATATGCCTGTCCATCAACATTCAGCCCAGAGCGTGAAACAATTTCTTGCAGTGCAGGGTCAATGATGCGGCAACTGGTGTCGTTTCCACCGTTGCGCACTTGCAGAGACTTGTTCTTGATGTAGGGTTTGTCGTCAAAGAATGCGTATGGCATGTATTTCAGTCCATACACCTTGTTGGCTTTCAGTTTGAATGAATGTGGAGTCCAAGCACGGCTCCAACCTCCACAAGGCGACATATTGACTTCCTGAGCAAAACTGACCTCATCAGCATCAGCAAAATACTCCATGCTGACCGGACGCTCCCAGTCCATGTTCCAGTTGCTCTTGACCGACTGTCCACGGCCACGGATGCCATGGCCATTGCCCTGAACGAAAATGCCGTAATCAGCACCATAGAGGTTTGAACGGTCTGTCACTACTGACAGTATCGGAATGTTGAAGTTTTTGTCATTGTAAATGTATGAGTGAGTCACCACATCGCTTGGGAGATAGCCGTCCTTGAACAGACGGAATCGGTAAGCTGCCGACTGGGTGATGGAGAACACTCCTGTGTAACTGGTAAATCCATTTGAGAGTGTCGGTACCGAGCCATCGGTTGTGTAGCGCAGTGTTGCCCCATCAGGGATGCCCACCATGACTTGAAGCGTGCCGATGAACACCTGTCCCTTCTTGTCAGCCACAGGACTTTCAAGTTGCTCAGATGCAAAACGGCTGCCGTTGTTGGTTGCACCAGGTGTAGGAGTACCTGTCCATTCCCATTCATCAGCACCATCAGTGACACGGGCATATGAACATCTGCGATATGCAGGTGGATAGTCCTGGGATGCAAGCAGGGTGCCTGCCGAGTTGGAAATATAGATTGTGCCACCGTCAACATCGAGTTTGAATGGACACTGAGTCGGTGCATACTTGTCGTTGTTGTCAAACCAAATGGTGAAATAGCCCTTGGCAGACATATTGCCCACAGCCAGAGGCATTCGCCATTTGAGCAGATTCTCAGGGTCATCGCTCACATAGCATCCACCCATTGTGGCTGTTGTGAGTGTAGGATTGTATAGTTCAACAAAGCCACCGTAGTTCCATGAAGGATCGACAAAGAGGTCGATGTTGGCTGGCATTATTTCGTTTATTATCACAGAGCCGACTTCAACCATGCCACCTTCCACTGTGATGCGGCATCGGGCAGTCTTGTTTGAACCGTCAGTGGTCTGTGCCGTGATATTCACCGTCCCTGATTTCTTACAAGTGACCACCCCTTTTTGGTCAACCGTGGCAACGGTCTCATCTGACGATGCCCAGATATACTTCTGGATAGTAGCATCCGATGGTATCACATGAGGTGTCAGTTGAACAACATCACCCACATACATCTTCATGGTTGACGGAAGGAAATACACAGTAGTGATTTTCTTGAAAGTGGCCCATTGCTCAATACGCCAGTTGTCAATGCAAGTCCAGTCGCCGCTGAGTGTGGTTGATTTGCGGATGCCAATCCTCAGTTGTCCGTCATCACCAACTTCACACTCCACCGAGTTGTCGTAGTAGCCAGCTTCAAACCAATAGTGAGCTGCCTCCATGTTGTTTGGAATGTACAAGGTGTTGCCCCAGTCACCCACTGTACTGGTAGCTCCACCGAGCGACTGACTCTGAGCTGCCGAAGAAGCGTAGCATATAGGTGTGGAATAGTCATCAACCGATGAAGTGGCATAGAGTTGAGCATGGCGATATGAGTCACCGTCATACATGAAGTGGTTGTAGTCACTACCCGATTCTCCTGCACGGTAATATGCTTGCAGGCTGACACGGTACTTACCTGGTGTCAGTCCAGTCAGCACCTGATAAGTGTCATAATTCTTCTGATAATGTTCGGCATTCGATAACGGTCCGACAAAGCCAAGGGCAGTCCCCTCCCAATAGTCGGCGGAATTGTTATCATATCCCGCATTTTTGATGTAGTTTTCAGTTAAGTCTATCCAAGCCTCCTCTGCCAAAAGGCACAGTGGCAACAGGAACAGTACGATGGATACGATTAGTTTTGAGTGATGCATTAGTTTGTTTGTGAATAGTCAATTTTGTGCAAAGTTACAAATTATTCGTGACATACACCTTATTATTATAAGGTTATTTGCATTTTTGCCCGTCTTTGGAGCTTTGATGTTAGTGTTTTGAGTTTATGTCGCTCTGCATAAAAGCATTGCATAAGTTTGCACATTCAGAATAAAATGCGTACCTTTGCAGCCCAAAATCAAATTAATAAGAATAAATAAACGCCATGAATAAAAAATTATTCAGTATTTTAGTAAGCCTTTTGGCTACAATCAACATGTGGGCAATCACCACAACATACACTTTTGTAGGTACTGACTGGAAATCACGCATCGGCACTGTCACACTTGACGGTAAGACTGACGGATGGAAAGCAAACATGCCAGCAACGGACTACAACGCTGGTTACACTGATGCCGATGGACGGCTTTACAGTTGTGGAGTAGGTGTAAAGACTGGCACAACCGGAGCAGGAGCAACTTCGGTGTTGTCATTCACCAACATCACCAGCATCACCGTAAACTTCTGCCAGAACACATCCAAGGGCAAGGGACAGATCAACATGAAGGTTGGCGACGGCACTGCACAGTCGTTCACAATCAGCAAACCTGAAAAGGGTCAGGGACAGTACAACCGCGACACCACATTTGTGTTTGACGGAGAAACTGGCAATGTGACATTCAGTGTGGACTGCACCGAAAACGGCATATATATCAACACCATAACCATCAATGCCGACAACGGCAGCATCCATAACCCTGATGTCAGCGACGATGTGATGTGGGTAGTGACTGACCCATCCGAACTGCAAACAGGCGACCTCGTGATGTTTGGTGTAAGCGACCCAAATGTCAATCTTGTCATGGGTTATTTCAATGAAGAAAAGAGCAAGAACAACATCCGTGCAGAAAAGGCCACTTACAGCAAAGACCGCACAATGGTAAACCGTTCAAGCATATTGTACGAATATAAGGTAGAGCGTGTGGGTGACAAGGTTGCATTCAGCGATGCCTCTGGCTGGTATCTCGTTGCCAACGGTGGCAATCCCAACAAGGGCAACAACAACTATCTGACTGTATGGGACAAATACACCAGCGACAGTTACGGTGACTATGGTCTGTGGAACATCAGCATCGATGACAACTGGGCTGCAACCATCAAGAGTGCAGGTGTTTCACGCTCCAACACCATCATGTACAACCCAAACAAGACAGCAGGTACCGACATCTTTGCTTGCTATGCTGACACTGCAAGCTACACCCTGCCAGTCATCTACAAGTTGCATGGCAACAACTCAGGTGGTTTCGACATCCAAGCTGGTGATGCCGATGGCAACGGCTCAATCAATGTGTCCGACATTGCCATCATCGCAGCCTACATCCTTGGTGATGAACCCGAGGGATTAAAGGCAAAAGCAGCCGATGTCAATGGCGATGGAGAAATCAACATCACTGACATCAGCATCATTGCTGCAATGATTCTGGAAGGATAACTGTTGCAACAGCATATTGGTAAACCCTCTCATGAGCGCTCGTAAATACCCTCACGAACGCTCATGTTTTGTTACACGACCGCACGATAATATAAAAAGGTGTACACCTTATTGAATTTTGGTGTACACCTTTCTTATGTTTGCTGTACACCTTTTTCCCGGAAGGTGTACACCTTTTTGAATCTTCGTACGCTCGCTTGACAATTCACGAGTGCTCGTGTGGCAATTTATCACCGCTCGTATGGCAAAACATGTACGCTCATGAAGGCAATCTTTGTTTTGAAGACAGTCCTTGCGTGCATGGATGCTGATGTGAAAGGAGGGGTGAAAAGTCAACTGCAACACTCTTCAATCCTTCAACAGCAATTTCGCATCTACTTATGTAGTCATCAACACGACAGGCATATCAGGGATTGCCTTACTCTTTTAGACAGCCGATAGGTACAACTAACACTCCATCCTCTGGACGCTTGTATGCATAGTCGCCCACACCAGTAAGAACCATCAGGAATGAAGGTTTCTTCATCTTTGTAGTATCTAATTTATCAGCTAATACTTGCAGATTCTCTGCTCCTTCATTTATTAATGTATCGCCTCCCAATTTGATTTCCACGAGTCCGTACGAACCATTCTCAAGATGAACCACGGCATCACATTCCAGATTACTTTTGTCGCGATAATGATAAACTGTACCGCCTAAAGCATCTGCATATACTCTTAAATCACGGACACAAAGCGTCTCAAAGAACAGTCCAAAGGTGTTCAAATCATTGATAAGGTCTTCAGGACCGAGACCGAGAGCTGCGGTAGCTATGGATGGGTCGATAAAATATCTTGTATCAGAAGTGCGAATAGCAGTCTTGGAACGCAGGTTCGGATTCCATGCAAGTGAATCTTCAATCACGAAAATCTTTTTCAGCGCTTTGATGTATGAATAGACTGTATTTTCGCTAAGTTCATCACTTTCATTAGCTCTAATATCAGCAAGTATCGTGCCTGCACTCGCTTGAGAGCCTTGATTCCTCGAGTAGGAACGCATAAGTCTTTTTGTCAATTCCGGATCACGCTCAACATCATCAACCCGGGAGATGTCATAACGGCATACAGCTTCATAATACTCTTTTGCTTGTAACAATGCAGCCTTCCTACTTTTCTTTAGAGTCGCTTTTGGCCAACCTCCTCGACATGTCAGAAATGCCAGTTGGTCAATGTCTATCTTGCTTGCTCCATCTACGGAATTTGCATTTTTGAATAAGGCGCCAAGACTGACATCACCCGAAGAATCTCCTGATTCCCACAAACTCATCGTACGAAGTTTAAGCCAAGACATGCGCCCTGTACCAGAATGGAAGATTTTATCCTGTCTTGGTGGAACTGCCGAGCCTGTAAGCATGAACTGACCATCTTCATCTCTCCTGTCCACTTCATTTCGGACGGCATCCCAGAATTGTGGAGCCAGTTGCCATTCATCGATAAGTCTTGGTGTTTCACCCAGCAAAAGGCGTTTAATGTTTGTTTGTGCTATGGCGAGATTCTGACTTTTTGTATCAGGGTCAGCCATATACAAAATGCTTTTCGCCTGTTGACTTGCAAGTGTAGTCTTCCCGCAATACTTAGGACCTTCAATAAGAACTGCTCCCATTGCTTCAAGTTTCTCTGCCAAGATCTTATCGGCTATACGATTTTTGTATTCTTTCATCTTGATGTTTTTTCTCGGTTGCAAAGGTAATATTTTTTTATGAAAGCCATGCATGTTTTAACTACAAATGTGGTACTTGGCTTATTTTTGATGTGGCATTTGGCTTAATTCTGATGTGGCGTTTGGCTTAATTGCAGTATTACAATGGAAGGGGATTGGTCTCCGGGGGAAAGATTGGTTTCCAAGTGAAAGTCAAGGTCGGGTCTGACCTTCACCTTTCACAATCCACTTATATGTAGTCATTGCTTCCAGTGCCATTGGACCACGGGCATGGAGTTTCTGGGTGCTGATGCCTATCTCTGCTCCAAGTCCGAACTGTGCTCCATCGGTGAATGATGTAGGGGCATTGTGATAGACACATGCAGCATCGACTTGAAGGAGGAAACGGTCAGCTGCAGCCTGGTTCTCGGTAACAATGCACTCGCTGTGTCCTGAACCATACTGGCGGATATGGCGGATGGCGGCCTCCACCCCATCTACTGTCTTGATAGCCATTCGCATAGCCAAGAACTCTGTGCCGAAGGTTTCTTCGGTGGCAGGTTTCAGCAATGAGGCATAGGTTGTGCCCAACTGGCTTGAAGAAAGGAATGAATAGCTCTCGGCATCTGCCAGTATCTCCACACCTTTCTCGAACAATGGCTGACAAATCTGTGTGAGGTCGGAGAGGCGGTTGTGGTCTATTATCATGCAGTCAAGGGCATTGCACACACTTACTCGGCGTGTCTTGGCATTGACTACCACTGGTATTGCCTTCTTCAGGTCTGCATCACGGTCAATGTATGCATGACACACTCCTGCTCCTGTCTCGATGACTGGCACTGAGGCTGTTTCTCGTACAAAATTGATAAGTCGGCTGCTGCCTCGTGGTATCACCACATCTATGTAGTTGCGTGCCTGGAGCATCTCCCCAGTGGCTTCATGTGTGGCTGGGAGCAGTTCTATGACATGGGGATTGAGGCCATGACGCTCCAGTTCTGCCTTAATAAGTGAAACAATTGCACGGTTGGAACTGTCGGCATCTTTTCCACCTTTGAGCACACACACATTGCCACTCTTGATGCAGAGTGAGAACACATCGAATGTCACATTTGGGCGGGCTTCATACACAATGCCTATGACTCCGAAAGGAACACTTATGCGCTTTATTTCAAGTCCGTTAGTGAGTGTGGTTTCGCTCAGGGTTTTGCCCAATGGTGAAGGTAGTTTCACCACATTGCGCATGTCAGAAGCTATACCTTCCAGTCGGCTTTCTGTGAGTTTCAGGCGGTCATACAGAGGGTTGCTCTGTTCCATCTTGTCCAGGTCCTGCTGATTGGCACTGAGGAGTGAATCCTTGTTCTGCATGATGGCATCGGCAAGTGAGAGCAGGAGGTCATTCACTTGCTGCTGGCTATATCCCTGTAAATCGAGTGAGGCATCTTTTGCCTGCTGTAACTGTTGCTGTATCATTTCACAAATTCTGTATGTGGAGTATTGTCTTTGTCTTCTATCAAGTTGATGAGTATGTTCTCGCGCTTGCCATTGGCAATGATCACATTGATGCCCTTGGCTGCAAGTTGCTGGGCAATGGTGGACTTTGTCTGCATTCCACCTCTTCCGGCATTCGACTTTTTCTTCTGTACATATTTGCTGATGTCATCACTGCTTGCTACACTTGTAATCAAGTGTGAATCGGCATCGGCTGGGTCACCGGTATAGATGCCGTCAATGTTTGAAAGGATAATCAGTGCATCTGAATGCATCATCTCGGTCACAAGTCCTGCAAGTTCATCATTATCAGTGAACATAAGTTCGGTGACTGACACAGTGTCGTTCTCGTTCACTATTGGCAGTACATGATTGTAGAGCATCACATTCATGCAGTTCTGCTGGGTCTGGAAATGGTCAGGGCGGTTGAAGTTCTCCTTCATGGTCAGCACCTGTCCCACAGCTATCTTATGGTCACGAAACATCTCGTAATAGCGGTTGATGAGTTTTGCCTGACCAACAGCAGAATAAAGTTGTCGTTCATTGACTTCGCTCATTTCTTTTTGCAAATGCAGTTCAGAGCGGCCACTTGCCACAGCACCCGAACTGACAAGGATTACCTCAATGTCGTGACTACGCATCCAGGCAATCTGATCAACAAGAGCTGACATACGGGTGACATCGAGCGAACCATCATCTCGTGTCAGCACATTACTTCCTACTTTTACAGTTATTCGTGTCATATGTTTGTGTTGAGTTAAAGGATCTGAGGTGGTTAGTGGAGAGCCATTGGCCATTAGCCATTGGCCATTGGCCTTTCCTTCCGGATGGTTGGAGCTAATGGCTAAGGGCTAATAGCTAATGGCCTCTCTTTTTTACTGTCTTGGTCCCTGTGGAGCTCCCTGAGGACGAGGTCCACCCTGTCCCTGTGGTCTTGGACCACCGAAGCCTCCACCAAAACCACCGAAGCCACCAAAGCCACGGCTTTCTGGAATTTCAGCAACACTCTGCTTGCCATCTTCCGACTTGTTAGCATTCCGAGGGTCAAGGATAGCCTTACCATCAACGATGAAGGTATAGGTGTGCTTGCCTGCCTTGAGA
>JAGHSZ010000012.1 GCA_018065565.1 Candidatus Colivivens caballi
AAAGATTTCTTGCTTCTTAGCTGAATCTAAGTACATAGAACTTTGTGATTAATTGATTAATATTATTTCATTCATTGCTCCGAAAAGCGGGTGCAAAGGTAAGAAATTATTGTCAAACAACGCATAACAATTGCCAATTATTTGCAAATTAACTGCATTTTTTCTTTGTTGTGCTGCTTTTTAGTGTGTTGTGAGGGGTGTTTTAGCTTGCTGACGGATGGTTTTCTTCCCACAGCTGCATGCGCTGTTCGAGCAGTTCGTACTGGTTGTCGCGGATGAATGATGTGCAGACTCTGAGTCCCTGCTGCTTGCTGCCTGTGGTGTCGAGTGCGATGGCGCTGACTCCGTAGTACATGAGTTCGCGTGCGAGCTGGCTGCCTGTCATGCCCGGGTAGCCGATGGTGAAGTAGAATCCGTCGGCGATGGGTTCGTCCATGTCTTTGTCATAGACGATGGTGAATCCGTGTCGGGTGAATATGTCTTTGAGCAGGTGTGCGCGTCGTCCGTATTCGCTGATGTCGGCTCGGAAGTTGTAGGTTCCGTCGCTTGCTGCACGGAGCATTGCTGCCATTGCGTGTTGTGCGCTGTGGCTTGTTCCGCTTGATAGTGCGTAGAGTACGCGGTGGATGAAGACGCTGCCGAATGTGCCGTTGCCGTATCGTTCTGCCAGTGCTGGGTAGTTGCGGTGGTAGAGGCTGTTGCTGATGCAGCTGACTCCGATGCGTTCGCCTGCATAGCTGAATGCTTTGCTTCCGCTGATGAGGAGTACATAGTTGTCGGTGTAGCGTGCTACGGTTGGCTGGTATGGTGCCTGGAATGGTGTGCTGAGGTCCTTGCGGAAGTCCATTGCGAAGTAGGCGAGGTCTTCGAGTACGATGCAGTCGTAGCGTGTGGCAAGGGTGCCGATGGTGCGGAGTTCGTCTTCGGTGAGGCACACCCATGTTGGGTTGTTGGGGTTGCTGTAGATGATGGCTGCGATGTCGCCCTGGCTGAGATAGGACTCGAGTTTTGGCCCGAGGCGTTCGCCGCGGTAGTCATAGACATCGAAGGTTTCGTACTGTGCTCCCATCACGACGCACTGCTGCTTCTGCACTGGGAATCCTGGGTCGATGAAGAGTATCTTGTTCTTCTTTGGGTCGGACTGGCTGGCTGTGAGGAATGATGCGTAGGTGCCTTGCATGCTGCCGCACACTGGCACGCATCCTTCGGCATTGACATCGACGCCGATGAATGCCTTGATGAAGCGGCTTGCTTCTTGTTTGAGTTCTGGGAGTCCGTTGATGTTGGGGTAGAGTCGTGCTATGCCGTTTTGGAGTGCACTGACTTGTGCCTCGACGCCGTATTGTGATGCTGGCAGTCCGGGCACACCCATTTCCATCTTGATGAATTCTACGCCTGACTCTTTTTCGGCTCCTGCTGCTATGGCTACTACCTCGCGGATGGTGGCCTTGGCGAAGTCTTTGATGCCGAAGTCGGATATGGCGCGGTCAATGAGTTCTTTTGATATTGGGGTCATGGGGATAATGGGATTAATGGGGGGAATAGGGCTGATGGGGCCAATAGGACCAATAGGACTTATGAGCCTGATGGTTATTGCTGTGCCTGGGTCAGTCCGGCATCGAATGCTGTGTAGTTGGCCTGGACGATGGCATCGCCCTTGGCTGCGAATACGCGTCCGATGGCGCTGCGGAGTTCTTCGGTGCTGAGGCAGCCGAGGAATGGTGCTGCCATGCCGAGCAGGATGACATTGGCGCTCTTTGGTGTCTTGATTTCTTTTGCCATTTCTTCGATGTCGAGGCGTACCACCTTGTTTGGCAGTGCGTCGAGTTCGGCACAGATGGCTGTTTCGTCAGGGTAGTTTGGTATGTTGATGAATGGTTTTGAACTGGTGACGATGGTGCCGTCCTTGCTGAGGAACGGTACATAGCGGAGTGCTTCCATTGGTTCCATTGCGATGATGAGGTCGGCCTTGCCGCGTGGGATGAGGTCGCTGTAGATGGTCTGGTCGGAGAGCCGTAGGTTGCTCTGGACATCACCGCCGCGCTGACTCATTCCGTGTACTTCTGCCTGTTTGAGGTTGAGGCCTGCCTTGGTTGCTGCTTCGCCTATGATGGTTGCGATGGAGAGGATGCCTTGTCCTCCCACACCTGCGAGTATGATATCGGTCTTCATGTTTTTTGTGGGGTATTTAACTTTCGCTTTTCACTCTCTCTGCGTCTTTCGTACAAGCGAAACTTGTGTTATTTTACTTCTTTGCCTGGCGCAGTTTGCGTGCGTGTGTCTGTATGCATTCGCGGCGTGGTATGATGACGCTGACGCCTTTGTAGTTGATTTCGTCGCGGAGCACTTTGCGTATTTCGTCCATGTTCTTTGGCAGTGGCACAACGACATGGAGGTGTTCGGGTTCGACACCGAGTCCGAGGCATATCTGCTCAAAGCGGTTTGTGCCTTGTGAGTCCTGTCCGCCGGTCATGCCGGTTGTGAGGTTGTCGCTGATGATGACTGTGATGTTGGCGCGGTCGTTGATGGCGTCGAGCAGTCCGGTCATGCCTGAGTGTGTGAATGTGGAGTCACCGATGACTGCGATGGCTGGCCAGATGCCTGCATCGGACGCGCCTTTTGCCATGGTGATGGATGCTCCCATATCGACGCAGCTGGTGATGGCCTGGAATGGTGGGAGTGCTCCGAGTGTGTAGCAGCCGATGTCGCCAAAGACGCGTGCTGACGGTATTTCGTCGATGAGTTCGCGGATGGCTGCATAGACATCGCGGTGGCCGCATCCCTGGCAGAGTGCTGGTGGTCGGCCCACAACATTGATAGGGCTGTTGGCTACTGGGAAGTCGGTTGTGGCGGTTGTGTTGCCGAGGAGGCTGTTGAGTGCGAGTGCCACGCTGTCGGGGTTGAGTTCGCCGGTGCGAGGCAGTGCGCCTGTGAGTCGGCCTTCGATCTGGTAGTCGGCGCCGAGCATTCCGTGTACGAGTTCTTCGACCACTGGCTGTCCGTCTTCGACGATGAGAATCTTGTCAACGCGGCTGGCGAGTTCCTTTATCTGCTGTTCAGGCAGTGGGTACTGTGACACTTTGAGCACTTCGATGCCTTCGGCTTCGCTTTCCATGACATAGTTGAAACCGATGCCGCAGGCTATGACTCCGAGTCGGCCTGACGGTGTGCCGATGGTGGTGAGCTTGTTGTATCTGGATGATGCAGCAGTGGCTTTCATGTCGTTCTGCTTGTCGATGAGTTCGAGGTAGTTTTTGCGTGCGATGGCAGGGAGGAGCACCCAGTGGCGTCCGCTGTCGGGGTTGAGCTGGTTTTCGGCTCTTGCTTCTGACTTGACTTCGACATTGGCGCGTGAGTGTGCAAGGCGTGTCACCACTCGCATCATGACTGGCAGTCGGAGTGACTCAGACAGTGAGTAGGCATCTGCCATCATGTCGTATGCTTCCTGCTGGCTTGATGGTTCAAACACTGGAATCATGGCGAACTTGGCATAGAAGCGTGAGTCCTGTTCGTCCTGTGACGAGTGCATCGATGGGTCGTCGGCAGCCAGGATGACGAGTCCTCCGTTGACTCCGGTGATGGCGCTGTTGACGAATGGGTCGGCGCATACATTCATGCCCACATGCTTCATGCAGACCAGTGCGCGCTTGCCGGCATACGACATTCCGAGACCTGCCTCCATGGCTGTCTTCTCGTTTGAGCACCAGCGGCTGTGTATGTCACCGTTTGCTTTGAGTTCGTGGTCGCAGATGATGTATGTCTCGCGTCCGTAGCCCGTTGCGTTCTGAATAAACTCGGTGATTTCGGTTGATGGTGTGCCTGGGTAGGCATATACACCTGAGAGTCCGGAATGAAGCGCTCCGAGTGCAATCGCCTCATCGCCTAACAAAAGTCTTTTGTCCATATAATGTCATTTAATGTTGGGAACTTGGTACGGTAGCGGTTGAGCTGTGCCAAATCGATTTCTGCTGTTAATTCTGCTGCCTGGTTAATCGTTTCTTCGGTGAGCAGGTGTCCGTAAGGGTGAATGATTTTCGAGCCTCCGAAGCATTCGCCGCATGAGTCTGCCCCTATGCGGTTGCACGCTGCCACATAGCACTGGTTCTCGATGGCACGGGCGCGTGTCAGCACATCCCATGCTGTGCGACGGGCTATCGGCCAGTTGGCTGAATAGATGATGAGGTCGTAGAGTGCATGTCCGTCGGCATCGACGCTGTTGCGGCTCCACATCGGGAATCGCAGGTCGTAGCAGATTTCGAGCAGTATGTTGACTCCGCGAAACTCTACGATGACGCGCTTGTCGCCTGCCGAATAGTTCACTCCCTCGCCACTATATATAAATAGGTGGCTCTTGTCGTAGATGGTGGTCTCGCCGTCGGGCTTCACGAAGTACATGCGGTTGTAGTACTTTCCGCCGTCCTCGACCGACATGCTGCCGCACAGGGCTGCATCCATCTCACTGGCTTTGCGCTGCATCCACCGGAGTGACTCGGAGTTGGCACACTCAGCCAGTCCCTGCGGTTCGGGCAGGAATCCTGTGGTGAACATTTCGGGCATCACATACAGGTCGGAGCCGGGGTTGCGGCTGATGGCTTCATCCACGATTTGCCGGGTCTTTTCAGGGTTTGCCCATTCGATGTCGTGCTGAATCAGGGTAATCTTCATTTTGTCGTTCAATCTGATAAAATCATGTTTGCAAGTGCAAAGGTACGAAATTATTGATAATTAGCAATTGATTAAGGGTAATTATTTGCTTTTCATGGCCAAAGTTTGAATACTTTGTTTGCCCAGTGTGTGCAGATGTTTTCCCTTGCGAGCATTCGTGTTTTGCTTCACGAGCGCTCATGTTTCCCTTCACGAGCGCTCGTAAATAGTAAAAAGGTGTACACCTTCTTTGCGTTTGGTGTACACCTTTTCTGAATAAGCTGTACACCTTTTTGCGGTAAGGTGTACACCTTTTTGTATTATCGTATGCTCGTGCGACAATTTACGAGCGCTTGTGTGACTGTTTATGACCGCACTCTGGGATGTTTGTCATTCAACTTTCGCAAGTATCTTGCTCAGTTGACGAATCGCTTCGCTACGAATCACTTCGTTACGAATCGCCCTTTCGGGCTACGAATCGGTTCTTCGCATACTCAGAACCTACATGGTATCTTTGTAGATATTGAGCATTCTTATCAATCAACACAGAAGGTTTAGTTTTTTTCGAACATTTCGTGTTCAAGAAAATAATAACCATTAGCGTGTGTGTGCTGACCTTATTTCACATTGCCCACCTTGACGAGGTATTCGGCAATCTGAACGGCGTTGAGTGCTGCACCCTTCTTGATTTGGTCGCCACTGAGCCAGAAGGTGATGCCGTTGTCGTTGGCAATGTCCTTGCGGACGCGGCCTACGAAGACATCGTCCTTGCCTGCTGTGAAGAGCGGCATTGGGTAAGTCTGTGTTGAAGGGTCGTCGAGCAGAGTGACTCCGCTGGCTTCCCTGATGGCGTTCTGCACTTCTTCGACTGTGAGCGGCTTGTCGGTCTCAACCCATACAGCCTCGCTGTGTGCGCGGAGTGAAGAGATGCGGACACACATGGCTGAGCAGCGCACATCGCTGTGGAGAATCTTCTTTGTCTCGTTGAACATCTTCATCTCCTCCTTTGTGTATCCGTTGTCGGTGAAGACATCAATCTGTGGGATGACATTGTATGCCAGCTGATAAGCAAACTTGTTTACAGTCACAGGTTTGCCTTCTGCCAGTTCCTTGTACTGCTGCTCGAGTTCTGCCATTGCAGCAGCACCTGCGCCTGAGGCTGACTGGTAGCTTGCCACATGGATGCGGTTGATGTGGCTCAACTGTTCGATTGGTTTGAGCACAACGACCATCATGATGGTGGTGCAGTTAGGGTTGGCAATGATGCCGCGTGGGCGGTTGAGCGCATCGGCTGCATTGCATTCAGGCACCACGAGCGGAACATCCTGGTCCATGCGGAACGCACTCGAGTTGTCAATCATCACGGCACCGTAACGGGTGATGTCGTCGGCAAACTCCTTGGATGTGCCAGCACCAGCAGAAGTGAATGCGATGTCAACATCCTTGAAGTCGTCGCCGTGCTTGAGCAACTTGACCTCATACTCCTTTCCACGGAATGTGTACTTTCGTCCGGCGCTACGAGTGGAACCAAACAAAACTAATTCATCGATAGGAAACTGTCTCTCGTCGAGAACTTTGAGGAACTCCTGTCCAACGGCACCGCTGGCGCCAACAATTGCAACTTTCATTTTAATCTTGTTTTACTATTTGATTTGTGTGCTTAATTTGTGCGCGCAAAGGTAATAATAAAATGTGAAATCATAGTGATAATTATGAATTATTTCTTAACTTTGCATCGCAATTTTAAATGAAACTATATGACAATCGGTGAATTGGCAACTGAACTGGGCGCAATGCTCGTGGCTGAGGGGCTGACCATCGCAACGGCTGAAAGCTGCACAGCGGGAGGCATCGGGTCGGCAATTGCCTCGATCGACGGGGCGTCGCGCTACTTCCGTGGAGGTGTCATTGCCTATGCCACCGAACTGAAAACCACCGTGCTCGATGTGCCCGCCGAGGTTGTTGAACGGCATGGGGTGGTCAGCCGGCAGACTGCCGAGGCAATGAACGAGGGGGTGCGCCGCCTGACACATTCCGATGTGGCAGTGTCCATCACGGGCTATGCCGGCAGCAGCGGCGGCGACCAGTTTGCCCCTAACGGCACCATCTGGATATGCACCGGCATGACAGGCGGCGCCACACTGACCGAATGCCTCCATGTGGGTGGCGCGCGCAGCGAGAATCTGCAATCAGCCATCCTTCATGCACTGGCACTGGCGGTGAGACTGCTGAAAAATGCAGCCGCTGCACACTAAACACGCACTCTTTGCGTTAATATAGGAGAAAACAAGTAAAAATGAAAAGACGAATGTATGGCTTTTTGTCTGCCGTGATGATCATTTCGGCAGTGCTGTCGTGTTCTACGCAAAAGAACACGACACTCACCCGTACCGTACATTCCATAAAGGCACACTACAACACATATTTCAACGGCCATGAAGCCTATCTTGCTGGATATGAAGCACAGAAGAAAGGCAATGATGACAACTACATGGAGATTATCCCGTACTACATGACGGGCAACAAGAAGACTGCGAAACTCGGTTCGGGCAGTTACGACACTGCCATCGAGAAGGCAAAGAAAGCCATCAAGCAGCATTCCATCACGAAGAAACCCGATGTCAGCGCGGCAAAGCGCCGCACGGAGAAGGGCAAGGCACTGCTGGCACAGCGCGAGTACAACCCCTTCCTCCACAACGCATGGTTCCTGCTCGGAGAGTCGCAGTTGCAGCAGGGCGAATTTATGGAGGCAGCATCGACATTTGCCTACATCGAACGCCTGTTCCCGAACAAGCCAAACATCGTGGCAAAGGCACGCCTGCTCGAAGCACAGTGCTATTCGCAGATGGAATGGTACTTCGACGCTGAACGCATCGTCAACGAGACCCGCCGCGACAGTTTCCCTACGAAATATGAGGCACAGCGTGCCGGTGTCATGGCAGATGTGCTGATTCAGCAGGAGCAGTTCGAGGACGCCATACCTAACCTCAAAGCATCAATCAAGAGCCTGAACAGTCCGATGGAAAAGGCACGTGCCTATTTCCTGCTCGGACAGCTCTATCAGCGCACCGGACAGCCCGAAGAGGCATTCCGCTGCTACAAGAAAGTGGTGGGAAAGAACCCACCTTACGAACTGGAATTCAATGCCCGCATCCAGCAGACCACCGTGTTGCCACAGGGACAGTCGAAGAAGATGATTTCGAAACTGCGCCGCATGGCTAAAAACCGCAAGAACAAGGACTACCTCGACCAGGTGTATTACGCCATCGGCAACATCTATCTGGCTGACGGCGACACCATGGCTGCCATCTATGCCTACGACAAGGGCATCACCGAAAGCACACGCAGCACCATCGAGAAGGGTATAGTGCAACTCCACCTCGGACGCCTCTACTGGGACAAGGAGATGTTTGTCAAGGCACAGAAATGCTATGCTGGCGCCCTGTCGGTTTACGACAAGGAACACGAGGACTACCGCGAAATCAACGACCGCTCACGCATCCTTGACGGACTGCTGCCACATGCATCGGCTGTCGAACTGCAAGACAGTTTGCAGCGCGTGGCACAGATGGACTCAACGGCACGTATGGCTCTCATCGACAGCATTATAGTCGAAGTAAAAAAGAAGGAAAAGGAAGAGGCACGCAAACTGGCTGATGCCGAACAAACCAAGAAAACACAGGATGCGCGCAAGCAAAACGATGCCGTGGCTGACGCACGTGAACAGCAAAGGTCGAACGAACCTCCGAAGTGGTACTTCTACAATCCGACCGCTGTGGCTGCCGGTAAGCAGGAGTTCGTCAGCAAATGGGGTACACGCGAACTGACCGACGACTGGCGGCGCAAGAACAAGACCGTGCTTGCCGACGATTCTGCCATCGATGAGGCAGAGACCGACAGCCTCGTAAACGACTCGACCCTTGCACCAGGCGATGGCGGCGAACCTGCCGAACTCACCGAAGAACAAAAGGCAGAACTGGAACAACTGGCTGAATACGAAGCCGACCCACACCGTCCGGAGTTCTACCTGAAAAACCTGCCACTGACACCTGAAAAGATGGAGGCATCAAACGCACTGCTGGTTGACGGACTGTTCAACTCGGCAGTCATCTACAAGGACCAGATGGAGAACTTCCCGCTGGCAGTACGCACATTCCATCGTGTGTTCAGAGACTTCCCTGAATACCAGAAGACCGACGAGGCGTACTACAACATGTTCCAGCTCTATTCACGAATACACGAAACCGACTCGGCAACATATTACAAGGAACTGCTCACAAGCCAGTTCCCTGACAATCCGCATGTGCCAGTCATCAACGACCCTGACTTTGAGTTCAAGGCACGCTACGGCAAGCAGGTCGAGGACTCACTCTATCAGGATGCCTACAACGCCTATGTCGAAGCCAACGCTGAGGCTGACCCTCAGTTGTCGGCAGAGCATTCACGACTTGTGGTCAAAGATGCCGACGAAGCCATCCGCGAATACCCAGAAGGCGACAACCGTCCACGCTTCATGTTCCTGCGCTCAATGAGCAAACTCAACCTCGGCGACTACGACCAGTTCCTGTCGTCGATGAAGGAGATTGTGGACAACTATCCAAAGAGCACCGTCAGCGAACTTGCCGGACTCTATGTCAAGGGCATCAAGGAAGGACGACTGCTGGCAAGCGGCAAGATGAACAACGGTTCCATCTGGGAACGACGGTTCGCACTCGGCGACCTCGACTCCCTTGCCATGGACACCACATTCACAAAGGAAAAGAACTGCAACTGGATGTTCATCGTGGCATACGAGCACGACAGCATCAACCAGAACCAGTTGCTCTATGAAGTGGCTCAGTACAATTTCTCTAACTTCTCTGTACGCAACTTCGACATCGACATCGAAGCCGGTCAGGGTATCGACCTGCTGAAAGTCAGTCCGTTCCTCAACTACGATGAAGCATACATCTACCTCCACAAGCTGAACAACACGCCTGAAATGGTGAAGCGCTTCGAGGGCCTGCACCTGTTCATCATTTCCGAGGACAACTTGAAGAAAATCATGCGCGGACTCAGTTTCGCTGACTATTTCGACTTCTACGATGAGAACTTCGATCGCACAGGCAACCTGAAAGTCGATGACTCCGTGCTCGATGAACCAACCGAAATACTCGACCCTGACGACCTCTATGATGCCCAGGAACACCAGGATGAAGAAGAGGAATTCGACGATGAGGAAAACTTCATCTTCTGACGACAGGCATGTCCTCCTTTTCACCCTGCATTCTCCCTTCCACATATTGCATTTTCCCTTCCACAAACAATATTCCCCCTTCACACAACATGAACAATAACAATCAGCATCCGACCACATCATCAAACCAGGTGGCTGCAACCGACGGCAGTCAGTCGTTCACTGCCACCCTCTTGTGGGTTGACGACGAAATCGAACTTCTGCGAGCATACATCATTTTCCTCGAAAAGAAAGGCTACAAAGTGGTCACTGCCAGCAATGGCCGCGATGCTGTCGATCTGTGCTCCGAACAGACATTCGACCTCATTTTCCTCGATGAAAACATGCCAGGCATCAGCGGACTCGAAACCCTCTCGCTCATCAAGGAAATCAATTCCACCATTCCGATTGTTATGGTCACCAAGAGTGAAGAGGAAAACATCATGAACCAGGCCATCGGGCAGAAGATTGCTGACTACCTCATCAAGCCTGTCAACCCGTCGCAGATTCTGCTGACACTCAAAAAACACCTCAATAAGCGCGAACTGCAAAGCGAAGTGATTGACACCACTTACCGCCAGAACTTCCAGCAGATATCGTTGCAAATCAATGACTCATACACACTCGACGACTGGAAGGATGTCTATCGCAAACTTGTGTTCTGGGAACTCGAACTCAGCAGCACCAACAGCGAAATGAGCGAGATGCTACGCACTCAAAAGGCAGAGGCAAACAGCGCCTTCTCAAAGTTTGTACGCAAAAACTATCTCGACTGGCTCAGCAGTGCCGACACCCGTCCGACCATGAGTCCCGACATCTTCAAACGCAAGATATTCCCACTACTCAATAAGGGCGAGAAAGTGTTCCTCATCGTGTTCGACAACTTCCGCTATGACCAGTGGCGAGTCATCAGCAAGGAATTGGCTGCCGACTTCACCTTCGACGACGAACTCTACATGAGCATCCTGCCTACTGCAACACAGTATGCACGCAATGCCATCTTCGCCGGACTGATGCCAAACCAGATTGCGCAACTCTTCCCCGACCTCTGGGTCGATGAGGATGAGGACGAAGGCAAGAACCTCAACGAAGAACCGCTCATTCGAACACACATCGAGCGCTATCGCCGTCACGACACATTCTCCTACAACAAGCTCAACAGCGCAGCCGACAGCGAACGCCTGGTCGGCCAGTTCCGCAATCTGCTTGCCAACGACCTGAATGTCATCGTGGTCAACTTCATCGACATGCTGTCGCATGCCCGTACCGAGTCGAAGATGGTGCGCGAACTCGCATCCGACGAGACCGCCTATCGCAGCATCACCACATCGTGGTTTATGCATTCGCCGATTCGCGAACTCTTCCGCCTCCTTGCCGACACCGATGCCCACATCGTCATCACCACCGACCACGGTTCCATCCGTGTCAACAACCCAGTCAAGGTCATCGGCGACAAGAACACCAACACCAACCTTCGCTATAAACTGGGCAAGAACCTGAGCTACAATCAGAAAGATGTGTATGAACTGCGCGACCCTCGCCGTGCATCACTCCCTTCACCAAACATCAGCACCACCTACATCTTTGCACAGTGCGACGACTTCTTTGCCTATCCCAACAACTATAACTACTATGCCTCCTACTATCGCAACACATTCCAGCACGGAGGCATCAGCATGGAGGAAATGCTCATCCCACTCATCTCCATGCAAAGCAAGCACCGCAAGTAGTTGCCCCTTCCCCTCTCACTTCTCCTACCCACTCACCGTCGCCTCCTTTTTCCTTTTCCCTCTTGTTTGCCACTGTGCCCGATGTGTCAACATCGGGTTTCTCCCCCCTTCCCACCTACTAAAAACGCCCTCATCACGAAATAATTCCCATTTCCTACCCCCTTATTCCCAATTATTTCGTACCTTTGCCACATAATTTGAATGACTGTCACTCAAAACCCCTGACGCATGGACTCAATCACCCAATACCTGAACCTTCCAGTACAAGACCCAACATGGGTGTTTTTCATTGTACTGCTCATCATACTATTAGCTCCCCTCTTATTCCAGAAACTTCACATCCCGCACATCATCGGCATGATATTGGCGGGCTTGTTGCTTGGTGAACACGGGCTGAACATCCTCGAACGCGACGATAGCTTCAAGTTGTTCGGGCAGGTCGGCATCTACTACATCATGTTCCTTGCCGGACTTGAAATGGACCTCGTCGGTCTGCGCAAGAGCATCGGCCGTGGACTGCTGTTTGGCACTCTCACCTCCCTCATCCCGTTTGCCTGCGGACTGTGTGCCGGACTGTGGCTGCTCCACTATTCGTTCATGGCATCGCTGTTGCTGGCATGTATCTTTGCCTCGCACACCATTGTAGCCTATCCGGTTGTGGCACGCTATGGCATCAACAAGCACCCTACTGTGACTATAAGCATCTCTGCCACAATGGTTGCACTGCTTTTCGCACTGATTATGCTGGCAGTCATTGCCGGCACTTATCAAGGCGACACAAGCGGATGGTTCTGGGTGTTGTTTGTGGTGAAATGTGCAGCATATTTTGGCTTTTTGTTCCTTTTCTTCCCGATGATCATCCGATGGTTTTTCCGCAAGTACACCGACCGTGTGCTGCAATACATCTTTGTCATTGCGATGGTCTTTCTCTCGGCAGGCGTAGCCAATCTGTGTGGCATTGAAGGACTGCTTGGAGCATTCATCTCGGGTTTGATATTCAACCGATTCATCCCTCATACATCATCGCTCATGAACCGAATTGAGTTTGTGGGCAATGCCTTGTTCATCCCTTATTTCCTCGTCGGAGTGGGCATGATGGTCAACCTGAAACCGCTGTTCACCAGTTTTGGCACCGTTGCCGTGGTGCTCATCATTGTGGTGGTCAGCACTGCGTCAAAGCTGATTGCATCGATGCTGACACGCAGGGTGCTGCATCTGTCATCGACACAGGGACTGCTGATGTTCGGACTGACCGAGGCACATGCAGCAGGGGCCATCGCCATGGTGATGGTCGGCACGCAACTGATGGTTGCCCCTGGGCAGCCCCTGATGAGCAATGCCGTGCTCGATGGTGTGGTGGTGATGATTCTCATTTCGTGCATCATCAGTTCCGTTGCAACCGAACAGGGCGCACGCCGACTGAAACTCGAAATGGCTGAATCCACCGAAGAAATTCCATCTAAAAAGGGTGATGATGAAAAGATTCTGGTACTGGTCAAAGACTCTGAAAAGGTGCGCAGCATCACACAGACAGCCATCATGATGCGCAATGCCGAACTCAGTCGTGGACTCATCTGCCTCAATGTGGTCAACGATGCCGACATCAGCGAGAAGTCGCGCTCCGTCAGCCATGAAATTCTCTCACAGGCAGAGGAAATATGTACCGCTGCCGATGTGCCGGTGCAGACACAGAGCCGACTGGCAGTCAACCTTGTCAATGGTGTGGTACATGCCCTGCGCGAGAACGATGCATCAGAAATGATTGTCGGTCTGCACGAGCAGCGCACTCACGACACCACCTTCTACGGACAGTTCACCGAAAAACTGGTGCAGGTGATGAACCGCCAGCTCATCATTGTCAATTATCAGCAACCGGTCAACACCATTCGCAAGATTCTTGTCGCTGTGCCTCAGCGTGCTGAGTACGAGGCGGGATTCTTCCGATGGCTGGAGCGACTCCTGCGACTGGCCGGCGAAATCGGTTGCCGCATCGAATTCCATTCTGCCGAAGCCACTGGCAGGCTGATTTATCAATACAGCAAAGAGCATCATCCAAGTGTGCGTGCTGAATTCTCGCTGCTTGAATCCTTCTCTGACCTTAATTCACTCCGCAAGGAAGTGCATCACGACCATTTGCTCGTCATCGTCACAGCCCGTCAGGGTTCGCTCAGTTACCAGAAAACATTCTCCCGTCTGCCTATGCTGCTCCAGGCACATTTCAACGATTGCAGCCTGATGCTCATCTATCCTGACCAGTATGGCGGCAGCAACACAGAATACAGTTTCTCAGAACCTCATGGCGGTACATTCCAGATGACACGCACATCGGCATGGCTGACTAAATGGTTGAACAAGATTGGGTGACGCCCATGCCTCCTCGAAAAAACATGGATAATAAATATATAGTATAGAGTAAAGACTAAAAACTAACGTGTTACAGTTAACAAACATAACCAAGAGCTTCGGCTCACTGCAAGTGCTGAAAGGCATTTCGCTCACCATTGGCGACAGCGAGGTGGTCAGCATCGTGGGTCCAAGTGGAGCCGGCAAGACCACTCTGCTGCAAATAATGGGTACGCTCGACACTGCCGACAGTGGATCGGTCATCATCGATGGCACCGACATCAGCAAACTCAAATCCAACAAACTGGCTCGATTCCGCAATCAGCACATCGGTTTCGTCTTCCAGTTTCATCAGTTGCTGCCCGAATTCACAGCAGTGGAAAACATCATGATTCCAGCCATGATTGCAGGCAAAAGTCAGCGACAGGCCCGTCAGCGTGCAATGGAACTGCTCGACATGATGAACCTCAGCGACCGTGCATCACATAAGCCTGCCGAACTGTCGGGTGGCGAAAAACAGCGTGTGGCAGTGGCTCGGGCACTCATCAACAATCCGTCGGTCATCATGGCTGATGAACCTTCGGGCAGTCTCGACTCCAAGAACAAGGCCGAACTTCACCAACTCTTCTTCGACCTGCGCGACCAACTGCACTGCACCTTCGTCATTGTCACCCATGACGAGCAACTCGCAACACTCACTGACCGCACCATCCATCTCAAAGATGGCGAAGTGGTCGATATCGACGATGCTGTTCCTGTGACTGATGTTGCTCCATCACCCGACACCATCCCGACTTCTGATGCAGCCTTGTCACCTGATGCTTCTGATGCAGCCTTGTCTTCCGACACCGTCTTGCCCCTTGATTCCCACGACGAATAACACACATTAACATCCATTAAACACACAAATATACCAAAGTGATTAAGTTAGGAAAGATAAATACATTGCAGATACTTCGTGAGGTTGACTTCGGAATGTACCTTGACGGAGGCGAAATCGGTGACATACTGCTTCCAAAGCGATATGTGCCAAAAGATGCAAAAATTGGCGATTCCATCGATGTTTTTCTCTATCTCGACAGTGAAGAACGCCTTGTTGCCACCACTGAGACGCCACTCGTACAGGTCAATCAGTTTGCATTCCTTGAAGTGAAGTGGATCAATCAGTACGGAGCATTCCTCGACTGGGGACTGATGAAGGATTTGTTCTGTCCGTTCCGTGAGCAGAAGATGCGAATGCAGCAGGGACGCAGCTACATTGTCTATTGCTACATTGACACACTGACTTCACGCATTGTGGCATCGGCAAAGGTCGAGAAATTCCTTTCGAAGGAGCGTCCCGACTATCGCCAGGGCGATGCCGTCGATGTGCTCATACAGCAGAAGACCGACCTCGGATTCAAGGCCATCGTTGATGGAAAGTATGAAGGACTCATCTATCAGAACGAACTCTTCAAGGACATACACACGGGCGACCGCATGACTGGCTACATAAAGTCGGTGCGCGACGACGGTAAACTCGACATTGCACTGCAAACCACCGGCAAACAACACATCGAGGACTTCTCCTCGCAGCTCTTCCGATATATTTACAATTGTGAGGGGCATTTCTGTCCGTTCCACGACAAGAGTGCAGCCGAGGACATCTATGCCGAATTTCAGGTGTCGAAAAAGACATTCAAGAAGGCAGTTGGCGACCTCTATAAGCGAAACCTCATCACGCTGCACGCTGACGGTCTGCGCCTCTCGAAGGAGGGACTGATTTGTGGCATCGACGAAGAGTGACCCTCGCGTTGCGACTTTTAGCAATAATGTTTCACGACGGAATGAATAAAGAGAAATAAGTCCATTAACTACAAATGACGAGTCGAAGAAATAATGTTAAAGACGACTCCATTCGATGAAATATAGACTATGAATCCATTACAAAAGATACAGATACCAGTAGCAACCGAACTGGCACAGTGCCGCGATATGTTCGACCTCTCGCTGCATCACACCAGCCCGTTGCTCAACCATGCACTCGAAATGATAGGCTCCCACAAGGGCAAGATGATGCGTCCGATAATGGTGCTTTTAGTGTCGAAACTTTTCGGTGAAATCGATGAAAATGCCCGTCACATTGCCTGTGCCTATGAGGCTTTCCACACTGCAAGTCTCGTTCACGATGATGTGGTAGATGAGAGCAATGAGCGCCGTGGGCAGAAATCTGTCAACAGTGAGTCGGGCAACAAAGTTGCAGTCCTTGCTGGCGACTACATCCTTGCCACCGCACTCCACCACCTGTCGGTGACCAACACCCCAGTGCTCGTTGACATCATGGCGGAGGCAGCCAAATGCCTTGCCGATGGTGAACTGCTGCAACTCCACAATGTCGATGTGCAGAACATATCAGAGGAGACCTATTTCCAAATTATCCGAAACAAGACAGCAGCACTTTTCTCTGCATGTGCACATTCGGCGGCACTCAACGCAAAAGCCACCGAGCAGCAGGTCGAACAGTTGAAGTCGTTTGGTGAAATCGTAGGCATCTGCTTCCAGATTCGTGACGACATATTCGACTATTCCAACGACAACATCGGTAAACCGACTGGCAACGACATGAAGGAAGGTAAACTCACCCTCCCCGTCATCTATGCACTCAACACATCGGGCGATGCCGACATGAGCCGCATAGCACACCGTGTCAAAAAACTCATTGCAACTCCCGATGAAATTGCACAACTCGTCTCATTCACAAAAGAGCAGGGTGGCATTGAATATGCCATTTCATCGATGAATTCGTATGCTCAACAGGCCAAGGACATCCTCAACCAATATCCCGACAATGCAGCCCGTCAAGCATTGCTCGACTATGTAGATTATGTTGTAGGACGAACATTCTGACCTGGATGTGCATTTGGATTTATAGGTTTCTATTTACGGTACATGTTGATTCCTTTTATACGCAAGTTTTGGATATGAAAGTTGTAAAATGGTGACAATGCAGTTATTGACTTTACTGTTTGATATTTATCCAGCAAAGTAACGAAGTGATAGCCAGTCTTGTTTCCGTAATTATCTTTTCTATTCCATCCAGCTTTCCCTATCGAGGTTCCTATATCCGATAGCTTCACCGATGTGCCAAGGTTTGATATCTTCTGTGCCTTCAAGGTCGGCAATGGTGCGGGCGACTTTGAGGATGCGGTCGTAGGCACGGGCAGAGAGGTCGAGTCGCTTCATAGCAGAGCGGAGTCGCTCTGTGCTTTCGGCATCGAGCTGGGCATGCTTTTGGAGTAGGGCTGTGGTCATCTGGGCATTGCAGTGAATGCCCTTGATGCCGGCGAACCTCTGCTCCTGAATCTGTCGTGCTCGGATTACTCGTTCACGGATAGATGCACTCGATTCACCGCGTGGCGCTTTGGTCATTTCTTCTACTGGCAAGGCTTCGACCTCCACTTGCAGGTCGATACGATCCATCAAAGGTCCACTTATCTTGCTCATATATCGCTGAATCTGCGAAGGAGTGCATGTGCAGGCATGAGTGGGGTGGTGATGGTAGCCGCAGGGACATGGGTTCATACTTGCAACGAGCATGAACGAGCACGGCATGGTGATGGTGTATTTGGCTCGGGAAATGGTGATGATGCGGTCTTCAAGTGGCTGACGCAGAGTTTCTAACACGTTCTTGCTGAATTCAGGCAACTCATCGAGAAAAAGGACCCCGTTATGTGACAGACAGATTTCCCCTGGCATGAATGTATTTCCACCGCCACACAGGGCGACATCAGAAATAGTGTGGTGAGGAGCGCGGAACGGACGCTGACTGATGAGCGATGTGTCGCGTGACACTTTGCCTGCTACGGAATGAATCTGTGTGGTTTCAAGACTCTCTGCAAGTGAAAGTGGGGGGAGAATCGACGGGAGGCGTTTTGCCATCATCGACTTGCCGCATCCAGGACTGCCAACGAGGATGATGTTGTGTCCGCCAGCAGCGGCGACTTCGAATGCTCGTTTTACATTTTCTTGTCCCTTGACATCTGCAAAGTCATAGTCGAATGCCGATTGGCTGGCATAGAATTCCTCACGGGTATTGACCTCTGTTGGAGTCAGTTCTGTGGTACCGGAAAGGAATGAAAGCACCTCCATCAGATGGCGCACACCATATACTTTCAGACGGTTGACAACAGCAGCCTCGCGGGCATTTTCTTCTGGCACGAACAGTGCCTCATATCCCATTTCGCGTGCTTTGATGGCAATTGGCAGTGCCCCTTTGACGGGCTGAATCATGCCGTCAAGACTCAGTTCACCGATAAACATGTATTTGCTCATCTGACTGTTGCTGATGAGGTCCATGGCGGTCAGTATGCCGATGGCCATCGGTAGGTCAAACCCCGAACCCTCTTTCTTGACATCAGCCGGAGAGAGGTTGACAACGATATGTTTCATGTAGGCATTGTAGTTGTTTGATTGCAATGCCGTCATCACTCGGTCTTCACTTTCTCGAATGGCGTTGTCGGGCAGTCCGACGATTGAGAAGTTGTGTGTCGATGACTGCTGAACATCGACTTCAAGTGTCACGGGCATTGCTTCGATGCCTTGTACTACTGCTGAATATATCTTGGCTATCATTGTTCTTGGGCGTCTGTTGTGTAGTCTGTCTCCTTTTACAAGGGGTGGGTATGGTGTTATTTAGAATGATATTGCTGCGCCAAAAAGGAAGTTCATGCCCGTAGAGCGATAGCCGAGATAGTGGTCGTGGCTGTTGCCAATCAGGTTGTTTCCCTTGGCGTAGAGTGTAAGACGGAACGGGAATGTGTATGCTACCGATGCTCCGAGGTCGATGGTGTTTGGACGCTCGTAGCACTGGTTGGCTGTGTCGAAAGTCTGGAACAGCACATCAGCACCGATGCGCAGACCATTTATGATGCGATATGACAGTCGGCAGTGAGCATCGACCACAGGACGCCATGTGTATGTCTGGCCGTCGTCCCAGTCCCATTTGTTGTACTGTCCTTGAAGGTCGGCCGTCAGTATGTCCTTGTAGGAGTAGTTGAGAGTCAGGTTGGCATAGAGCAACTTGCTGTCGGCGAATGTCACAGAGTTTGTCAGCAAGCCTCCATTCATGCAACTGTTGCCTATGTTCTGCAATTCTGCCACATTCTCTCGGATGTCATAACCTGCGCTGATGTCGGCATAAAGTCCATTTACAGGATTGATGCGCACTCCGGCACGGGCACGCAGCTGGTCGAAAGAGTTGTCCATTTCAATCGGTTCACTTCCCGTCAGTCCACCTGCGGCATTGCCGGGTGCAAGCACGAAGTATGGACTCATCTGGCTGAATGTACGGAAATTCTGCTTGGTCTCACCTCCTGCTGCCACGGCGTAGATGTCGATCTCTGGATTGAGATGATAAGTGAATTCCACATCGGGAGCCACTTCCAGTTCGCTGTTGACATATACACCGGCTTTGAGGTCGATGTCGGAATTTTCATAGCAGAAATGAGGTGTTGCGTCGAATGCCGTGTGCCCATCCACTCCGTTCATGCCGTAACGCGCATAGTCGAATCCGAGGTCGGCATCGACTTTCATGCCGTTGCCCAGGTCGTATTCAGGCGACAGTTCAGCCTCAATCAGGTCTTCGCTGTACTTGTCAGCCATATTAGTCAGATATTTCTGTCCGAAATGGCGGTAACTGGCATCGGCTCCGATGGCAAACTTTCCGAATGTATATGGTGAAAGGCTGATGTTGCCCTCATAGATGTCGTTGTGCTGCTTGTCGGTGTCGATGTTGCCTTTTTCCCATTTGCCACTGTTTTTCATGTATGTAGGCTGATAATTGAATACATCTGACCCGTAACCGCCCCCGATGCGAAGTTCGGCATTGTTGCTGAACTGGTGTACGAATGCAGCCGACAGACGGTTGGCATAGTAGCGCGATGTCCATTCGTCCTTGTCTTTGATTTCCTGCAACTGCTCAGCCTTACCGTTGAATCCACGGGTGGAATAATCTATTTGTATGGCATTGCCTCTGCTCAGGTCGATCTGACCGGCAAGTCGTCCGAGCACATTGCCTTCTGTGCCGTAGCCAAATGTGGCGAACATCTTTTTCTCGCTACGCAGAAGGTTCGGGTTTGTGGCAGGCCACATAGGCTGAAACACAAACTGGTCGGTGGAATATGCCTTTGATGAATAGGTCACATTGTAATGGTTTACAGTGCTTTCTTCAAACTTGGGCGACACATTTATCTTGTCAGCATCTTTCAGTGCCGGACGATAATTTGTTTCAACTTCAACTACATTGTCCATCTGTGCCATGGCTGGAGTGCTTAATGTTGCCAATAAAGTGCAGATGGCGATGATTGATTTTCCTTCCATAATATTTTGTTGTTTGGTGGATTAGTTGTTTACGCTAATGGCTAATGGCTAATGGCCAATGGCTAATTGCTAATGGCCAACAGCCAATGGCCCTTTACTTCCCCATAAACTAATACTTTTCGAGTCGTGTAGCAATCATTTTGTTGATTTCTTCGTTCTCCGAATAGTTACTTTTGAGCGACAGCAGATATTCTTTTGCCTCGACTTTGCGGTCGGTCTTGTCATACACATCTGACAGCAATATGAAACCGCGTGCCAGCCAGTACTGCTGTGGAGTGCCAGAGTCGATAAACTTGGTGAGCAGTTGCTCGGCAGCCTGATATTGTTGAGTGTCGTAGGCATACTGTGCCAGGCGTACATTGCCCTGTGCTCCGTACAGAGTCTGAGGCTTGGCTGCAAGTGTTTGCAGGTCCTTCACACCATCCACGGCATTGTTTTTTGCCAGATATGATTCAGCACGGAACAGGAGTGCCATGTCCCTGAGATTGGCTGATGCTGTCGGTGTCATCAGAATCTGGTTGGCAGCCTTTATGTTGGCATCATAGTCTTTGAGCGTGAACGAACTGCGCAGTTTCCCTTCGAGTGCAAAATCGATGGAAGCAGCCGTCTGTGCCTGTTGGCTCAGTTTGTCGTAGTATTTATATGCCTGTTCGTAGTTGCCATTGTCCATGGCATTCTCAGCAGCATCCGAAATCATCTGGTCGAGTTCCTGCTGCGAGAGGTTCTTGCCCACCTTGGCGGCGAGTGCTGTGTATTCGTCCACCTGCCCCTGCTTCATATAGATGTTTTTCAGGTTGGCAAGTGCCGTCTGGGCATCCATGGTGTTTGGATAGTCATTGATGACTTTCTTGTAGAGGCTGACGGCCTTCTCGTCATTGCCCGTTTCCGAATACAGCATAGCCATTTCGTTCAGTGCCTGGCGTCCTTTTGGTGAGTCCGAGAAACGCTGATTGAGCAGCGTGAATGTGTTGAGTGCTTTCTGTTTGTCACCAGTCTGCACATAGGCACGGCCCTGCTCGAACAGTGCATCAGCCTGAATCTGCTGATTTCCGGTCTGGGCAGTAGGCTGACTGGTGGTCAGGTTGTCCAGGAGTTCCACCTTTTTCTTGTAGTTGCCTCGTAGTCCTTCGATGAATGCCTGCTGGTAAGTGGCATAGCCCGCAGCCGATTCGTCGGTGTCCATTGCACGCTGATATATGGCATAGGCATCATCATAGTTGCGGTCGCTGTACATGCAGTCGGCATAGCGGTTGAGTGCATCAGCCAGTTGCAACTTGCTAACACCCTCCTTCTGTCCATCTACAAACTTTCCAAAATAACCTTTGGCATTGCCGTATTGCTTTTGCTTAAACAGACTGTAACCCAGTGAATAAAGAGCCTGGTTGTAGTTCAGTCCACGACTGCTGCTGTTCACATATTTTTTGAGGTCAGCCGTTGCCTGTGAGTATTTACCCTGACGATATTCCCCCTCGCCTTTCAGAAACAGTGCCTCAATCGAACCCAGTTGGATGGACTGCTGTGCATAAGCATCCGAACGCTGGTAGTTGCCTGCTTCAAATTCCTGCACTCCAAGGTTGTACAGCACTTTCTGCTTTGCCTTGCGAATGTCGGCACTTGGGTTCTTTATCTTGTTGATGGACTCCAGTGCGGCCTTGTAGTTTTTCGTGGTGAAATACACCTCTGTCAGGTGCTTGCTCACGCTCGATGCATACTGGCTGTTCGGGAATTTGTTAAGGAATTTTTCAAACACGCCCACCGATTCGCCGAATCCCATGGTGTGTCCCTCGTGCAGTGTGAGTGCATAGTTGTAGAGAGCCTCCTCCTGCAATTGCTGGCTGGCTTCCATCTCCGATGCCTGCTGGAAGGCAATCTGTGCCGATTTCTTGTTGCCTGAGTGTATGTAGCAGATGCCGGCATTGAGCCATGCACTCTGTGCCATAGCATCGGTGGCAGTCGATGCGCTCTGGCTCAGTGCCGGAGCAGCTGACTTGTATTCCTGGATGTTGAACAGACTCATTCCGAGTTTGTACAGTGCAGTTCGCCGAGGGTTCTCGGTGTTGTAGCAGTATTTCTGCAAAGCCTCGATGGCCTTGGTGTAGTTCTTCTGGTCGTAATATGCCTCACCCTTGATGCGGTTGCTCTCGTCGGCATAGCGGTCATCGCTGAATTGCTCCCTTTGGTTCAGCACTTTCAGCGGCAACTGATTGTTGAGCAGCGACAGTGCTTTCTGCTGATTGCCAGTATGGAGGTAGCAGTCTGCCAAATACACGGTTGCACTGTTTGAATAGTCGCTTTCGTCCTTCACGATGTTGAAGTCCTCGATGGCATTTTCATATTCCCCCTTCACATATTTCAGGTAGCCTGAGTAGTACACCCAGTCCATCTGGTGGCTCTTGCATCCTTGCAGCGACAGTAGCACTGCCTCGGCATCAGCCAGTCGCTGAGCACGTAACTGGGGGTCTGCCTCCATCTCATGGCTGTCAATCTCTGCCAGGTTGGCAACTGCACGGCATGTCAGTGCTTCCTCATATTCGTTTCGGCTGAGGCTCGACAGGTCGGTGGCGGCATAAGTGTTGAGAGCCTCGCTGTATCGTCCCTCCCTCACTTTCAGGTTTGCGCCAAGCACCTTTATGCGGTTTGCCATTGCCGATGCCTGATGTCCGGTGTGAGCCTGGTTCAGCCATTCGTTGATGGCTTCGCCTGTGCCGTCCTTCAACATGAAGTAGTCGCATATCAGTTGCAGTCCTTCCCACTGGCAGCGTTCCGAACTGTTGAAATCTGTGCCCTCCTTCATTGCTTTCAGCGAAACCGATGCGGCATAGTAGTGTCCGTCGTCCACCATCTGCTGAGCCTCGTGAAATCCGCTCACTGACTGTCGCAGCCTACTGATTGCAGCATGCTGACTGTTGATCACCTGTGCCTGGCAATCCACTCCGAGTGGCATGGCCAGAATGCACGAAAGCGTAAGGGCCTGTCCTATTTTTTTCATTCGTTAGTCGTTTTTAGTCTTTCGTATGCAAAAGTACGAAATAAATGTAATAAACAACTACAAATTAAGAATTTTTAGGTTTTTACCCATACCGCCACACATCAATCCGTATGTTTTTTTCATCTTGACCTTGTCTCATTCCCTTCTCACCTTCTCCCATCCATCCGTTTCTGGGTGGAAGAAGGATGTTGTTGGGTGCAGGTTAAATCTCACGCAGAATGCGCAGATTAAACCCAAATCGGTCATTAGGCTGTTACGCGCTGACAAGCCTTCTTTTCGTCATCTGTAATGTCGCTTTTCAGTTACAATGGAACCCCATTGCGCCCT
>JAGHSZ010000078.1 GCA_018065565.1 Candidatus Colivivens caballi
AGGGCGCAATGGGGTTCCATTGTAACTGAAAAGCGACATTACAGATGACGAAAAGAAGGCTTGTCAGCGCGTAACAGCCTAATGACCGATTTGGGTTTAACTTATACTTATAATCTCCCTCCCCTATGATTCGAAACAAATTATTATTGATGTCATCAGCAATGATTGCACTTATGTATTGCAATCCAGCATCACAGTGCTTTGCACAAGACCACAAAGTCATCGTACCAGGTATTCAGGCACCACAAGCACGACCTGGACAGAGAAATTTTGGAGGCATGATACCTTCGCGCCCTCAAAACGGAGGTGCTCAGGCACGACCTCAGCGTCCACAGGGTCAGGCTATGCCTCGACCACAGCGCCCCACCCCTCAAGTGCGAGATGTCGATTTCAAAGACCTGTCGATGAGTGACCCTTTCATCTTTGCCGATAAAGAGACAAAGACTTATTATCTAACCAGTTCCGGAGGTTCGATGTACACAAGCAAAAACCTGAAAACTTGGACTGGACCCTACAATGTGACCGACCTCAACGGACTGTGGCTGGAAAAGGCAGGATTCTGTGCAGCTGCCGAAATCCACAAAATTGGGAAGAAATACTATTATTTTGGCACGTGGAGCGACCACAGCGACTTGATAGAGTATGTGCCTCGCCGTTACAATGTGCCTCACAACCAGACATACATCCTTGCCTCCGACAACATCATGGGACCATACAAGTCGATTGCCGTCACTCCTGGCTACGATTATGAGCCACGCGAATGGGACTGTATCGACGGAACATACTACGAGGAAGACGGACATCATTACATGGTTTTCGTTCACGAATGGACACAATTGATTGACGGAACAATGGACTATATCGAACTATCGGCCGACCTCACACACACCATATCAGAGCACCCTGTCACCATGTTCCGTGCAACAGAAGCACCATGGTCGCTTGAAATGAACACCATAGGCGAAGCAACATTCGGACTGAAAATGCCAGGATGGGTGACCGATGGTCCACAGATGTTCCGCACACAGACAGGTAAACTCGGCATGCTTTGGTCAACATGGGGTGCAGAACGCTATCTGCAAGGCATTTGCTATTCTGAATCGGGAAAGATTGAAGGGCCATGGGTTCAGGAGCCAGAGCCATTCCTCGCCAACAACTCAGGTCACGGCATGTTGTTCCGCACATTCGAAGGCAAACTCCTCTATGTGGTACATCATTCCGAAGGCAACGGGCCACGCAAGCCTCAACTCTGGAATGTCGATGACTCGGGCGACAAACTGAAATTGCTCGACCAGATAATGTAACAAAATTCACTACCGAAAACAAACGACAGCATCGGAAACGACATTCCGGTGCAGTCTTGTTTTTTTGTCAAAGCTTAGAGTTGCCGACCGTTACCGTTAATAGGCAAACAGTCCATAGTCTGTTCACGCAGATAGAGCAGAAATAAAGGATAGATCATCCCAAATCGTTCATTAGCGTTATGATGACCGAATGACTGAATGTCATGAGGTTTGCGACAACTCGGCGTTTATGCCGACAAAGGAGTTTTGAACAGATG
>JAGHSZ010000167.1 GCA_018065565.1 Candidatus Colivivens caballi
CGGATGTAAAGAAAGGGCAAAAGATGCGTGGCACACAGTTCTAAGGCAAATAAAACTTATTGGAAAATACAATTCAGCAAATGAACTATCTCTCAATCATAGATAAATACTATCCCGAGGATAACGAACTCCGCACCACCCTACTCACACACAGTCGCAGTGTTGCAGACAAAGCCATCGGCATTGCAAAGGCACACCCAGAGATGAATCTCGACATCGAATTTATTGAAGAGGCTGCAATGCTGCACGACATCGGCATATTCCGATGCAACGCCCCCGACATATTCTGTTTTGGTACAGAACCATATATCTGCCATGGATCAATCGGGGCAGAACTCCTTCGCAGTGAAGGATTTCCACGACACGCACTGGTATGTGAGCGCCACACAGGCACAGGACTTACTCTCGACTACATCATCAGCAACAACTTACCCATACCCCACCGCGACCTGACTCCCGTATCGCTCGAAGAACAGATTATCTGCTATGCCGACAAGTTCTTCTCTAAAACTCACCTTGACCGCGAAAAGACATTTGAACAGGCACTCGCTTCTGTTGCAAAATGGGGCGACGACTGTGCCCGTCAGCTCACAGAATGGAGAGACATGTTTTAGTTTCTTCACCCCAATCACCCAAACGACCGACAAACATTTCACCAAGCACAAGGATGCAACTGATAAAGTCAGACAATGAAATAGTGTATTTCCTCGCCAGTTTCTTTTTCATTGAAATCATCGGACAGCTGGCAGTCCGTGGTCTGCTCCTGACATTCCGTTTCTTTGGAATGCCACAACTGTACATTTGGTTTCATTCAAATCCACTATGGAGCAAAATTCTCTTCACACTGCTACTGGTAGTGGCTGTTGGCATCAGCACATGGCACATCATTGCCAAGCGCAACAAAGCAGCGAAGCATCATAAAAACGACTAATAAAGCAAGTGGTAAAGTTAAAGTAGTAGGCACAAGAACCGTTTACTCAAATCGAAGCGTCTGTGCTGGTTTACTAACCGACACAAGATGAGTTGAGCCAAACACAACCAAGGCTGTGATGAGCAGTGCCGCCACATCAAGCAAAATGAAGAACGGCCAGTGAAACCTGACTGGGACAAACGAAATGTAATAAGTCTCAGCATCAAGACTGACAAGGTGGAAATAATGCTGAACGGTTGCAAGCACAAGGGCAACCACATTTCCAATCAATATTCCTTTTAATATAAGTCGCAAACCAAAGTTTGCAAATATGCGGCGCACTTCACCGTTAGTTGCGCCCAGTGCCTTCAACAGACCTATCATGTTGACCTGTTCAAGCATAATAATAAGCAGTCCAGACATAATTGTGACAGTGGCGACAAGAATCATCAGCACAAGGATGATGATGACATTCATGTCGAGCACCCCAAGCCACGAAAAGATGTTAGGGGCAAGTTCCTTTATGCTGTACGCACCATATGTGCAACCATCACGGTCAACTCGATGGTTTACCTTTTCCACAAGCATTTCGGTCACATGCTCCAACTGTTCGAAATCACTGATTTCAATTTCGAATGCAGTTGACTGTTCCTCCGTCCATTTCTGAATCTTACGCATGGTGTAGATGTCGGTCACCACAGTAGTGCGGTCGTATTCCGAGAGATTGGTCTGATAGATGCCTCCGACAGTGAATCTGCGGGCACGCATACCGCTCGGTGTCACGAAATAGGCATAAACTTTGTCACCGAGCGAAAGCCCAAGTTTGCCTGCAATATTGCGAGAAATCAAGATTTGGTTTGATGCCTCACCTTTTGTAAAAGTCGGTACAGAGCCTTCGACCAGATTACTATGGAAAAACAGTGTGTCGTAGTCCTCATCAACTCCCTTGAACTGTAAACCGAGAAAGTCTTCGTCGGTCTTTATCATGCCCATAGTCTGAACATAGGGTTGCACATGAGTGACAAGCGGGGTCTGCATGATGACCTTCTTGAGACTATCGGTCGTCAATATCGGCATCACCTGATTGTTAGCATCGCGTGTGAGCGAGATGACCTGTATGTGAGCACCAAATCCAGTGATTTTCTCAGTGATTTGCTGTTTGAATCCCATAATGACAGCAATGCTTAGAATCATCACCGCTGTTCCGATGATGATGCCAAGCAAAGCAATACGAATGGCAGGGCGAGAGATGCGATGCTGCTCTCCGTCACTACCTGTATATATGTGACTTGCTATGAAACTCGACAGGCTCATACCTCTCATTCACATCTTCCTGGATATGCCTCAAGTGCCTTCTTCAAAACCACTAATGCCTGCATCAGGTCTTCCTTCTTCAAGACATATGCAATGCGGACCTGATTGCGGCCTGCACCAGGAGTTGTATAGAAACCGGCAGCAGGTGCCATCATTACGGTTGCGCCCTCGTAGGAGAACTCTTCCAGGCACCACGCACAGAACTTTTCGGCATCGTCAACTGGGAGTTTTGCCACAGTATAGAATGCACCCATCGGAATTGGTGAATAGACGCCCGGAATGCGGTTCAGTCCATCAATGAGACACTTACGGCGTTCAACATATTCGTCGTAAATGTCACGCATATAGTCTTCAGGAGTGTCAAGCGAAGCCTCGGCAATGACCTGTCCGATGAGTGGAGGCGACAGTCGTGCCTGGCAGAATTTCATCACAGCCTGACGCACCTGTTTGTTCTTGGTAATCAGTGCGCCGATGCGTATGCCACATTCGCTGTAACGCTTGCTCACCGAGTCAATCAGCACCACATTGTTTTCAATGCCTTCAAGGTGACATGCAGAGATATACGGAGAACCTGTATAGATAAACTCACGATAGACTTCGTCGGAGAAGAGATAGAGGTCGTACTTCTTGACGAGGTCGCGTATCTGATTCATCTCACGACGGGTGTAGAGGTAGCCAGTAGGATTGTTTGGATTGCAGATGAGGATGGCACGGGTGCGTTCGTTGATGAGTTCCTCAAACTTCTCGACCTTTGGCAACGAGAATCCCTCCTCTATGGTTGTGGCAATGGTACGGATGATTGCGCCTGCTGAAATGGCAAATGCCATGTAGTTGGCATAGGCTGGTTCTGGCACAATGATTTCATCGCCTGGGTTCAGACACGACAAGAAGGCGAAGAGCACTGCTTCGCTACCGCCACTGGTGATGATGATGTCATCGGGTGTGAGTTTGATGTTGTACTTGTCATAATACCCCACCAGTTTTTCACGGTAACTGCGGTAACCCTGTGACGGAGAATATTCCAGAATCTTTCGGTCGATGCCCTTCATGGCATCGAGTGCGACCTGTGGAGTTGGCAGGTCGGGCTGACCAATGTTCAGGTGATAGACATGCACACCTCTCTGCTTGGCCTGTTCAGCCAGCGGAGCCAGTTTGCGTATTGGTGAAGAGGGCATCTGTGTGCCTCGTGTTGATATCTGTGGCATAATTATTAACTTTGCTTAATCAGTAGTCAGTTCCTCCTTAATCATTCTCACAACCTGATGTTCAGTTGGCGGAGTATGTCAGCAATTTTGCTGAATGTTGTGATGTTGGCAGGAACAAGTGGGAGTCGCAGCTGGTTTTCGATCAGTCCCATTGCATTGAGCATTGCCTTCACACCAGCTGGGTTGCCATCGACGAAGAGCAGTTTAAACAGTTCTGTGAACTGGTGATGTATAGGTAGTGCGTTTTGGTAATCGCCGGCAAGTGCGAGGCGTACCATTCGTCCAAACTCATGAGGCAGAGCATTGCCGATGACACTGATAACACCCGTTGCGCCCAGTGTGATGAGTGGGAAGGTGATACCGTCGTCGCCCGACAGTACACTGAACTGCGCTGGTTTATTCTTGATGATGTCGTCAATCTGGGTGAAGTTGCCACTCGCCTCCTTCACAGCAACAATGTTTTCCACATTGCGCGCCAGTCGGAGAGTTGTCTCAGCAGTCATGTTCACACCAGTGCGTCCTGGCACATTATATAAAACGACAGGCAGTGGTGTTGCCTCTGCCACAGTCTTAAAGTGCTGATAAAGTCCCTCCTGCGATGGTTTGTTGTAGAACGGGCAAACGGAAAGAATGCCGTCGATGCCAGTGAAGTCATCGGTCTGGAGTGTGTGAACCACCTGCTGTGTGTTGTTGCCGCCACAACCCATAATGATTGGCACACGGCCCTTCACAGTCTCGACAACGAGCGACTTGATGTTCTGTCGTTCTTCTGCGGTGAGACATGGAGTTTCAGCGGTAGTGGCAAGGATGCAGAGGAAATCAATGCCTCCATCCAGTTGATAAGTTACGAGGCGACGGAGTGCAGCATAATCCACTTCGCCTTCTGCGGTGAATGGTGTGACAAGTGCAATGCCGAGGCCTTTAAGTTGTTTATGTGTCATCTGAGTCAATGTGTGTGTATGTATGTGTTTGATGTGTTGAACGAACTAATTTGGGGGACAAAGTTACGAAATAAAACGCAATATTGCATTAACTGACACCAATTATTTGATTGACACGCTGCATTTCTACCTTTTCAGATGATAATTAGCAACAATGGATGCAAATATAAAAGCTTTGCAAGTGCCTGTGCAAGTTTTCTGCTGCACATGTATTCGTTATCGCTCAATCGTACATACATCATAGGTGTTATCACTAACACATTTTAAATGCATCGCAGCATGAAATGGTGGTATCATGGCATGAAATGATGATATTGTGGCTTGAAATGACGGTTTCATGGTGCAATACCATGAATTTTTATGAGGGTATGCCTTTTCTTTACAGACCGATAGACTATGCCTTTATCCACACTCATCATTGTATAACCCACCCAGAACAAGGAAACGGTGAAAGGACAGTTAAAAAAGTAAATGTAAGCAGAAAGTATGCAACAATTTCATAAACAATTTGTCTATATCATATTTATTCCATACCTTTGCAATATGTTTGCCACATACACCTAATACAAGGCAATAACAAATCAAATATTATTAAACCAACAAAACTATTTTACAATGAGAATCAAATTGGCACTTCTGTCCATCGTGCTTTTATTCACTGCAACGGGCAATTCACAGACCTTGACTGAATGGGATGATGTCAGTATCAACAGCATCAACCGTGAACCCGCACACACCCTTTCAATTCCATTCGCCAACGAAACGGCTGTTGGCAACTCCGAAGTTGAGCAGTCACCTTATTATCAGTCACTAAACGGAGTGTGGAAATTCAAATGGGTAAAAGACCCGTCGCTGTGTCCTAAGGGCTTCGAAGCAACAAGTTTTAACGATGCAGCATGGGACGACATCGATGTTCCTGCTACATGGCAAGTCTATGGCGTCCGCCACGGAAAGAATTGGGACAAGCCACTCTACACAAATGTCAACTACCCTTTCAGTTACAACAACACCACATACAGCGTAATGGCAGACCGACCAGGGTGGTTCACTTACAACAATAACATGAAAAATCCAGTCGGCAGCTATCGTCGCACTTTCACCATTCCACAGTCATGGGACGGGCGCGATGTGTATATCCGTTTCAACGGAGCTGGCCACGGGTACTATGTCTGGATAAACGGACAATTCGTTGGTTATGCAGAGGACTCATATCTCCCTTCTGAATGGAAAATCACCGACAAACTTGTTGAGGGTGAAAACACAATTGCGGTAAGAGTGTATCGATTCACAAGTGGTTCTTTCCTTGAAGACCAGGACTACTGGCGACTTACTGGTATCACCCGTGATGTATTTCTCTGGTCTGCACCAAAGACACAAATCAACGACTACTTTGCCACGACCACTCTGATGACATCAAACACCCGTGCCATCGTCAAGTTAACAGCAAAGTTGCAGGGCGAACAACTTGAAAACGGGACACTCACCGTGAAACTGATGCACGAAGGAAGCACTGTCGCAGAGAAATCAATACCTGCAACAACCACTGGCAACAAAACCATTTCACTGACTCTGAACAATCCTCTGCTATGGAGTGCAGAAGAACCAAACTTATATGACCTTGTGCTTACTCTTAAAGATGGTGAAAACATTGTTGATGTACGAGGCAACAAGTTTGGTGTCCGACAGGTCAGCGTTCTGCAAAATGGTGCTATCGCCATCAACGGCAAGGCAATCAAGTTCCATGGAGTAGATCGTCACGATTTCAGCACAGTCAATGGGCGCACAGTTTCAAAAGAAGAAATGGAAAAGGATGTGAAACTGATGAAAAGCCTCAACATCAATGCTGTCCGCACGAGTCACTACCCTAACAATCCATATTTTTACGATTTATGCGACAAGTATGGACTCTATGTGCTGGCAGAAGCAAATGTTGAATGCCACGGCAACACAGGTCTTTCAAGTGTTGACAAATTCAAGGCGGCAATGGTCGAGCGCAACGAACGCCATGTGCTGTGGATGCGCAATCACAGCTGCATCTGCCTTTGGTCATTCGGCAACGAATCAGGTGGTGGCAACAACTTTGAAGCTGTCTCAAAAGCAATTAAGGCTCTCGACTCATCACGCCTCACCCACTACGAAGGCAACAGCAATTGGTGCGATGTAACCAGCACAATGTATGGTTCAGTCGGAACAATCGAAAGTATCGGACGCGACCGGCAAAACGAAGCCAACAGCGGCAAGAAACCTCGTCCACATGTACAATGCGAAAACACTCACGCAATGGGCAATTCAATGGGTAATCAGCGTGAGTTCTACAATCTGTACGAGAAATATCCTGCACTTGCAGGAGAATTTATCTGGGACTGGAAAGACCAAGGCTTGCAGATGCCTGTCCCTGGAAATACATCAAAGACATACTGGGCATACGGTGGAGACTTTGGCGACAACCCTAACGATGGCAACTTCTGTACCAATGGTGTAATCTTTGCCGACTACACATATTCTGCAAAGGCAATCAATGTCAAGAAAATCTACCAACCAGCCGATTTCGTAATGAATGACAGCATCAAGGGTGTTTTCACGATTAAGAACAAGATGACTTTCGCCAACCTGAATCGTTACGAAATCAGTTACAAAGTGCTTGAAGATGGAATCGAGATTAAGAACGGCATCATCGACAGCGATGTTGCAGGAGGCAGCAACAAGACCATTACTTTGTCCGACCTGATGGCTATCGACTTAAAAGATGATGCTGAATACTTTATCCGTTTCAGCGCAAAACAGCGTGAGGCAACCGACTGGGCAGAAGCTGGTTATGAAGTAGCATCTGAACAGTTCCGTCTGCGCAAAGCAATCGACAAACCTATCTACACATCCGCTCCCGGGGTCCTCAATGTCAGTGAGACAAGCACCACATATACAGTCGAAGGCACTAATTTTGAAGCCTCGTTCAACAAGTCATACGGTCAATTACTTAATTACACCTATGATGGTGTAAAGTTAATCAACAGCAGCCTCAAGTTCAATGCTTTCCGCGTTCCTACCGACAACGATGGCAGCCACAAGGCTGAATGGGACAACATGGGACTCCGCAACCTTACCGCCAAGGCTTCAAACTGGAAAGTGGAAAAAGAAGAAGGCGCTGTCGCAATCAGCGTAACCAGCACTTACACAGGAACAAATGGTACTAAATTCACAATCGACTTGATTTACAGAATACTCCCCGACGGAGCAATGGTAGTCAGCAGCATCATTGACCCAGCACAGAAAGAGAGCATCCTGCCAAAGATGGGATTCATGTTTGAAATGCCGGAAGGATTCGAGCAATTCACTTTCTACGGACGCGGACCATGGGAAAACTATCGTGACCGTAAGGAATGCTGCCACATCGGTCTTTATCATAGCACAGTCACCGACCAGTGGACTGGTTATGTACTGCCACAGGAAAACGGCAACCACGAAGAGGTTCGGTTCATCTCACTTACTAACGACGAAGGCAAGGGACTTATGGTCGTTGCTCCGGAACTTATGTCAACAACTGTAGGTCACTGGCGTCCGAAAGATATCTACACGAATCGCGACAATCGCAAGAAACACCCATACGAAGTTACATTTATCAAGAACAATGTAGTGTGCCTTGATGCAGTAACACGAGGTTTGGGCAACAACAGCTGTGGTCCTGATGTTCTTCCTCAGTACGAGCTGAAATCATCACGCCGCACATTCAGTTTCATCATTCTGCCACTGACAGAACCACTTTCAGACCAACAACTTGTCACAAAAGGTCGCATTGCCAATCCTCAGTGTCAACCAGTAAATGCCTCATACTCTAAGGGCAAGGTCACATTAAGCACAACAACAGAGGGGGCAACAATTTATTACAGTACAGACGAAGGTGCGAATTACAGCAAATACACATCTCCATTCACATTTACTGATGGAGGCACAATAACTACATACTGCGAAAAAGAAGGACTTGCCAAGAGTCAAGTTTCAACTTATTCATATGATATGTACATCAACAAAACTGTATGGCAAGTATATAGTGTGAGCAGCGAACAAGGAGGAAACGAAGCAGCAACCAATGCCATTGATGGAAATACAGCAACCTTCTGGCATACAAGTTACTGGGGAACGGAACCAAGTCACCCACACACCATCATCATTGACATGCGCAAGTCATACAACATCACCCATTTCCTGTACCAAGGGCGTAACGACGGAAGCCAAAACGGACGCGTCGCCAACTATGAACTGTATTTTAGCGACTCCCCTACTTCATGGAAAACCACTCCTGACGCAAAAGGAACATTTGCAAACAGTGGCAGCGAGCAAGAGGTGAAACTCAGCAAGACTACAAAGGCACGCTACTTTAAGTTTGTAGCGTTGTCCGAAGTCAATGGCAACAAATGGGCTTCGGCTGCTGAACTCGGCATCCGTGCCATTTCAGATGCTGTCGCCAGCATTGACGGCATTCCAGTTAATGCTGCCAACAACTTCACAGTCTATGACCTCAATGGCAAAGTCATTGCCAATGCCGACAAAATACCATCATACAGCACACTGCCACAAGGTCTATACATTGTCAATGGGCAGAAAGTACTGATAAAATAATCTGCCGTCACTACAAAATGTGATGGTATTAGCACAAACTGTTCACAACTTCATAACGGTCGTCTGTTTTGACGGCCGTTAGTTGTATAACCCCATTCAGCCATTGGCGACAGGATAATAACAGACTTTGATTAAGTCAAAAAAAATAGGAACTGCTCAATAGAACAGTTCCTATTTTTACATTTATCGGTGATTGAATTAATTCAACTTGACAATCTGCATATTATTCTTCACAGGAGTGATGACAAAAGTGAAGTGTCGGCTCTGGCATGGCATCTGGTATTCGCTGCGTGGCCATGCGCCCCATGAGTTGACACAACCCATACCCATCTGTCGCTGAGCGATGTGTACGCTGCTGAACTGGCGCTCAATGAGGTCACCTGAGTGATACTGTGCCTTTTCTGGTGCTGGATCAAGGTCGTCGGTAGTGAACTTGAGTGTAGAGCACTCCATTGGTTCGTTGGACTGGAACATGAGTCCCTGACCTGCAGCATTGAGCACTTTCCAGTAACGCACCTGAGTCTTGTTACCAGACTCCTGAGGACGAACATATCCGTAGTACTGATCAGCAACTGTCTGGTTGAAGAGTCCGATGTTTGCAAAATTGTTGCGGTCTATGTAGTTCTCCTGTGGTCCCTTACCATAGAATTCAATCTGATCAAACTGCTGAGGCATCTGCAATTCCATACCATAGCGCAACAGCTGTGGCATGTTCTTTGCTTCCTCTGGCACTTGCATGTCTTCGCTTACGACCACTCTGCCATCGGCAGTGATGGTGTATTTCATAGCGAGGCGAATAGTCTGAGCCTGTGGCGCAGGCTGCTCGGCTTGCTGTGGACGACGGCCGCGTGGCTGGTTCGGCATTATGCTGAATTCATAATTAGCAGTGACTACGCAGTTACTGCCCGACTGCTTGTAATCGAATGATGTGAGACGCATCTGAGGATTTCGCCATGCGCGAAGTGAACGCTGCATACCTGCACCGAAGTCATTATCAGTTGGTGCACGCCAGAAGTCTGGACGGAGTTCATAACCCTCTTGCATCATTTCAGTGCCATCGACATCAAGGTGTGCCAATCGGCCGTTGTGCTTTGTAAATGTCACCTGTGTGCCACCCGCAGTGATGAGCAGATACACCTCGTGGTCTTCTATCTCAACCTTTCCTTCAGCAGCGGCATTAACTACATTATCTATATTTAGATACTTATATGGTGTGAGCACGAACTGTTCGTGGGCGATGCAGTCGCCAGCATTAAGCAGTGAATACTGATTAACCTGACTATCGAAGCCCTGAACAAGGTTATAGCTGAGGTTGCAAACAATTTCTTTGCCTGCATATGCCTTATTTGCAACGGCATCAGCGATTGCCTTAATCTTGATTGTCTTGCGACCAAGTGGCTTTATGCCAAGTGCTGAAACATCAACAGAACCACCATCGACACTCACGCCCTCGACCTGGATGTCATAGTAAAGAGTAACACCCTGGAGAGGTGTGAAGAAGTTTTCATTGTAAATCTCCACCTTACCGCTCTTCTTGTCAAGCAGTGTTGACCAGATGTTCTGGTAGTAATACTGAACTTCGTAAGCGTGTGGATTTGGAATACGGTCAGGATTGATGACACCGTTACAGTTGAAGTTGTTGTCGGATGCAGGGTAACGACCGAAGTCACCACCATATGCATAAATCATCTTGCCAGTGACCTTACTTGTGCTGTGAAGTCCCTGATCGATGAAGTCCCAGATGTAGCCACCCTGGTAAGCAGGATACTTGCGGACAATGTCCCAGTACTCCTTGAAGCCGCCAATTGAGTTACCCATTGCGTGAGCATATTCACACTGGATAAGTGGACGAGGATTGTCGTTCTGTGCATATGCCTCACATCCTTCATAGCCATAATACATAGGACAGAAGATGTCGGTCTTGCCATTCTGTCCAGCTTGCTCATACTGGCAAGGGCGTGAAGGGTCATATTGCTTCACCCAGTCGTATGCGTCTTCAAAGTTCTTGCCATAACCAGCCTCGTTACCAAGTGACCAAACGATGACAGCAGGATGGTTCTTGTAAGTCTTCATGTGATTGTACTGGCGTTCCATGTGTGCATCGTGATAGTCTTCACGACGAGCCAATGTACTTTCACCATAACCCATACCATGACTTTCGAGGTTGGACTCACTGGTCATATAGATGCCATACTGGTCGCAGAGATCGTACCAGCGTGGGTCGTCAGGATAGTGACAGGTACGAACGGCATTCATGTTGAGTTTCTTCAGCATGGTGATGTCTTGAAGCATTCGTTCGTAACTTACGACATAGCCCTTGTCTGGGTCCATCTCGTGACGGTCAACACCCTTGATGAGGACTGGCTGACCATTGACGAGGAGTTGCTTGTTTTTGATTTCAATCTTGCGGAAACCAACTCGCTGAGGAATGACCTCAACCAGTTCACTGCCGCTATATGCATTAACATAAAGGCGGTAGAGGTATGGAACCTCAGCCGACCACTTCTGGCAGTTTGGCAGTGTGATGAGGGTTTGTGCATCGGCTCCAAACACATCAGTCGATGTCTCCTTAACGACTTGACCATTGATGTCCTTCAACTGGAATACAAGTCGGTCAATTTTCTGTGCGCCATCGTTGACAATTGCAGTCTTAATGGTCAGCATACCGTCTGTGTAGTCTGGAGTAAGGTCTGGAGTGATAAACACATCCTTTACATGACTTGCAGGACGGGCATACATATAGCATTCGCGGGCGATACCACAGAGACGCCAGAAGTCCTGGTCCTCGAGATAACTACCGTCACACCAACGCATGATCTGCATGGCAATGAGGTTTTTCTCACCTGGTTTCAGATATTTGCTGATTTCAAACTCGGCAGCAGTCTTGGAGTCTTCACTGTAACCAACATAATGTCCATTGACATAAAGCGTCAGGTTGCTTGTTGCAGAACCGATATGCACATATACATTCTCACCCTTCCATTCAGCAGGAATGTCGAACCAGCGACGGTATGAACCGACATGATTGTTCAAATCCTTTACAAACGGAGGATTAGTTTTCCAGTCGTTTCGCCATGCATAAGAGGTGTTGACATAGATGGCATCACCATATCCATACATTTCCCAAATTCCAGGAACAGGCATTGTCTCCCATCCCTTGTCATTATAGTCAACAGCATAAAAGCCCTTCGGGCGCTGGTCAGCATTCTTCACCCAGTTGAATGCCCAGTTGCCCTCCATGGAAATGAAGCGTGCAGACTTTGCCTTTTCAAAAGTCTCGGCGAGGAATGGATTCTCGTAAGCGAAATAGTCCGAACGACACTCTTCACGGTTGTCATTGTTCTTTCGTGGGTCGTTCCAAAAAGCAGCTGGCTGCGCAGTCATCATAATCGATGCTGTTGCGAAGCAAAATGTAACAGTCAGTTTTTTAATCATATATGTAAGAATATTTTAGTCTATAGTTATTCGTCTTTTGGTAAGTTACGCCTCAATGGGCAGCACAATATTCAATTAGCCTCCACAAAGTTAGCAACATTTTTCGTAACGACCAAATAAAACAAGAAGTTTTTACTCTTACGGCATACAAATAACAAAAAACTCCCGAGGCCTCACGGCTTAGGGAGTTTAATAATTTATCTTTTTTAACCAAATAGTGTGGGGTCAACTTTGTTTCCAAAGTTCCCCGTTTCCCAGTGAACTGGCTTCACAGCCATCACTTGGGAATCACAATATAATATATTATCTTTAGAATTCTGGTTCGTCTTCTTCCCAGCCTCGGTCCTTGCCGAGAACCACATTAGTGTCACCTCCGATTGAAGCACTCACATCACTACCAGTTAAGAATGTTTGAACATTCATATTGCAAGAGCGTACGATTGGCTTAACATATTTCTTCATATTATTTTCCTCCTATTGATTTATTTGTTAAACATTTTCTTACCATTCACGATTACAATGCCCTTGTAGTCACGACCAACAATCTGACCTGCAAGGTTAACGCGTACTGAGTTTGACTTAGCTTCGGCAGCGACTTCATCAATTGCAGTAGCATCGTCAAAAGTGAAATCAACTGTGTTATTACCATTTACCGGTTTTTTAAGATAAGCCTTATTTGCCGGAATTTCAGTGCCAGTAAATGTACCGAATACAGGAGCATCTGGTTCTGACTCACCTGAGAGCACATAAGTTGAACTTGCAGCTACAATCACAGGTTTCACAGCACCAAGGAAGAGGTTGCCTACGATAGGTTCTACAGTTTCTGTTGTTTCCTCGAATGTCACATTGCCAGAACCCTTAACTACGACTCCACAATTTGCTGGGATATTGCCTTCAACTGGTGACAGTGTGATTGTTGATGTTGTAGCTTTCTTTGCATAATATACGGAAACTCCCTCTGGAATTTTTACAGCATAGTCAAGATACATCGAAGCCCAACCCTTGTCGGAAATTGTGAGTTCATATGATTTATAAAATTCAGCATTTACACCGAAGAGGACGAAACGATTTCCAGATGTAGCTTTGAATGTAACAGTTGTCTCACCATTAGGATTAATTGTAAAATAGTCATTAGTTTCTGCATCATTATTCAAAGTAAATGTTGTTCCACTTCCAGATACGCCTGCATCAGAAACCAGGTTGAATTTTGTGCCATTAACACTCAATTCTACAGTTTCGCCATTCCAGCCAGCAGCATGGAAATGCAGCACTTTGGTATTATTTGGGATAGTGAGTTGGCAAGCACCCACGGCCTTACCAGTTCCAGCCTTAATAGCATCATACTCAACACCATCAATTTTAACTATAGCTTCAGAAGCAGAAGTTCCGCCTGTAGTAGTTAATGTGACATTGCTGATATATGTATTTGCAAAGGTTAGAGTAGATGGAATAACGGTAACCACACAAGTAGCAGTTTTCCCTTGGTCATCGGTTGTTGCTGTAATAGTAGTTGTGCCTTCTGCAAGAGCTTTCACAACGCCATCATTTACCGTAGCGACAGTTTCATTACTTGACGACCATGTCACATGCTGATTTGAGGCATTGGATGGAGATACAGTTGCTCCCAATGTCACAGTTTTTCCAACCATTACTTCCACCGATTCTTGATCCAAGGAAACACTTTCCACTTTTATTTGCTGTGGCGAATATGTCACAGTAATAGATTTAATATAACAGTACTTTGATGATAAAACATTGATTGTAGATAACGAATTCAGTGAGAAGCCTGTTATTTCCCAATTGACAAAATTAGTACTACTTGAAGGTGTAGTATAACTGCCTAATGTAGTTTCGCCTGATTTTACGGTTATGTACGCAGGCTTACTGCTATTGTACGAAGCAACATTTAATGTAATCTTACTTACATTCGGCAATTCTTTAAAGTTCAAAATGAAAGAGCCATTGTTACTAGATGCACCACATTTCAAGCCATACCCTTTTTTGCCAGAATAACATTTTACCACACTAGAACAGGTAATAGTACCAAAAGCATCATCTTTTGACAAAATACCATCTGAAATAAATGTAGTCGTCGAGTACTCTGTGCCGCTATCATTAGTTCCAGAAGTTTGAGATGCAAACGCAATTGTGGCTTCATCAGCCCACGCACTGCTTACTCCCATAAGGAGCAACAAGGTCATGAAGACCTTCAAAAATGTAGATTTTTGTTTCATAAAAATTTTGTTTAAATGGTTAATATAAATGAGTTTTATTGATTTTGCAAAGTCGGGGCAGCACATGATAATCAATCAGCACAAAGTGGTTTGTGTAAGTCGTTATGAATTAGGAACACAAAAACCAATGAAATTAATTGGAATGATTTATCAGTGGAGTTGTTGCGGCGCTACCTTATACGATCGGAGGCTGACACAAAAAAAGCGTGAGAGTCCGTATCACTGCTCGTCTCACGATTCGAGGCCTTCGCACTGCCCATATTGTCGAAACGAGCAACGCAGAAGCCCACGCGTAGATATGTATATAACCAACAATCAGCCATCGGCACAATGCCTTTAGCTTCTTGGTTGGTGTAAATACATACACATGAGCATCTACCGTTGCTATGTCTTTGACAATATTCCAGGAGGTTGCGAAGTTCCGAATCATCAAGAACAAAGCGCAAGTAAACGCTTTCCTAAAGTATAAATAACACATGTCCGCAACTTCATCATGAGCATAAAGTTCACGATTTTAGTTCGGACGGTGCAAAGATACTAATAAATTATGAATTAGGTGATAAAAATAACAAATTATTTGAATGCCAAGTGCAAAAATGTCACATTTATTGCCTCAACACCCAACAAATAGCCATACTTGCAGACACAAACATGGTGGTTCAATCAAGGACATGTTTCGCCGTTGATTTTCACATCAACAAAATTCACATCGTGCATCATGCCACGCAGCAAGTTGCCACCCTCAGTCACTCCGTTCCAACGACAACCAGTCACGCTGATGTTATAGACATTGGTGCTGTCGATAAGTGCATCGATAAAAGCACCATAGCGGCTCTTTTCACAATTGACATTGCTAAGAAATATGTTGCGAACTATAGGATAATGTCCTAGTTCGGACTGTTCACGCGGTTCATATTGCAGATTGATTTTCAGCACAGCTTCCTTGCACTGCCCCACCCTGACATTGCGCACAAACACATTTTCTATGATGCCTCCTCGGCAGGTATTGGTCTTTATACGGACAACACGCTCCAGTTGCGGACTGTCCATAGTGCAATCCTCCACAAACACATTGCTGACGCCACCACTTGCCTCGCTTCCAATGACGATGCCGCCATGACCATTAGCCATCTGACAATGGCGAACAATGATATTGCGTGAAGGATGGTTCCATCTGCGACCATCACCATTTCTGCCGCTTTTGACGGCAATGCAGTCATCCCCCGTGTTGAAATAGCAGTTCTCAATCAGCATTCCGTCAACCGACTCAGGGTCACACCCATCGCCATTAGGACCAGAGTTTTCGATATGAAGTCCACGCATTGTCACATTTCTCGACAGCAAAGGATGCACCACCCAGAATGGCGAATTGATGATTGTCACGCCCTCTATCAGCACATTCTCGCACTGGTTGAACTGCAAGAACTGAGGACGCAGACCTTTGCCCTGACCAAACACGCGTTTTTTCACGGGAACACCAGCATCGTTCATACGGAGCAAGTCACTCCGGCTGCCATACTTTTGTGATTCAGCGACAGACTCGTTCCATCCGTATTTTTCAGCGCCACACATCGGCCACCAGGCAGTCCGCGAAGCCTGACCATCAAGTATTCCTTCTCCAGTCACGGCAACATTGACTTGCCGAAACGCATATATCAGCGGAGAATAGTTCATGAGGTCCATGCCTTCCCATCGAGTTTCAACAAGCGGGTACAGCTGTGTGTCAGCGGAAAAGAGCAAACGCGCCCCCTTGCTCACGACCAGGTTCACATTGCTCAGCAGAGTGATGGCTCCGGTATTCCAGTCACCCGCAGGGACAACCACTCGTCCCCCACCCTTTCGGCTGCAACGGCGGATAGCACGGTTGATTGCCCGCTGGTTTTCAAGTGCAGTTGCACATGCATCAGCACCGAAATCTGTAATAAGTACTGTAAATTCAGGAAATGTCGGTGCTACGATGGACTTCTCAATCTGACGATATGCGTCCTGCCATTCATCTGCAAACACAGACGAAGGGAACAGGAGGAGCATCAGCAAATACAACAGGTTTCTGGTCATAACACAGATTATCGGAACTTAAACAAACTAAAAAGTCTCTCCCGCAAAACAACGCAAGGAGAGACTTTCACATTATTTTATTAACTAAAAATCTGCAGTCTTTGGAGTACGAGGGAATGGAATGACATCACGAATGTTCTGCATACCTGTCACAAAGAGAATCAGACGCTCGAAACCAAGTCCAAATCCACCATGAGGGCAACTTCCGTACTTACGTGTATCAAGATACCACCACATGTCCTTCATTGGGATGTTCATTTCTTCGATACGCTTCATCAGTTTATCGTAACTTTCCTCACGGACGCTACCACCAATGATTTCGCCAATCTGAGGGAACAGCACATCAGTACCCTGAACAGTCTTGCCATCCTCATTCTGCTTCATGTAGAATGCCTTGATGTCCTTTGGATAGTCAATCATGATGACAGGCTTCTTGAAGTGTTCTTCGACAAGATAGCGCTCATGCTCGCTGGCGAGGTCACATCCCCATGAAACAGGGAATTCAAACTTATGTCCATTCTTGACTGCCTCTTCCAGAATCTTGATACCTTCAGTGTATGGCAGACGAACAAATTCAGTTTCCACAACACTCTGCAAGCGTTCGATGAGTCCCTTATCAATCATCTTGTTCAGGAATTCGAGGTCATCCTTGCAGTTTTCAAGTGCCCACTTCACACAGTACTTGATGAATTCTTCTTCAAGATCCATCAGTTCAGGAAGGTCAATGAAGCATACCTCAGGTTCAATCATCCAGAATTCAGCAAGGTGGCGAGGAGTGTTGCTGTTCTCAGCACGGAATGTCGGACCAAATGTATATATCTGTCCCAGACCAGTTGCGCCAAGTTCGCCTTCAAGCTGTCCACTTACGGTCAGTGAAGTCATCTTGCCAAAGAAGTCATCAGAATAGATGATCTGTCCGTTCTCATCCTTTTTCAGGTCATAGAGGTTCTTTGTTGTCACCTGGAACATCTCGCCTGCACCTTCGCAGTCACTGGCAGTGATAAGCGGAGTGTGGAAATAGAAGAATCCACGGTCGTGGAAAAACTTATGGATGGCAATTGCCATATTGTGACGAATGCGGAACACAGCGCCAAAGGTATTTGTACGAATACGCATATGTGCATATTGACGCATGTACTCCATGGTCTGACCCTTCTTCTGCATTGGATAGTCAGCAGGGCATTCACCGAGCACCTCAATCTGCTGAGCCTGAATTTCAACATTCTGGCCCGAACCGATGCTCTGTACCATTTCTCCAACAACACTCAGGCACGCACCGGTAGTAATCAGTTTCACCATTTCTGGGTCAAACTTCTCGACATCAGCCACAACCTGAACATTCTTGATTGTTGAGCCATCATTGAGAGCAATGAAATTAACAGCCTTTGAACCACGCTTTGTGCGAACCCAGCCTTTTACACATACCTGTGCACCATAGTCTTCGCGCTGAAGCAGGTCAACGATTTTTGTTCTGCGAATCTTTTCCATTATTTTTTCAATTAGTCTTGTGTATTCATATAGAGCATTGCAACCTCCTGCTGAGTGAGGAATCGCCAGTCGCCACGCTTCAGGCCTTTCTTCGTCAAACCTGCGAAAAGGACACGGTCAAGTTTGATTACACGATAGCCCAATGACTCAAAAATACGACGAACAATGCGGTTCTTGCCTGAATGGATTTCAATGCCAACCTGCTTGCGGTCTGTGTCACTTGCAAAGCTGATTGCATCTGCATGCACTGGACCATCATCAAGAGTGATGCCTTCTGCAATACGCTGCAAGTCTGACGAAGCGCAGTTCTTATCAAGAGTTACATGATATATCTTCTTCTTTAAGAATTTAGGGTGTGTCAGTTTTGAAGCGAGTTCACCATCGTTCGTGAACAGAAGAACACCCGTTGTATTACGGTCGAGACGACCAACTGGATAGATGCGTTCCTTGCAGCAGTTCTTCACCAGATCCATTACAGTCTTGCGAGCCTGTGGGTCATCACTGGTAGTCACATAGTCTTTTGGCTTGTTCAGGATGACATAGACTTTCTTCTCCAGACTTACGAGCTGATCGTGGAAATGAACTTCGTCGGTACGCTGTACCTTTGTTCCGAGTTCAGTAACAACTTCGCCATTAACGCGTACAACACCTGCCTGGATGAATTCATCAGCCTCACGGCGTGAGCAGATGCCTGCATTGGCAAGGAACTTGTTAAGACGGATTGGAGCATTAGGGTCTGCAAGAATCTCCTTATACTCAATCTGCTTCTTCAAACTATATTTTGCATTAGGATTGTAGTCACCCTGGCGCTGACGCTTCTGGTAACCACCGCCACCACCACGGTTGTTGTAACCGCCCTGCTGACCATAGCCACCACGCTGCTGACCATAGCCACCACGCTGCTGCCCGTAGCCACCACGCTGCTGACCGTAACCGCCACGCTGCTGGCCGTAACCGCCACGCTGCTGGCCATAACCGCCTTCGCCACGCTGCTGGCCGTAACCGCCTTCACCGCGCTGCTGACCATATCCACCTTCGCCACGCTGCTGACCATAACCACCTTCACCGCGCTGCTGACCGTAGCCGCCGCGCTGCTGGCCATAGCCGCCACGCTGATTATTGTATCCTCCTTGTTGATATCCATTGTTCTGACGGCCGTAACCTTCGCGGTTATAGCCACCCTGACGACGCTCAGAATTGTTGTTGTCGTCAAATCCCTGTGGGCGGAATGCATGCTCGCCCTGATTGCCATTAGCGCTGTAAGCGCGCTCTGCTCTGTTAAAACGCTGGCGTGGACGCTTCTCACTTGAGTTGAACTGTTGCCAATTTTCGTTTTCCATAATCCTTTTCTTTTGTCCTAAAAATGTTTGTTCTTAATGTTATTCAACTTTCGCAAGTTCTTGCTCAGTTGACGAATCGCCCTTTCGGGCTACGAATCACTTCGTTACTTATCGCTTCGCTACTTATCGGTTCTTCGCATACTCAGAACCTACTGGGTATCTTTGTAGATATTGAGCTTCGCGAAATATCGATTCGTAGGGGAGGGAACTCCTTTGTCGGCATAAACGCCGAGTCGTCGCAAACGAAGATACTCAATCTTCGTCGTCTTTCGTGCAAGTTGAGCTTGCGAAACTTGTGTTAATGTTATTTATTCACATAAATGATTGTTTTCTTGTCATCATGGTATCAATGCCTTGGGCTGCGTTACAGCCTGTGGTGTCAATCCTTACATTCCTACATAAGTATGTGGGGTGATCTGTCGGAGTTCGTCCTTCACAGAGTCGCTTACATCAAGTTCGTTGATGAAATTCTGGATGCTCTCTTCTGTTATAGCATTGTTGGTACGAGTGAGAGCCTTCAGTGCCTCATAAGGATGCGGATATGCCTCACGGCGAAGTATTGTCTGAATACCTTCAGCACAGACTGCCCAGCAGTTGTCAAGGTCGCGGTCGATAGCATTCTCATTAAGCAGAAGTTTGCGAAGTCCCTTCAGTGTACTCTGTAATGCAATCAGCATATGTCCCATTGGAACACCAACATTGCGCAGCACTGTTGAATCTGTAAGGTCGCGCTGCAGACGCGATACAGGAAGTTTTGTAGCAAGGTGCTGAAGAATTGCATTAGCAATGCCCAGATTGCCTTCGGAGTTTTCAAAGTCGATTGGGTTCACCTTGTGTGGCATCGCGCTTGAGCCGACCTCTCCTGCCTTGATTTTCTGCTTGAAGTATTCCATCGACACATACATCCAGAAGTCACGGTCAAGGTCAATGATAATGGTGTTGATACGAGCCATGGCATCAAACACAGCAGCAAGGTTATCGTAGTTGCTGATCTGTGTAGTCCACTGTTCACGCTTCAAGCCAAGAGTCTTCTGTACAAATGTATTGCCGAATGCCTTCCAATCGACATTTGGATAAGCAATGTGATGAGCATTGAAGTTGCCAGTTGCTCCACCAAACTTAGCTGTGATTGGGCATGAATTTATCGAAATCAACTGTTCATTGAGACGATAAACATACACCATGATTTCCTTGCCCAAGCGAGTTGGTGATGCAGGCTGACCATGAGTCTTTGCCAGCATTGGCACATCTTTCCAGTCCTCAGCAAACTCGCTCAGCTGGTCAATGAGTTCCTGAAGCATTGGATAATAGACATCGTTGAGCGCCTCTTTGATTGACAAAGGAACACTTGTGTTATTGATGTCCTGACTGGTCAGGCCAAAATGAATAAACTCCTTGTATTGTTCCAGACCGCCAAGTTCATCAAACTTTTCCTTAATGAAATACTCGACTGCCTTTACATCGTGATTTGTGACTTTCTCGATGTCCTTCACCTTTTGAGCATCAGCTTCGGTAAAATTCTTGTAAATGCCTCGAAGTGCGTCCTCCACACTTTCCACATCAAAAAGATGCAAGAATTTTGCCAATGCAATGAAGTACTCAATCTCAACGCGTATTCTGTACTTAATCAAAGCACATTCAGAAAAATATGCAGAAAGCACTTGCGTTTTGCTGCCATATCGTCCATCTATCGGTGATACAGCTGTAAGATTTGATAAATTCATCTTCCTTATATCTTTATTCAATAGTTATAATCATTCAACTTTCACAAGTTCTTGCTCAGTTGACCAATCGCCCTTATGGGCTTCTTATCACTGCGTTACGAATCGCCCTTGCGGGCTACAAATCGGCTTTTCGTAATCTCAAAGCCTACGGGTATCTTTGTAGTACCATGATTAGAGATTAAAGTTTAGAGCACCATCTGGATGGGCCTCTCCACCCTAAGCCCTCAACTCTCCCCTCCTTTGTAGGGAGAGGGAACTCCTTTGTCGGCATAAACGCTTTGAAGGAACTCCTTTGTCGGCATAAACACCGAGTCGTCGCAAACCTCATGACATTCAGTCATTCGGTCGTCG
>JAGHSZ010000027.1 GCA_018065565.1 Candidatus Colivivens caballi
CAGGGTTATTGACCACTCGCTGTGCTCGTTGTAGCGTCCTCCAGACGCTTGCGAAATGAAAGTATATTTCCTATCACTCCAAATGTCTGAAGAACCAAAAAGGAGTCTGTTCACTCCGTAAAATCTGCGATTTCTGCATGAACAATCAGTCTTCCTTCCAGAAACTACGGGTGAAAAGGAGGAAGATTGGGAAGATTTCGAGACGGCCAACGAGCATGAGCATACCACAGATGACTTTGGCAGCAGGGTTGATGATTGCCCATGAATGGGCTGGGCCAAAGTAGTCGAGGGCTGGTCCGACAGTGCTGATGGATGAGAGTGAGAGGCTGAAAGCTTCGGTGTAGTTGAGTTGATGACCGATGTCGGTCAACAACAAAAGCAGTGTTCCAGCGAAGAGCGTTCCCACAAAAAGTATGCAGAAGCCGAGAAGTGTCTTCTGTACGGATGTCGATATCATTTCACCATTGATTTTTGCCGGAATGACGGCACGCGGATGCACAATACGCTTAAATTCGTTGCGCATCACCTCAAGCAGTATCGCCCAGCGGATGCACTTGAATCCGCCGCTGGTCGAACCTGAACATGCACCTGCGAGGATGGCAAATGCAAGGACAGGCATGAGAACCTGTGGCCAGAGGGTGTAGTCGCAGTTGGCATATCCGGTTGTGGTCTGGAGCGACACAATGGTGAAGAGTGCCTCACGGAACGAGCGTTCGTAGTCGCGGTATGGGTTGTTGAACATGAGCACAACGGCGCAGAAGATGACCATGGAGGCTACGAGTGTGATATAGGTGCGGAGTTCTGGATTGCTCAGGCAGCGACGGATGCGTCCCTTGAGGATGGTATAGTATATTAAGGTGTAGTTGATGCCTGAAAGGAACATGAACAGGGTGACGACATACTCGATGGCAGGCGACTGAAACTGATTGCTGAAAAACTTGGCATGAGGTGAGAAACCACCTGTGGCGGTGGTGGTCATTGAGATGTTGACTGCATCAAAGAGTCCCATACCACAGAGCAGCAGCGAGATGATGCAGGTGATGGTGAGCATGAGATAGACGGTGCCAATCCAGCGTACTGCCACACTGATGCGCGGATGTACCTTGTCGTGCAACGGTCCGGTGGCTTCGGCGGCAAAGAGTTTGACTTCGCCCACGCCGAATGCCGGCAGGATGGCAATGGTGAAGAAGATGATGCCGATACCTCCAATCCACTGAGTCATGCTTCGCCAGAAGATGATGCCACGCGGCAAACTGTCGATTTCATCGATGATTGTGGCTCCTGTGGATGTGAATCCCGACATTGCCTCGAAGAAGGCACTGGCGGCGTCAGGCACCGAATCGGTGAGGATGAATGGCAGCATGCCTATGAGTGTGAACACCATCCACACGAGCGACACGATGATGTAGCCGTCGCGACGACTCATGCTCTTGCCGGCGTTTATCCCGGCAATGATGCCCACTCCGCCCAGTACTGCTGCAAGGATGATGGTCAAGGCATAGGGCATGACATCCTCGTTGTAGAAGAATGCCACGAGCATGGTGACAAACAACTGACCTGCTTCTATGTAGAGAAGTAAGCCGAGTAGTTTGAATATCTGACGCCAGTTGATCATAGATGGTGAAAACTCGTGTTTTGTTCAGAGTGGAGCTTGCGAAACTTATATTACTTGAAGTATTTTTCGATGTGGTGGAGCATGTTGCCGGCACAGAAGACTACGACCTTGTCGCCTGCCTGCAACTGTGTCTGTCCTGACACGAGCATGCCTTTGCCGTTGCGGATCATGCCACCGATGTTGACTTCGCGCGGAATGCCAATGTCCTTGATGGTGCTCTTGGCAGCGCGTGAACCTTCCTTCACCACAAATTCGGCCACGTCGGCATCAGCCACTGTGAGCATCTTCACATTATCGACATCGGCTTTGAGAAGCATGCGGTAGATGTGGCTGGCTGCCACCATCTTCTTGTTGATGACGGTGCCCACATCGAGTGCTTCTGCCATGTCGAGGTATGCGAGGTTTTCGACCTGGGCAATGGTCTTGCGCACTCCACTGCGGCGTGCTGCCACACATGCCAGGATGTTGGTTTCATCGTTTGGTGTGAGTGCCACAAATGCCTCAAGGTGCTCGAAACCTTCGTCGCGGAGCAGATCGACATCGAAGCCTTCGCCGTTGATGATGAGTGTGCGTTCCTTTGTGAGACAGCCGAGTTCTTCACAGCGGGCGATGTCGGGTTCGATGATTTTGAGTGATATGTTGTCGGGGATTGCCCAGTCAGCGCGTACAGCCAGTTTACTTCCACCGAGAATCATGATGTGCTTCACCTGTGGATAGTTGTCCTTTCCGCAGAGATGGCGTATGATGTTGACCTCGCTGCGCTGTGCCATGAAGAACACGAGATCCTGTGGCAGGATTTTCTCTTCTCCATAAGGGATGATGGTCTCACCATGACGCTTGATTGCCACCACATGGAAGTGGTGTCCGTCCTGACCAATGTCGCGCAATGTGCGTCCGAGCAGCAGGTTGGGTTCGACCGACCCGTCCTTGTTGACCACTGGCGAGCGCTTGTGCATCTTGACACTGATGAGCACGAGGTTGCCGTCGAAGTCCCACCACTGCCGCACCCAGCTGTATGTAGCCGATGCCGCAATCTCCTGACCTGCCAGTTTCTCGGGATAGACGAGTGAACTGATGCCAGCCTGGGTGAACAGGTGGGCGTTTTCCTGTTCAAGGTACTCATAGTTGTCGATTCGTGCCACGGTCTGGCGTGCCCCAAGCTGCTTTGCAAGCATACAGCAGGTGAGGTTTTCGCTCTCCTGTGGGGTGACAGCGATGAAGAGGTCGGCACTCTCGATGCCAGCCTGTTTCAGTGCACTGATGGATGTCGGTTCCTGTACAAGGACCATTATGTCGAGCTCGTTGTCGAGCTTCGACAGGCGTTCCTCGCTCGGGTCGATGAGCACTATGTCGAGATTTTCTTTTGAGAGCATACGGGCGAGGTGTGTACCTACGGCTCCTGCTCCGGCAATGATAATCTTCATATTTAGTGGTGAGAAAAATAAAATTTAAAAGTTAAAAATTAAAATTTAGTGGTTAGGGCTTAGAGCACTCTCAGCTTTCCACTCTCAACACTCCATTATCCACTTTCAGCTTTCAGCTCTCAGCTCTCCACTTTCAGTTCTCCACATTCCACTCTCAGCTTTCGCTTTGTGATACTTTTAAGGAATTCAGTATGAGTTCGGCTATGCTGTCGGCATCGGTGTGAGTGATCTTTCGCAGCTGCGGTATGGTGCCGTGCTGCACGAATTCATCGGGGATTCCGACACGGTGAACCTGAACTTTCGCGTTGTGGTCGCTCAGGTATTCGACTACTGCGCTGCCGAATCCTCCATTGAGCACTCCGTCCTCGACTGTAATGATTTGAGTGAAGTTTTTTGCGATGGAATCGAGCATTTCGGTGTCGAGTGGTTTGAGGAAACGCATGTCGTAATGGGCAATGCTGACTGGATGTCCGGCATTGGCTGCCTGCATCTCAGCGCGTACGATGGCATTGGCAGCCTCGGTGCCTATTGGTCCGAGACTCAGCACAGCCAGGTCACGCCCTTCCTTCAACTGGCGTCCACGACCGACAGGAATCTCCTGCATCGGGCACTGCCAGTTGACCTGACTGCCACGACCGCGTGGATAACGGATGACGAAGGTGCCATGGTCGGGCAACTGTGCTGTGTACATCATGTGACGCAGTTCGTGCTCGTCGAGTGGCGATGCTATGGTGAGGTTTGGAATTGGACGGAGGAATGCAAGGTCGAAGGCTCCATGATGTGTAGGTCCGTCCTCGCCGACCAGTCCGGCACGGTCGAGACAGAGCACCATGTTCAAACGCATGATGGCTGCATCGTGGATGATGTTGTCGTAGGCACGCTGCATGAACGACGAATAGATGTTGCAGAACGGAAGGAGTCCGTCTTTTGCCATTCCACCGGAAAAAGTGACTGCGTGACCTTCGGCAATACCTACATCGAATGTGCGCTTTGGCAGTGCCTTCATCATGATGTTCATGGAGCAGCCAGTAGGCATGGCAGGGGTGACTCCGACGATGCGTGGATTCTGCTGTGCCAGTTCGAGCAGGGTGTTGCCAAACACATCCTGGAACTTTGGTGGCTGCGGCTGACCGTCGCTCGAGGTGATGCGCTCGCCCGACTCATAGTCGAACTTGCCCGGTGCATGCCAGATGGTAGGTTTGTTTTCGGCAGGCAGATACCCTTTGCCCTTGACGGTGTGTATGTGCAGGAGTTTAGGTCCCTTCATGTCCTTGATGGCACGGAGCACACGGACGAGCGACTTGACATTGTGTCCGTCGGCAGGTCCGAAATAACGGATGTCGAGACCTTCGAAGATGTTCTTCTGATTGGTGAGAAGCGACTTCACACTGTTGTTGAAGCGGATGAGTCCCTTCTTGCGTGAGTCGTTGAGTATGCCCCATTCATAGAGTTTGAGCGATGCCTTGTAACGAATGCGGTTGTAGGTGCTGCTGGTGTGAAGGTCGAGCAGTGCCTGGCGCATTCCACCCACACTCTTGTCAATCGACATGTTGTTGTCGTTGAGGATGATGAGCATGTCGTTGGGGGTCGATGATGCGTTGTTGATGCCCTCAAATGCCAGTCCGCCGCTCATGGCTCCGTCGCCGATAACGGCTACCACCTTGCGGTCGTTGCCCTGTTCGTAGGCAGCAACCGCCATGCCGAGTGCAGCAGAGATGGAGTTGGAAGCATGTCCGCAGCAGAATGTGTCGTAAGGGCTCTCAGCAGGGAAGGGGAACGGTTTGATGCCACCGAGCTTGCGGTTGGTGTAGAAGCGTTCGCGACGGCCAGTAAGAATCTTGTGGGCATATGCCTGATGGCCCACATCCCAGACAATGCGGTCGTCAGGGGTGTCGAACACATAATGCAGCGCCACAGTGAGTTCCACCACTCCAAGGCTCGATGCCAGATGGCCTGGATTGACCGACAACTCCTTGATGATGTCAGTGCGTAGTTCTTCGCAGAGAAGCGGCAACTGATCGACACTGAGCTTGCGCAGGTCGGCAGGAGTCTCGATGTGTGACAACAACTTATATTCTGAAAATTCCTTCATCGTGTCAATAAAAACATTATTCAACTTTTGCAAAGTTAACGAATTGCTTCGCTACATTAGAGCTTAAAGCTTAGAGGTTAGAGCTAAGAGTTCTGAGTTTAGAGCACTCTCATCCCTACTCCGTCGTTCAGAGCTGAGCTTCGCAAAACTTCTAATACCTATTATATCAAGAATGCAAAAGTACAAGAAATAATTGATATGGCAAAGGATTTGTTAAAAAATATCAGCAATTTCAACTTTCCACCCCTTTTTTGGCAACAATGCCCACTGCAATCCCCTTGAATACAAGCATAAGCAAGTTTTTTGAAAAAAAGTGAAGCATACGACAACTTTGCGCCACATATATGTAGTAACTTTGCAAACGGAAAGAGAAAGGATATCCTCCCCAAACCCACAAAAAAACTAAACCACCAAACCATTAAACAATGAATATAGGAAAGATAATGCGTGTCATCTGGTTGACAGAGACACTTGAAAATGACGGACCGCTGACGCTGAGCGAAATAAACCGAAGGTGGGAAATTTCGTCGTACAACACTGAAAAAGAAGGTCCAATGACTAAGCGCTCGTTTCTGCGTGTTCGCCATTCGGCAGAGGAACTTTTCGACATCGACATTGAGTGTGAACGCTCAAACAACTGCTACTACCTCAGCGGATCGTCGATTGAAAAGCGCCAGTGGATCATCGACTCCATCGCACTGAAAAGTATGGTAACAAGCCGAAACTCGCTTGCTGACCGTATCATACTGGAAAGCATCCCTTCGGGCGACAAATTCCTGATGCAAATCATCGATGCTATGTCAAGCAACATGGTGATTCACATGGTTCATCAGAAATTCGGCAGCGACTCACCTCATGAGCAGGATGTGGAACCTTACTGCCTCCGTGCCAGTGAACGGCGGTGGTATATGGTGGCACATGCGCATAACGACAAAAACGGTGAACTGAAAACTTATGGACTTGACCGCATCATCGACCTGCAAATCACTGACATGACATTCCGTATGCCATCGAAATTCAGTGCCAGCCGACATTTCAAATATGCCTACGGAGCATTCGTCTATGACAAGCACGATGCTGTGCAAGTGAAAATCCGCACTACGCCCACTGTGGCACGGTTTCTGAGAACTCTGCCACTACATCAGTCGCAACGGGAAGTGCGCAGAAGCAACGACTTCGTGGAATTTCAGTTTCACATCGTGCCTACCCTCGACTTTCGTCAGGCACTGATGCGGTGGGGCTCCGAACTAATGGTAATCACTCCACAGTCGTTGCGCGACGAAATGCTCAAAGAGACACGAAAAATGATGAAAATGTACGAATAACAACCGCCTGAGTGCAGTGATGCACATACCCATAAACCCAACCAGACTGATAAACACCTTTTTTAGTTTCACCTACTCAACTTCTGTAACCAACACTAACGCAGAATGCACAGAACAAAAAGTAATGCCAAAATGAACATCAATTCAAAAAGATAAATCTAATACTATGAATATCACACTACAAACCATTGCGCGTAGAGCAACATACACCATCGGTAAGCTCTATGTGAACGGAGTCTATTTCTGCAACACACTTGAACCTCCGTACAAAGTCATAAACAAGCAAAGCGACAAGCTGAAAGGCGGAACTGCCATACCTGAGGGCAACTACCGCATAGTGATGTCACCATCGCAAAAGTTCAAGACCAAAATGCCGTTTCTGGTCGGTGTGCCTCACTTCACAGGCATCATGATTCACCCTGGAAACACTGCTGCCGACACACTCGGATGCATACTGGTCGGCAAGAACACGAAAGTGGGACAGGTGACATATAGCCGGCAGACATTTGCTGCACTGAAAACCAAAATCAAGACTGCACTGGCTGAGGGTTCACCCGTAATAATCACAATTAAGCGAAATATTGATAATCCCAAATCGGTCATTAGGCTGTTACGCGCTGACAAGCCTTCTTTTCGTCATCTGTAATGTCGCTTCTCGGTTACAATGGAACCCCATTGCGCCCTC
>JAGHSZ010000072.1 GCA_018065565.1 Candidatus Colivivens caballi
TAAACCACTGTGCTACAAATAGATAAGGTGTTTCAACCTTGAAACAAAACACATGTTTCAAATAAACATACTGTTTCAGTCTGAAACACCTTAAATAATTAAAATACAATACATTATGTGCTATTTTGTTTCAAAAAAGAAATGAAACAAGTTGAAACAGTCGAACACCTATTTTGATTGTTTCTGACATAGATTATGATGTTTCGCTACACGGGCAACCATGCTGAGGCTCGTTCCCAACTCGTCAGCAATCTGTCGGTACGACTTGCCATTAGGCTTTTTCAGTTCACAGACAATGTCGCGTTCCAGTTCAGCCTTCTCGTCGCGGCTGCGTGGCAGGTGAGTGCGTTCCTCGCCGTAGTCACCGAAGTCGAAGTGAAGGTAGCCATCGGTCTTGGCAAGCGTCAGTTCCTGCACATTGCGGAAGTCCAGTTCGATAGGCATGGAGCGGTATTTCAGCTGAATGATGTATCGCTTGTCCTTGCCCAGCTTCGACTTGTTCAGACCAATCACATTGTCGGCGAAGTTCGACAGAATCTTGCTGCCCGCCAGGTCGTTGAGCGACAGAGGGTCGCCAGGCTTGCGCTTTGGCACATGAGCCAGTATGAGCATGGTCCAGTCGTGAATCATGCGCAGGCTGATGAGCCGCAGCATCACATTGCCCGCCTCACCTCCTTCCTTCGAGTTGATGCAGAGGTTGGTCAGGTTGTCGATGATGATGACCGAAGTCGCGCATTCCGCAGCCGTCTTCTCAATCTCCTCGAGTATGAGACTCTGATCTGTCACATCGTGCATCAGCGTGTAGTCGATGCTGGCAATGAAGAGTGTCGGTGGGATGGCTCTGTCAGGGAAACGCTTTGCCAGCTGCTTCTGGCTGAGTTCGAAGTTGACATAGAGCACGCGCTCTCCCAAGTCCGCCACATCCAGAGCCATCTGCATGGCAAGGGTCGATTTGCCGAGTCCGGTGTCGCCGAACAATATGGTGGTCTCGTGCTCCACCAGAATGTGGTGTACCAGTTCCTTCGCTTCTCCCAACATCAGTCCTTCGCTGACGAATCGGTCGAAACGCTCTACACGCATGAAACTCTCGCGCATCTGTTCGTGCGCATCTTCTACTTTTGTTTGTACTGCTACCTGTGCATTCACGGTAGGCTGTGCTGCCCGTGCCACTACGGCATCAAGCAAAGTCTGTGGATTGTTGTCCATTTTATCTAAAACCCTGACGCGCTTTATCCGCTCCAACTATGGTCGCCGTCGGGATGGACATCCCTCACACGGTTGGACTGCTTCGGACCTCCTCTGCTTAGCATGTGCTGGATGACGATGCAAAGGTATGACAATAACCTAAAATACGAAAAGACAAAACTCAAAATCCTGTGTGACAGCGCACTAATATAGAACAACACTTCATGGCAACATATTAAGACAACGATACCAAACTACATGAACGGAAAGATGCAAAATAAGACAACAATACCAAACAACAATGTCAAACCACAATACCAATGTTGAATGCTGACTGATTATGTTTGCATGTGGGCATTCTTCTTGATGATGCAAAATATTGCCCACATGATAAAAAATTAGTAACAGATGAGAAGTTTTTCATACTTATGTTGGCATATTCAGGAAAAATCGCTAAATTTGCCAACAAAACAAATAGAAATAACCAGTCAAAACTTATTGAAGATTATGAGAGCAATGAATGAACAGCGAAACACTTTTGCACGGCGGTTGCAAAACTTGCGTAAAATACGCGGCATATCTCAGGCCGAACTCGTAGAAGAAATGAAACAACTGGAACAATCGAACCCTGCATTCAAGGCAGTATCATCCACTGCCATTGAGCGCTACGAAAATGCCGTAATGTACCCTGAAAGCGATGCCATCATGGCGACTATTGCAGCTGCACTCCATACTACCGTGGACAGTCTGAACCGTCCGTTTACAGTCAACATTGATTGCAGCAAGTTTGAGTTCAGAAAGAAGTCGAAGCTGGGTAAGAAACAACAGGAGAGAATAAAACTTGAAATACAACAGCGCATCGAGAAATATGTTGAGATAGAACGCATAGCAGGGGAAGAACCCCAGTTCGATGCCGATTTCAGCGACATCATTGTCCGTACTGAATCAGAAGCACAGAAAGTGGCAGACATGTTGCGTGAGAAGTGGAGTCTTGGTATGGGGCCAATACCACAGCCAATACTCGTGCTCGAAATGCATGGTGTAAAGGTGATAGAGGTGAGCGAAAACCCTGAACTCTTCGACGGAACCAGCAATGTTGTTGAAGGCATACCAGTAGTAGTTATCAACAACTGCGACAGCACCCGTGGAAATCCGAAATACCATAACAACGAAGAGCGACGCCGATTTACTCTTTGGCATGAGATGGGGCATAAGGTGATGAACATTCCTGCCGATGTTGACGAGAAACTACGCGAGATTCTGTGTAATGTATTTGCACACGAAATGCTTATACCTGCCGACACCTTCAAGCAGATATTCGGACAGAAGCGTCAGATGATATCCAGCTGGGAATTGAAGGATGTACAGTTTGAATACGGCATCAGCGTCAGAGCGTTGATGAAGAAGGCAGAACAACTGAATGTCATAACTCATAGCAGATACACATGGTTCTGCGTGACTATGAACAAGAAGGAAAACGAAAAATTCCAACGCTATATTGATTCGAGCGAGATAAAGCCACAGCACACCTCACGCTATAAGCGACTGGTGTATCGTTCGTTGGTGTCAAATATAATCACACTCTCAAAGGCTGCCGATTTGCTTGACATCTCAATAGAACAATTGCAGAAAGAATTGGATTTACTAAATATCAATGGCAATAATTGTTGAAACCACAAACCCAAGTGTACCATAAAAGAAATTAAAATAGTGTGACACCACAGCAATACATAGACCCACAGTGGGATTACGGGGCAGACAGCCCGCAACTCACTTCAAGCAAGGCTCCTCAACCAGAAGTCTTGCTGGCTGCGTTTGCTGAAAGGTACCGTAATGAAGGTCGTGATATAGCACGGAGGGAATTAGAGCATGAAATCCAAGAAAAAGACCAAACTATTGCAGAACTAAAAAATCAGTTGGCCATATTGCTTAACCGCATAAGCAACATACAGCCAGCAGAACCGACACCTAACTACAATTTCAATTATGCATTATTCCCAAAACCTTATGGCGCCACAATAATTGATGTACTGATTGAACTATGTGATTGCCGCCGAGAGCGAAAAAGGTATGTCTTAAACAAAAAAACCGACTGGTACATTGTCTGGAAAGTTCTTCATTACTTCATGGTGTACTTGGGCAATGAATTCGACTTTATTGATTTGGTGAACGAATGTGTAGTCGAGAACCTCTCAGCCCAAGAACGGAAGAAGCGGCTCTCTTTACGCCCCTCAAACTTTACGACGATAAAATCTGATTTGCCAATAAAGATACTACCCGTCTGCAAATGGCGTAAAGCTCAGAACGAAGATCTTGAATCATGTGCAAACAGGTCACAATGGCATGGCGACTCGGCACTTGAAAGGGGCATCGTCATAATGGTGAAACTACAAGAACTGCTGAAAAGCCACCACATTGATTCCATCAATTACGAGCGCATATAGAAATGAAAAAAGAGTACTCGTGTGGTGTGAATCTTCCTGACGGGGTGTTATATATCTCCCTCATCACACTAAAAGATGTTGGATGAACACATTAATTTCTTCATTCATAAACATTTTTTCACAAAAACCTTTGGAGGTAATCATTTAATTTTCGTATATTTGCGCCTTGAAACATTATTATTAATTAACCATAAAACTAAACTAAATCATCAAAATGAAAAAAAATTATCAATCACCTAAAATTAAGGTGGTAAAGACAGTGGCATCATGCGTTATCTGCGCAAGTACTGAAGGAAATGTCAAAACAGAAGAACTGGAAGAAGAAACCTTCGAGTGGTAACCATCAAACAAGCAAAAAAATATGAACAAGACAATTAAGACAACGCTTGCTTTGATGGCAGGCGCAATGGCATTTACTGCATGTAGCAATGACGACATCGCTGAGAATGTAAACGAGCAAAAAACAACTCAGTTCAAGCACATGATTTTCACAGCCACCCAAGAGGGACAGGGCGGTGCTTCACGTGCCGCAATCGACAATCTTGACATCAAATGGGTGGATGGCGACAAAATTGCCATCTTCGACGGAGTGAAAGATGATGATGGCAATATGGCCCGTGAGTTCGTGCTCACCGATGGTTTCGGCACAACCTCAGGTACATTCGAAGGCAAGGCAGCAGAAGGTGCTGACATTTACTATGCACTCTATCCATACGCAGTTTCCACCTATGAAGAGGAAGATATTACGGTGGACAACAATTACCTTGGTAAAATTGGCATCAATTGGCAAGAATTGAATACCATCTGGGAAGACTTCCATTCCAAAAATCGTGAGAAATCTATAGATGATTTTATTGAATCAGTACCAGCATTTCAGAAGATGAGTGCTGAAAACAAAGCTATCATCAAGGCATATCTCTCAGATGAACCTTATAAGAAAATCACCAAGAGCGGTGTTCAGCGCAATGCTTCCAATCAGTTTGAAAACATTGTACTCCCTGCTGAGCAGACAGCAACAGCAGGTTCTGCCGACCCAAAGGCAATGCTGATGATAGGCGAGAGCGATGATGCCTATTCCCTCCAGTTCAAGAATGTATGTGCTTATGTAAAGGTTACACCACAGTTTGCTTGCACATCAATAAGTCTTGAAAGTAAAGGTACTGAAAGTCTGGCAGGTACAGTGACACTTGACTACAATAATGGTACTCCTACTGCCAACATAACTGCAAACGGCACCAATAAAGTTACTCTATCTGGCAACATGGCTGCCAACACCGCCTACTACATTGCAGTACTCCCTGCAACACTCAACAGCGGATTCACACTCACATTCAAGACATCAGGCAGTGACTACAAGAAGAACACGGACAAAACTCTTGCCCTCACACGAAACAATGTGATTGACCTCGGTTCAATTGTCGCAACACCAGAAAATGCCCTCCCAAGCGGATTTAGCGTCAGCGATACAAAGAAGGTGTATTTCTCAAAGGGTAACCTCTATTACAATGGTGGCGAGTTCAAACTGGAGGACAACCAATACAGCATAGCAACTTCTTGGAATACATCCCATGTTTCCAATTTCTTCTGGTCTAAAAATGCTACTGACGCTTGTGCCGAATCATGCTCTAATGAGAAAGCAAATAAGGGAGATGTTATCTTCACCAATGAAACTGAAACAACTCCGAACCCATCGTTCACCGTAAACGGACAGATTGGTGTATGGCGTACACTTTCACATTCAGAATGGAACTATCTGTTTAGCCATTATAAATACAAATACACAAAAGTATGTGGCAAGTCGGGACTTGTCATAGCTCCTACTGATGTCACTACTATTGCAGATTCATACGATGCTGCTGCTTGGGCAACAGCTGAGGCCAATGGTTATGTATTCCTGCCAAACACTGGATATAGGGATTACATTTGGATAGAAGAGACTGACAAATCTTGTATATACTGGTCAAGCACACTCTGCACGGAGGAGGGTGATAATAAGAATAAACCTTATCGTCAGTTCTTCCAGTGGAATGGAATGTCTTTAAGTGAGGCCTTCGAGGATGCCTCCCTGTGTTATTGGGGAGTTGGTATCCGTCTCGTACAGGATGTTAGATAGTCGCTTCAATAAGCAAAAACAGAAAAGTCACATTAGTTAAATTAAATACTGTTGAATGCCTCTGCACCCGTTGCAGGGGCATTTTTTAGGTTAAATATATAATGTATAGCAGTCAAAACGAGTGCAAGCATCAAAAAAATGGCTTAAAAACTCTCTTGTTTCGATATAATTCATTAAATTTGCAACCGAAATGCGGTAATAGCTCAGTTGGCAGAGCGTTGGCTTCCCAAGCCGAAGGTCGCGGGTTCGAACCCCGTTTACCGCTCTTTTAGTCCTTAATACAAGTTTCGCAAGGCTCAATGTCCAACAAGGATTGCCCATAGGCTTTGAAAGTACGAAAAGCCGGTTAGTAGCGCATAAGGACACATGTTTTTCCAAATGGCATAAATATATGAATGTAAAGTACCAAGACCTGAAAGGCGTGAACGAAACATTCGGTGACGATGTCGTTGATGCCGTCCGCAGAGTAGTGCGTAGCGGATGGTACATCAAAGGCTCAGAAGTCGAGGCTTTTGAAAATGAGTTTGCCGAATACTGTGGTACAAAGTACTGTGTCGGCGTTGGTAATGGTCTTGATGCTTTGACTCTCGTTCTGGAAAGTTGGAAAGATATGTATGGATGGGCTGACGGCGACGAAGTGGTTGTACCTGCAAACACATTTATTGCCACTGTCCTCGCAATTGTCAGGGCAGGGATGAAACCCGTGCTGGTGGAACCCCGTCTGGATGCTGCAATTATCGATGAGAGCCAAATCAACAAAGTGCTCACACCTCGCACCCGCGTGCTTTTGCCTGTACATCTTTACGGTCAGATATGCCAGATGGATGCCATCAACCACATTGCCATCCGTCATAAGCTGAAAGTGCTGGAAGATGCCTGTCAGGCACATGGAGCCATATATAACTCGCAAAAGGGGCTGGAACTTGCCTCACTGTTCGGACGAAGAGCCGGCAACAACGGTGATGCTGCTGCATTCAGTTTCTATCCAGGCAAGAATCTCGGTGCGATGGGCGATGCCGGTGCTGTGACCACAAACGACAGGGAACTGGCTGACATGGTCAGAAAGAAAGCCAACTATGGTTCGTTGCAGAAATACGAGCACGAGGTCATCGGTGTCAACAGCCGATTGGACGAGGTGCAGGCTGCCGTTCTTCGTGTCAAACTGAAACGACTTGACAAGGACAATATGCGCCGTCGTGACATTGCCCGCTACTATGCCGAACATATATGCCACCCGGCAGTGCAGCTGATTCCGTATGTCGCAGATGGAAGCCATGTCTATCACATCTATGCCATTCGCTGCAAAAACCGCAATTATCTGCAACAACTCCTCCGTGAACAAGGGGTTGAGACATTAATACATTACCCACATCCCATACATCAGCAACCAGCTTTCAACATGCAAGGCGCTGCATTCCCAGTTGCAGAACGATGGTCGAATGAGGAACTGAGTCTGCCAATCAGCCAGTCGATGACCGACGAGCAGGTGGAATATGTAGTGGAATGCATCAACCAAAATATCTTCTGACAAATAACACTATGCTTAGACAATACACATTATTTATATTTGCCTTGATGTCAATTGCTGCTTTTGCTGACATCAAGCCCCGTTTCATGCCTGGTACACCGATTGAAGTGCAAAAGGCAAAAATGAGCAAATACCTTGCCGCTGAAAAGAACAAACCAGCATCGACAGCCAACGGCATCGGCAGTCAGCAAAAAGCACCACTGAAAAGCCTTGGCTCACCAAAGATACCAGTAGTGCTTGTGCAGTTTGCCGACTTGAAGTTTGTCAGTGCATGCTCTGATGACATTGACAATCCCGACTCAGTTAGATACTATTTCGACAAGCATTTCAATGGAACCCCATACGACACACTTTATCGTGGTACAGGCAACTGGGGCAGTGTACGCGACTATTATCGTGACCAGAGCAACGGCATGTTTACACCCGACTTCGTGATGATGGGTCCAATCACCCTTGATGAAGATTATGCCTACTATGGCGCAGACCATTCAGGCGAGCGCGATTATAATATAGGTGCGTACTATCGGGAACTGACAATAAAGGCACAGGAGTGGGCAAGTGAACACGGCATCAGCTGGTCGCAGTTCGACAACAATGGCGACGGGTCGGTCGATGTGCTCTATGATGTGTTTGCTGGTTGTGGTCAAAACGGTGATGGCGATGACAACACCATCTGGCCAAAGAATTCTTATGGACCATACACCGTCAACGGCATTAAATACCAGGACTATGTGAGCAGCAACGAACTCTACAATGGTAAATGTGAGGGTATCGGAGTCATCTGCCATGAATTCAGTCACTCACTTGGACTTCCTGATTTCTATGACACATACTATGAAGCCTATGGGCTGGACTATTGGGACATAATGGACTCTGGCTGCTATTGCAACAACGGCTACCGTCCATGTGGTTACAGTGCCTATGAAAAGGAATTCATGGGATGGCTCGACTTGCAGACTCTCACTCCCGATTCAGCACAAACCATAACTGTCTCACCAATGACGCGGACTGACGGAGTCGGTTACAAACTGGTTAATCCAAACACGCCAAACGAGTATTTCATCATTGAGAATCGTCAGGCAGAAGGGTGGGACACCAACATCGGCCGTGGACTGAAACGCCTTGGCTACATCTCAGGACTTCTCATCACTCATGTACATTATGTCGATCGTCTGTGGGAACTCAACGCTGTCAATACAGACCCATCGCACCAGCACATCACGATTGTCCCTGCTGATGGTTCACTGGATTCATATATGCTCCTTGAATCCGGCAACAAGGAACTTGAACTCAGTCTGTTTAATTCTGCGGCAGGTGATGTCTATCCAGGGTTACAAAATGTGACCAGTTTCGCAGGTAACAAGCAGGCACTGTTCGTTCAGCCGGGTGAATACCTGAATCAGCCAGTCACCGGCATAACGCAGAATGCCGACGGAACCATCACTTTCCAGTTCTGTGCTGCACCTCAGCACATCCCTGGTGATGCCAATAACGATGCAACAGTCGATGTATCAGACATAAGTGCCATTGCTGCCTACATCCTCGGTAACACAACGGACGCATTCGACATGGTTGCTGCCGACTTCGATGCCGATGGCGAAATCACTGTCGTTGACATTAGTCAGATTGCCTCTTATATCCTTGGGGGCAATTGAAGAGAGTGAAAAGTGAAAAGAGAAGAGTGAAAAGTGATGCTACGCAAGTGAAAAGTGAAGAGTGATGCTACGCAAGTGAAAAGTGAAGAGTGAAAAGTGAAAAGTTATGCTGATGCCACCAGTCGCTATGGGCTAATTAAAAGTGAAAAGTGAAAAGTGAAGAGTAGTGCTTCGCAAGTGAAAAGTGAAAAGTGAAGAGTGGAGAGCGCGCCCCACTTCTAAATTCTAACTTTTAACTTTCAAGCTCTAAGCTTTAATCCAGTTCACAGAGCCATGCGGACACCCACACTCAGCGCCCTCTCCATGTGCCATAGGCACACTCTATGAAAAGGTTTGAAAAAGAGATAAAAGTAAACCTTCTCTGTGTGGAGAAGTGAAAAGTGAAAAGTGAAAAGTTCACGCAGAAAGCGCAGATTAAAAGGAGTCAATCGGTTTCCTATAATTCTGCGCTATCTGCGTGAGTTTTTTAACACCCACATTCTTCTTGAACACGAAATGCACGAAAAAAACGAAACCATGTGGACAGTTATTTAACACAGAGTAACGGGATTATCATTTTCCCCCAGGTGTGTGTTTAATCCCGTTCACAGAGAATGCAAGTAGCATTACTGAGTTCGACAGAGCCATGCGGACAGCAGCACTCAGCGTCCTCTCCATGTGCCGAAGGCGCATCCTCTGTGAGAAGGTTTGCAAAAGAGATAATACTAAACCTTCTCTGTGTTGAATATGAATTAGGCGATAAAATTAAACGGTTACTGTTTTCTTGAACACGAAAGGCGAAAAAAAAGAAACCATGCAGACAATTTCACAAATGCCCCTTGACTGGGCACGAAATTCACGAAAGCGACGGGATTCGTGCCCCGCAAGGTCGATATGTAAACTGAGCATGAACTTGCGAAAGATAAATTATGTATTTACGCATGTAAAAAAAGACAGAAAATGCTTTGCCGAATAAGAAAAAAACATTATCTTTGCCCCATGAACAAATAACGAGGACATATCACAGCGGGGGTTAGGATCGATTGGGATACTCATCAAATAAAACTGAAAACCGGGATCGTTTCATGTGTCAATGGCGGGCCACGCCTTGCAAGAGGTAACCTTAGAGTCGGTGGATTACAAAGATACATGAGCACTCAAATCTTATCAACTCGGAGTTTCATCACATCTCCTCCCCGCTTTTTATACCAATTAGGGAAATTCCTATTGCCGAATAGGATTTTTCCCTAATTTGTTTGTTGGGAAAGCCATAACTTTGCATCATGAAATAATGCCACAACGCAATGGCACATAAATAACATCGCATAATTAACATTAAAGAATAAGAAAAACAGTATAGCAATGGACAAGAGAATCACAATCACATGTTTATTAGCATTAGCAGCAGTTGTCACTGTTTCAGCTCAGGATGATGACCTCTATTTCACTCCTGCAAAGAAAAAGGCAAAACAGCCAACTGTCACATCGGTTGCTGCTCAGCACCAGCATACCATGTCGGTTGCTCCGTCTGAGGCACCTACAATTGAAGTCTATAATTCAAACAGTCGCAATGAGGATGAATACAACCGTCGTGGCAACTATGACGGTGCCTGGCAGACTGGTGGCGGTGTCGATGAATCGGAGGACTCATTGGCAGCAGAAGTAACTTCTGTGGGAAGAGGCAACAAGTATGACCTTGACGACCCAGAACTCGACTATACATATTCGCGTCGAATTCTCCGCTTCCACAGTCCACGCATCGGCTTTGCCATTTCAAGTCCTTACTATTGGGACCTCGTGTATGGCTATGGTGTCTATGATTTCTATTATGACCCATTCTATTATTCATATTACGACCCATTCTATTGGAATTATGGTTGGGGATATGGATATACCTGGGGACCATGGGCAAGTTGGTATTCTCCACTCTGGGGATGGCACACTCCGCATTATGGATGGATTTCATGGGGCTACGGACCAGTATGGCACGGATCATCCATAAGTCACGGACCTCGCATTATTGGTCCGCGTCAGGGTGGCTTCACTCCAACACGCTCTGGACAGCGCATCGGTGTCCGCACAAGTGCATTGGCATCAACAGCCAACACCTCTCGTACAAGCAGCCGCAGCACAGGTGTCAGTCTTGCTCGCACAACTCCACGCACAAGCGCATCGACTGACCTTCAAAAGCGTACGGGCACACTCACCCAGTCGCGTCAGGGCATTAGTGCAGCAGGTCGCAGAGACAATCAGCGTACAAGTGCTAATGCAAGCCGTGTTACTCCTACTAATCGTACAAGTGCAACAAACCGTACCAACGCCAACGAATATAACCGTCAGAGCAGTACCCGCGTTTCAGTAAATCAGCGTTCTGCTGCGGAAGACCGCAATACAACTCCTCAGCGTACGACAACTGTTGAGCGTCCAACCACTCCATCACGCTCATATACTCCAAGTGCAGCACCAAGCCGCAGTTCAGGTGGATTTGGTGGCGGTGGCGGCATCGGTGGTGGTGCACGCGGTGGCGGTATCGGAGGTGGCGCAAGTCGTGGCGGTGGCCGTCGATAAGCTAATCTTGATGAGAGCTGAGAGTTTAGAGTTTAGAGCTTAAAACTTATAGTTGAGAGCTTATAGTTGAGAGGATGCTAATCTCTAACCTCAAAACAACCAATATATTAAGGTGAGTTCTAAAAATTCACCGTTACAATAAAAGATCAATACAATGGGTTAGAATAAACAAATGAATTTATAGAACCCACGTAAACAACTAAATTACAAAAAAACTACAATGAATAAGATATTTTTGTTTTCGATGATGATTGCTTCTGCTACAACAGCAGTCGCTCAGAACTCCTATGATGCCTACAACATTGCTTCAAGTGACCTCAATGGTACTGCACGATATGTCGGAATGGGTGGCGCACTCAGCGCACTTGGTGGCGATGTGTCAGTGATGGGAACTAACCCTGCTGGTACTGCAATGTATCGCAAGAGCGAAGCCGCTTTCACTCTCAGTGGTGTCTTTGCCGACGATGGTGTTCTCGGACACGACGGCACACGCGCTTCGATTGACAATGCCGGAGTTGTTGTGGCTCTGCCTGTTGACGAAGGTACACTCAACTATGTGAACTTTGGTTTCAACTATCACAAGAACAAAAACTTCTTACAGAACATCAGCACCGGAATCGACCACCTCGATGGCATCTTCTCACAGACATTCCAGATTGCGAACCTCGCAAGCCAGTGCTACAAAAATTCGCTTTACATCTATACTGATCCAAAGACAGGTGTAGAGAGAGAAGAAATCGACTGGGACAAATGGTCTTCACTTGCGTATCAATCCGTTACTCTCAGCAACAGCAACGACAGTTATGCAAATTCTCTGATTGATGAGAATGAAAACTATAATGGGGAAAATGACTCCCCTCCTTATATTGGCATACCTGCTCAGTCAGCTGCTTATCAGCGTGCACAGTAGGGACACAATTCACAGATGGATGCCAACCTCTCATTCAATGTGCTCGACAAGTACTTCTTTGGATTGACACTTGGCGTGTACAGTCTGGATTCACATCGTGAGTCACTGTATGGAGAGACTGCATTCGATGGAAGTGCATACGACATTTATAACTACTACGATCAGCGTGGCGACGGTGTTGACCTGAAATTCGGTTTCATCTGCCGTCCTATCGATGACTCAAACTTCCGTTTCGGTGTGTCAGTACATACCCCAACATGGTATCGCCTTGAAGATGTCTGCGGTTCAGAAATATGCCTTGCAAGCAAAAATGGACTCGATTACACATCATCGCTCTATCTTGACCCTTGGGAGTACAACTACCGCACACCTTGGAAATTTGCTCTCAGCCTGGGTCATACCATTGGCGACTATTTCGCAATTGGTGCAGAGTATGAATACACAGACATGAGCACAGCTCACTATTCACAGCACGACGATTACCTTGGTGCCTATTATCGTGAACAGAACGAATACATCAAGCACAATCTGAAAGGTCAGAGTACACTTAAATTAGGTATGGAGGTCAAGCCTGCTCCATCATTCAGCATTCGTGCCGGATACAACTACATCTCATCACCATTTGAGTCAGATGCATACAACACCATCAACTACCTTGACAACTTTACCGAGACTGACTTCACTAACTGGAAGGACACACACCGTTTCACTGTTGGTTTAGGTTATCGTTACAATGGTGGCTACATCGACCTTGCATATCAGTACCAGTCGCAGAAGGGTGACTTCTATGCATTTGATGATGTTGACCTCAAATCAACTGAAATCAATAACGACCGCAGTCAGTTGCTCTGCACATTTGGTTTCCGCTTCTAAAACAAAACCATAAGCTCTACTAAAAAAAGTCTTTCTGACTACTTAAAAGTGGATTTTGCGAAGTTCAAATATTCTTTCAAAAGCAGGATTTGCCTCGTTGGTGAATCCTGCTTTGTTATTATTTAACCCAAATCGGTCATTAGGCTGTTACGCGCTGACAAGCCTTCTTTTCGTCATCTGTAATGTCGCTTTTCAGTTACAATGGAACCCCATTGCGCCCTCAAA
>JAGHSZ010000039.1 GCA_018065565.1 Candidatus Colivivens caballi
AGGGCGCAATGGGGTTCCATTGTAACCGAGAAGCGACATTACAGATGACGAAAAGAAGGCTTGTCAGCGCGTAACAGCCTAATGACCGATTTGGGTTAAACCTTAATTGCCCGCAAAGTTACAAAAATAATTCCGATTTCCTAATTCCTAATTCCCAATTATTTTGTACCTTTGCACCAAATTGTCTATGTAGTAACAGTTAATGGGGTATGCTGTTCTTTCCCCACAAATACAGATAATATCAATAAGTCATGCTCAAGGTAAATATCATCAACCACTCACACCACCAACTGCCTGCCTACGAAACCATTGCGTCGGCTGGCATGGACCTGCGTGCAAACCTCGATGAATCCGTCACTCTGATGCCGATGGAACGCCGCCTGATTCCCACCGGCCTGTTCATCTCCCTGCCTGTCGGCTATGAGGCACAGGTCCGTCCACGCAGCGGTCTGGCAATAAAGAAAGGCATCACAGTGCTCAATTCACCAGGGACAATCGATGCCGACTATCGCGGCGAGGTGGGCGTGATCCTCATCAACCTCTCACAGGAGCCATTTGTCATCAACGATGGAGAACGCATTGCGCAGATGGTCGTAGCCAGTCACGAGCAAGTGGAATGGAACGCCGTCGAAGAACTCGACACAACCGAACGCGGTGCCGGCGGCTTTGGACATACTGGCAAATAGTTTCTTATTGGCCCTATTAGTCCCATCACTCCCATTAGCCCTATTAGCCCCATCGGCCCCATCAGCCCTATCACTCCCATCATCATTATGAGAAAATTGCACATCATCATATTGCTGTTCACCCTCTGCACCACTGTCAGTGCACAGCAGAACAAGGCAGAGCAGTTCTATCTGGAAGCAATGCGCCAGTTGCAACTTGACAACCCGACCGCTGCCTTTCAGATGTTTCAGCACAGTCTGCAACTCGACCCAAACTTGGCTGCATCCAAGTTTCATTTGTCCGACATGTATCAGTTCATGCGAAACGACAGTGTTGCCACCGACCTGCTGCGCAAGGCAGTTGACGAAGTACCGTCAAACTTCTGGTATCAGCAGTCGCTTGTTGACATCTATGCCCGTCAGGGAAAGACCAACGAGGCCATCGAGGTGCTTGAACGAATGTCGAAGCAGTTCCCGACCAACGGCGAAGTGCTGCTGATGCTCGAAGGACTGTACAAGCAGAAACAGGACTATCCAAATGTTGTGAAGATACTCGACCGACTCGAAACCAAGGAAGGCAAGAGCGAGGCACTGAGCATGGAGAAATACCGCATCTTCGTGCAGATGGACGACAAGGACAATGCCTTCAAGGAGATACAGTCGCTGGTCGATGAATACCCCAACGACCTGCGCTACCAGGTGCTGATGGCCGACCTGCATCTCAACAACAGTGAGCCCGACAAGGCCATCAAAATCTATGACCGCGTCAAGGCACAGGACTCCACCAATGTCTATCTGATGGCATCACTGCTCAACTACTACACCGAGACAAAGCAAGACTCGCTCTACCAGACTTACATCGAGAAAGTCAGTGTCAACCCACGACTCGACCAAGAGACCCGCGTGCGCTTCCTCACCACACTGGTCATGCAGAACCTCAACGAGAACAAAGACTCAACACAGTTGCTCGGCATCTTCAAGAAGGTGCTGGCAATGCCACAGACCGACACCCAACTGACCGACCTCTGCATTCGCTACATGATTTCAAAGAACATGCCTGCCGACGAGGTGCGACCAGTGCTCAACCAGATGCTCGCCATCGACCCCGAGGCAGAAATGGCACGAATGCAACTGGTGTCATACGCAGTCGAAGCATCCGACACAGCCAGCATCAAGCGCCTGTGCAAGTCGGCAGTTGACTATGGCACCAACGACCCCGTGTTCTACTACTACCTTGGCATAGCCTACTTCCAGACCGACAGCGCACAGCAGGCAATCGACACATTCCGCAAGGGACTCGACCATGTCACCGCCGAGACCGACATCAACCTCATCACCAATTTCTACGCACTCATCGGCGACTCCTACCACGACCTGGGCAACATGCGCAAGGCATACGAGGCCTACGACTCATGCCTGCTCTATCGTCCCGACGACGCACTGGTGCTCAACAACTACGCCTACTACCTCTCGCTCGAAGGCAAGCGACTCGACCAGGCAGCCGAGATGAGTCTGCGCTCACTGAAAAAAGAACCCGACAACTACACATACCTCGACACCTACGCATGGATACTGTTCCAGCAAAAGAAGTACGACGAGGCAAAAACATATATCGACAGCGCACTCAATGTGATGGGTGCCAACATCGAGGAACGCGATGCCAACATCATCGAACATGCAGGCGACATCTATTACAAGAACGGATATGTTGACCGCGCAGTCGATTTCTGGCAAGTGTCGGCCGACCTTGGCAACAGCACCGCCCTCATACAGAAGAAACTCAAAAAGCGTAAGTACTATGCATACTAAGTCATACATCAACCTGCTGGCACTCTGCCTCACTGCCATCCTTGCCGTTTCATGCTCGACATCACGCAAGGCAGTGACACCCACACCAGCACCCACAGCCACAACAACATTCTCGGTCGATGACCACCTGGCAGCCCTCTCACGCCACTACGACACAGCAAAAGGCCTGACAGCAAAAGTGAAAGTGACAGTCAATGCCGAAGGCAACGACATCAGCACCTCCGGGTCGCTCAAAATGAAGAAGGACGAAATCATCCAGCTCACACTCATCGACCCCATCCTCGGACTCATGGAGGTGGGACGGATGGAGTTCACACCAAAGCGCGTCCTCATCGTTGACCGCATCAACAAGCAGTACATCGATGTACCCTACACCGACATCAGCTTCCTGCAAATGGCAAATGTTGACTTCAACACACTGCAATCACTCTTCTGGAACGAACTGTTTGTGCCAGGCAGCAAAGGCAAAGCCGATGCCAGCCAGTTCACATACACCACACTCTCAGCCAGCGATGTCAACCTCGACTATCAGGACCGCTTGCTCCACTATCAGTTCACATCCGACTATAAGGACAACAAACTCCTGAAAGCACACATCAACAACCCAAAGGACAACCGCTACGACTTCTCGTTCGACTACGACAAGTTCGTCAACTTCAACCAGCGGCAGTTCCCGTCAGAGATGACAATGAAGTTCACCGCCGAAAAGCGCAAAGCATCACTGGCACTGTCGCTCAGTTCGATGAAAGCCACCACCGACGACATCGAAGCCACCAAGCCATCATCCAAATACACAAAGGTAAGTGCTGAAAAGATATTCAAGTTGCTCGGCAACCGATAAAGCAAAGAAAATGACTGTACAACCACGCATATCATTCATCATGAAGGCGATGATGCTCTTTATCGCCATTCAGATACTGACTGTTGCATCGCCGACGGACTTCTCGTCGTCAGTTGTCTATGCACAAAAACGCACGACAACCACCAAGAAGCCCGCTGCCTCCAAGTCGTCAACCACAAAGAAGGCAGCCACATCATCCAAGAAGTCCACATCGAAGAACACCAAGGCAAAGACTCCCGACAAGAAGACCCAGCTCAAAAACGAGCAGATTGCCACACAGCGCAAGCGACAGCAGTCGCAGCAGCAGATTCAGGCCATCAACCGCAACATCAAGGCCAACCTCGACAGCGTGCTCATCATCGACAACCGCATCAGCAAGCAGGTACAGTCCATCGACAGCATGAACCGCGCCATCCAGCGCCTCAGCATACAGATTGACACCCTCAAATCGCAGATTTCACAACTCAAAGCTGAACTCAAAGACAAGAAGGCAAAGTATGCCAAGACCATGATTTACATGCAGAAGCACAAGTCGGTACAGGAGAAACTCATGTTCATCTTCTCAGCCGACAACCTCTCCCAGATACTCCGCCGAATGCGCTACATACGCGAATACTCATCCTACCTCAAAGCACAGGGCGAGATGATCAAGCTCAAACAGAAAGAGATGGAAGTGAAAGAGGAAAAACTCGAAATGTCGCGCCAGCTCATGGAACAAAACCGAGTCGAAATGCAGCGCAAGCAGCAGAGCCTCGAGACCATGAAGACCAACTGCCAGCAGAAGGTGCAGTACCTCAACCGCAACCTCGGCGTCGTTCAGCGCCAGATTGAAGAATACAAGCGACGCGAAGCCGACATCGACGCACAGATCGACCGACTCATACAGCAGGAAATCGCCGCTGCAAAGCGAAAGGCAGAAGAAGAAGCACGACGCAAAGCAGCCGAGGAAGCACGCAAGAAGGAAGAAGCCAAGCGCAAAGCCGAAGAAGCACGGCGCCGTGAGGAAGAAGCACGACGCAAAGCCGAAGAAGCCCGACTGGCAAAGGAGCACGCCGATGCCGAAGCCAAGGCAGCCAAGACCGAAGAAGAAAAACGACTGGCAAAGGAACGCGCCGATGCCGCAGCACAGGAAGCCAAAAATGCAGAACGCGAAGTGAAGACCGCCGAGAAAGAGACCAAGGTGGCTGAAAAGGCAGAACGCGCCGAAGCCAAGGCGAATGCCAAGGCAGCCAGCAAACCTACACCAACCCAGCCTGTCACAGCAAGCGATGCCAGCAAGAACGATGCCCGTCTGAGCAGCAACTTCGCCAACAACAAGGGCCGTCTGCCAATGCCAATCACTGGTTCATACAGCATTGTCGGCCACTACGGACGCTACAATGTCAGCGGACTGAAAAATGTAACACTCGAAAACAAGGGTATCGACATACGCGGACAGCAAGGCGCAATGGCACGCTCAGTGTTCGACGGCACCGTCTCATCAGTCTATCAGTATGGCGCCACCTACATCGTCATGGTGCGTCACGGCAGCTACATCTCCGTCTATTCCGGACTGTCATCCGTCTCAGTGAGCCAGGGCATGAAGGTCACCACCCGACAGACTCTCGGCAAGGTAGGCACAGATGCCGATGGCAAAATCACCCTCCACTTCCAGCTCCGAAACGAAAGCGCACGCCTCAACCCAGAACAGTGGGTAAGGTAAAAGAACGCAACTTTCGCAAGCTCAACTTGCACGACCGAATGACTGAATGTCATGAGGTTTGCGACGACTCGGCGTTTAGATACCCGTAGGTTCTGAGTAGATATTGAGCATTCTTATCAATCAACACAGAGAAGGTTTTCTTTTTGCTCTTTGTTACCAAACCTTTTCACAGAGTGCGCCTTCGGCACATGGAGAGGGCACTGAGTGCTGATGTCAATAATTTCACGCAGAATTCGCAGAATAAAAGGAAATCCGTTCACTCCGTGAAATCTGCGCAATCTGCGTGAACCAATAAACCTCGTTTATCTTTTTTTCACTTTTAACCCAAATCGTTCATTAGCGTTATGATGACCGAATGACTGAATGTCATGAGGTTTGCGACAACTCGGCGTTTATGCCGACAAAGGAGTTTTGAA
>JAGHSZ010000058.1 GCA_018065565.1 Candidatus Colivivens caballi
TTAAACCCAAATCGTCCATTAGACTGTTACACGCTAACAAGCCTTCTTTTTGTCATCTGTCTTGTCGCTTTTCAGTTACAATGGAACCCCATTGCGTCCTCAAATCAACAATACATCTGCTCAAAAACTCCTTTGTCGGCATAAACACCGAGTTGTCGCAAACCTCATGACATTCAGTCATTCGGTCATCATAACGCTAATGAACGATTCGGGTTAAAATGACTGATGACACCTGCGGTGGCGCCTTTTTCTATTTTTCCCTCGCGAGCATTCATGTTTTCCTTTACGAGCGCTCGTATTTTCCTTCACGAGCGCTCATAGATTGAAAAAGGTGTACACCTTCTTGAATTTTGGTGTACACCTTTCTGCCGTTTGCTGTACACCTTTTTGCAGGAAGGTGTACACCTTTTCTAATTATCGTACGCTCGATTGACCATTTATGAGCGCTCGTGAAGGAAAACATGAGCGCTCGTGTGGCAATCCTTGTGCGGGGCATGTCGATGAAATTGCTTCGTATGCACAAAAAATCGGTGTGAAGTTTTGCCTTTCTCCGTTTTAATTCTTACCTTTGCCATCTGATAATGCAAATGAACTGACGAAGACAAAACGGTAACGGTATGGAAGTAAAGCGCATCACGGCAAAGGAGTATGGGGACCTGTTTCCTCATCCATTCAGCATGTTCAACAGTGTGGAGTTTTCTGAGTTGAACAGGGCAAAGTGTCTGGATGTGCATTATCTGATATTCCTGAACAACAAAATCCGTCTGGGCATCATTTTAGGTGAGACCGACGACATGTTGAAGTCGCCGTTCTCGGCATCCTATGGCGGGTTCAGTTTCAACACTGCCGTACCGCTCCAGTACTACGATGAGGCTTGCCTGAAACTGAAAGAATATGCCGGTTCCATCGGAAAAAGTCTGCGCATCACACTGGCTCCGCCGCTCTACGACGAACTCGACAATGCCAAGACTTTCCGTGCGCTGATGAGTGCCGGGGCGACGATTGAGAGCATCGACTACAACCATCATTTCGACCTTGCGCAGTTTGACCACTATGAGGAACTGGTGGACAGCAAGACTCGCAACAAACTCCGTACTGCCCTTTCGCTTGACCTCTGTTTTGAGAAACTCGACAGCAGCAGCGACAGCGATGTGGAGCGTGCCTACCGCGTCATACAGACTAACCACATTCGCCGCGGGCATCCGCTGAGAATGAGTCTGCAACAGGTGATTGACACCATCAAGGTCATCCCTGCCGACTTCTTCATCGTGACGAATGCCGAGGGCACTGACATTGCCGCAGCACAGATATTCCACACATCGAAGGACACCGTCCAGGTGATTTACTGGGGCGACATCCCCGACTATCCGCAGTTGCACTCCATGAATTTCCTCTCATACAAAGTGTTTGAGTACTACCACAGTTCGACCGACATCAAGTGCATTGATATCGGCATCTCAACTGAGGAAGGTACCCCAAATTATGGTTTGTGTGAGTTTAAGGAAAATGTTGGATGCAACGCTTCGACACGGTTCACCCTGAAATTGTAACAACAGGGATTTCGTCGCTACCTGCAAAATGCGTTCGCAACATCTACAAATGGCACTGATTGGCCAGAAATCAATAAAAATGTGGCTATTGTTGCCGAATTGTGCATGCTTGTGCTGAATTTTTAGTATTTTTGCATGTGATTTGGTATGTTGTACCCACTTCGGTCGGAGCAAGCGACATTTCAATCTGCAAAACAAGATGATGGATAGACAATGAGCAAGAGTTGCTGGCTTTTTCCATCTAATCTTGAACAGTCTAATGTGAATGGGGCATAGATGAACATTGGCTTGTTTATTGGCAACAAACAAAAAATCAATAAAATGGCTGCTAATTTTGATAGAACGGACCGAGTGTCCATATTTAAGTATAGTGCAGGTCTGATTGACCATTGCTTGCGAGAGTTCGCGAATGAAGAGGAAATACTTCACCTCCCTGCTGGCGACAAAGGAAAGTTGGGAAAGTTGGTTGAATATCTCTATTTCAAATATCCAATTAATAATAATCCCGAAGCTGATTTTGCAGAAGCCGGGATGGAACTGAAATGTACAGGATTGAGAAATGGCATACGCGAGGAGTATCTTATCAAAGAACGATTAGTGTGTGGCATGATTAATTACATGGAAGTTGTAAACGAGAGTTTTGAGACATCTCATTTCTATCAGAAGTGCCTTGTCATGCTCTTGTTGTTCTATCTCTACAAGAAGGGAACAAACTTGCTTGATGCTAAATTTTTGTTCAGTGTGCTTTGGAAGTTACCTGAAAAAGATTTGATAATCATAAGGCGAGATTACGAAACGATAGTCAATAAGATTAGGGCTGGTCAAGCACACAATCTTTCGGAAGGAGATACAGTTTATTTGGGTGCTTGCAGAAAAGGACAAAAGGGGGATGCTTTAAGAACTCAGCCATTTTCCGAAATTAAAGCAAAGGGACGTGCATTCAGCCTTAAACCTGCTTACATGCGAACTGTACTCAAATATGTGTTGGATAGTGGCCAGCCTGCTATCTGCAACTTCGATGATATTGACCTGAACAAACAGCTTGTTAGCGTTAAGGAACTCAAAAAAAGTTCATTTGAAAATATTTTGCTTTCACGCTTTGGCAGGTACTATGGGTTGAATAGTTTCCAGATATTTAAGAAGATGAGGCAAAAGCCATCCTTCGGTAAAGACAAATACTTTGATTCTTCAAATGCGATTGCCGGAAAGGGCTTGGTGAGTAATGTCAACAAATCAGAAGAATTTGAAAAGTCTGGTATAATGCTGAAAGCCATCCGTGTTGAACAAAATGGAAGAATCGAACAAGCCATGTCCTTTGAAAACATAGATTGGCAGGAGGTTTTCGAATGCGATGAATGGGAAGATTCAAGACTTTATGAAATATTCTCAAATCGTTTTATGTTTGTAGTCTATCGAAACACTGGTCATCCAATCAATGTGAGGGTCTATCGTAACTGGCTAAAGGAGAAGAATGCTGAACGAAAAGCAAAAGGTAAATACTTATATAAGCTTGAAGATAGTTACGAACTTGAAAGAGTATTCTTCTGGACAATGCCACAGGAAGATTTGGAATTAGCCCGTGAGTATTGGACAGATATAAAGCGCCAAGTACAAGCGGATAATATAAAAGTTGGTCAGTTCTGGAAGATTGGGGATGACAAGAAATTTCATGTTCGTCCCAAAGGACAGCTTAGTAAGTTTAAGGATGTAAGCCCTGTCACAGGTGAGAAGACTGCTGACCAGTTATGTTACTGGTTCAATGCAAACTATGTAAAGGACATTATTAAAGACTCAGTTGAATTAGAAAACGGGTTAAGTTAATTATGGCTAAGAAACAACGACATAAAATCAAAGTAGTAGAGTTGTTTGCCGGGGTTGGGGGATTCCGTATAGGATTAGAGGGCGCATCAGATGCTTATGAAACAATCTGGAATAATCAATGGGAACCTTCAACTACAAGGCAAGATGCTTCTCTTGTGTATAAAGCAAGATTCGGATCAAAGGGACATTCAAACACTGACATAAACCTTGTGCAGACAAAAGATATTCCTAACCATGATTTGTTGGTTGGTGGCTTCCCATGTCAGGATTATTCCGTAGCTGCTTCTCTCAGTCGCTCAGGTGGCATAGAAGGAAAGAAGGGCGTGCTTTGGTGGCAAATCTATCGAATTCTGAACGAAAAAGGAGATAACCGTCCAAACTATATTTTCTTTGAAAATGTAGATCGTTTGCTTGGTTCACCTGCAAAGCAGAGAGGGCGTGACTTTGCTATCATCTTAGCATCGCTAGCAGATTTGGGTTATACTGTAGAATGGCGTGTGATTAACGCTGCTGATTATGGTATGCCACAGCGCAGAAGAAGAACATATATTGTTGGTTATAGAGAAAAGTCAGCAATTTACAATAAAATTGAGGAACTGGATGATTGGGTACTCTATGATGGAGTAATGGCGAAAGTTTTCCCTTTTCAAATGAAACATAAATCTGTATCTGACTTTGAAATTGAGGGGTCAATCAAAGAGGTTTCAGACAATTTCAACAAAACTAACAAAGAAGGTACTTCAAGTCCTTTCGGTGATGCAGGAATCATGAGAAATCGTTATGTATATTCGGTCGATACGATTCCTGTTTACGAGGGCACAAAAATGACTCTTGGCTGTAATCTCGTAGATGAAAACTTAGTGCCAGAGGAATTTTTCATTGGTGACGAAGAACTACCAAAGTGGCAATACGAGAAAGGTCCAAAGAAAATAAATAGAGTTTCTAAAGATGGTTATGAATACATTTTCTCTGAAGGTGGTATGGCATTCCCTGATTTGCCCGAAAATCCTTCAAGAACAATCATTACAGGGGAGGGCGGTCCTTCTGCCTCTCGTTTCAAGCATGTAGTAAAAACTCCATCTGGACGCTATCGCCGATTGATTCCGATAGAATTGGAACGCTTGAATATGTTTCCCGACAATCACACTTGCCATCCAGATGTCAGCGACGGTCGTAGAGCTTTCTTAATGGGAAATGCTTTGGTTTGTGGTGTAGTTGCAGAAGTAGGAAAGAGTTTGTACAGATTCATGTATGACGAGGAACCGATGTCAACGCGTCCTATTCACATTCAACGTGATGCTCAGCCGATGCTTTCGCTTGATTTGTTCGCAGAGGAGAATAAAGAGCTTGTGGTGAACAAACCAAAGAAGGTTTATACTTTGGATTATACAAAGCATCTGCTAATAGGACTTGTGAAGAAGGACAATGAAAAATATTTCTTGGATAGTGAACCAGTAAAGATTTACTATACAGGTAAAACAAAATCGTTTCCTTCGACTGTTGCATTGAATAAATTGTATTACTTCATGCCTTATATCAAAGGCAAGGGCGTTCGTGACCTCTATCTTATACGAATCGCAAGAATAGGCAACAAAGCGGAGATTCATCCAGAAACCGAAGATACTGCCCCGCGTCTTGTATTTGAACTGGAATTTCTTGAAAGTTTACATGAATATGCTGATGTAAACCTTAACATCTTCCGCACATACAGAGATACATTGCTGGGAAAGATTTTGGGGGATATGATTTAATAAGCATGAACAAACAAAAGGCTAACCCCAGCGCATTGGTGGGGTTAGCCTTTTGTTTGTTCGACAACTGGCAAATAACCAGAACATTACTTATTTCTTCATCCACTCGGCAGGAGTCATACCCGTGAACTTTCGGAAGTTGCGATAGAAAGACTGCTCGCTCGAAAAACCTGCACTTTCAGCAATGATGATTTGTTTTGTGCCTTCTGTGTTTTGCAGTAGGTTCTTCGCGTATTCTATGCGCATCGAGTTGATATAGTCAGAAAAACTGCATCCGTGTTCCTGGTTGATGTAGTTGGAAATGTAGGTGCGACACAGTCCGAGTTCCTTTGCCACATCACTTATTTTCAGGTTTTTGATAAGAAAATATTGTTCATCGACCATCAGGTGTTCGATTCTTTGTCCGATGTTGCTCATTGAACCATCGACTTCTGCCATTTCTTCATCTTCGCTGGTGCCAGCTTCGTCGATTAGCTGCTCGACAGTGAACTTGCGCGTATAGCAGATGTAGCAGATGGAATAGAGCATTACCGAAAAGGCAATCATGACAATGAGGAGTGCCATGTCGCTGTTGGCAAAATACTGCTTGCCTATGAAGTTGGCAACAACGGAGAGTACGGAGGTGGCGACCAGTGCTGCCAGCAGGTGTTTCAGTGCCGTGGTGTCCCTTCCCTCAACATCGGCATAGGTGTCGGCAACTTCCTTGTCGAACGCCCTCAGAAGCTTGAACCCATAGATGGCAACAAGGACGATTTGGAGTGCATTGAGAATCTTCTGGGCTATGGTGACTCCATCGCCAGGGAACAACAGTCGGGCAAGTGCCACAACGACTCCGGGCAACAGAATCAGGAGCAGCCGAAGGGAATCGACCGGACGAGAAGTGAGCCGGTAGATGTAGGCAAAGAAGAGTGGATAAACGGAAAGTGAACATAGAGTCCAGAGACATTCCATCGGGTGTGACAACCCGACGGTGAAGTAGAGCATATGACAGAAGTACAGCACCACGCATGTGGCGAGAAACCATGTGAACATACGCTTTGCCTGGTCGCTGTTCCGATAGAGCAACGCATACTGGATGAACCAGAAGAGACAAATGAAGAACGGGGTGCTGCCGATTATTGATTTAAACATACTGAAACTTATTGCTTGGCTGTACTGCACTGATTATACGCTGCAAAATTACTGAATTATCGTGAATTGACCTAATGCAGCAGTGACTTTTTGGTCGCAGAGTATCAGTGGATTGCATGATATGGTAGTAAATATGTACGCTTTGTTAGCGCAAAAGACGCTTATTTCTTCGCATACCTTATATATAAATAATATCTTTGCATCTGCTTGATGTGTGACGACAGATAATAACCATAAATACATTAATTACATTAATCAATGAAAAAATCAATCTCAATTCGTATGCTGCTGTCCGCAGCAGTTGCTTTAATGCTGTCAGTGTCTGCAAATGCACAGCCGATGCCTTCGGTTGATGTGGTTCCCGGATGCAAGGGTGTGCTGGACGAAAGTCAGTTCCCGACAGCTCCTGAGAAGACATTCAGCGGACTGTATGTCCGTTACGGTGCATTGAACTATAACCTCAGCGGAGTGGAGTATGAGCTGCTGCTTCAAGGTGCGTCCTACAATTACGACCGTGAAAACCGCCTTGTGCTCGAAATGAAGGACAATGGCAAGTGGGCGGTGGTTGACTCATTCAACTACTACAACCGCACTGTCACCGAGCCGGGTGACTACCGCCTTAGGGTGGCAAAAGGCCCGATGGAAGGCTATGTGTCAAATGTGGTGAAACTCAATGCCATCGGCTATTGCAACACTTATATCACTGGTGCTTACACCGCTGGTTCACAATGGAACGACCCATTCGAAGGTGAAATTATTCATCGACCTACTGTTTACTTCCGTGTCTATAAAGACCGTTACGACTACAATTATTACTGCACCGATGTCGATGACGCAGACTATGCTGGCGACATCTTCACAATGAAGTGGTATCGCTACAATCCTTGGACAGGCGAGAAGACGGAAGTCACTCCAACTGCTCGTGGCAACTATAAAATCACGAAGGAAGACATCGGCCATGAAATCATTTGCGAAGTGAAAGGCGATGGTGAACACTGCAACTTCTTTTATAATTTCAACTGCCATATTGTGCGGCTCCCTCTTGTCGGCAAACCTGTCTATGTCAACCATGACGGTGCAATCATCAACACTGAATATGTGCTTACTGACCCACAGAACCAACTGGCACTGAAATACTACGACTATGAACTTGGTTCATATGTTGATGTTGACTTCACTGCCGTTGAGAAACAACCAGGACAATATGCACTCCAAATGGACTTTATGCCTGAATACTTGGAGGTGACATACCAGAGCCCAATCGTGACCCTCAACCAGTACTTCGATTATATTGACATCAACGATGAAGACGGTTTCAATTCTCCTTTCCGTCCTCTCAGCATTCAGAACTATCCAGAGGCAATGCGCGCAACTGCTTTCCTTGGCAACGACACAGTCAGCGACGCAAAGATTGTTGCATATCGCTGGAACCTGAGCGGCGAGATGGAGGCTACTCCACTGGAAGCAAATGAATGGGGCGAGACCGGTCTGCTCACAGGTGAATACTATCTGAAAGCTTCTGCTGACGGTGCAGTTGACACTTATTTCCCTAATGCTGATACATGGGAAAATGCTGTTGTAGTCCGTACCAATGTCAAGACTTATGCAGAAGAATTCTGGTTCAGAGAGGACACTGTTTACAACATCCAGCTCATCCCAGTTCCTGCTGCGACAACGGGTACTGGCACCGTCAGCGGACATGTGGCAACCGAACCAAAGGCGGCTTCACTCCGCATGGTAGCTCCACAGGCAGAGGGCAACAGCATCCTGCTCAAGGACAAGATGACTGGCGACATCATCGCTGTCACAAAGACTGATGCCAATGGCGACTTCAAGTTTGAGAACCTTCCTTTCGGCGACTATGTGGTTGTTCCTGATGTTGCCGGTTGCACTCTGGCCAATGCTATCGAAGTGTCACTCAGCGAAGGCAACGACACTGCCGACAACATCAATTACACTGTCAGTGATGGCGTTATTACCCCAGAAGGTGGTGCGGGTGGCTCAGGTGATGCCAATGGCGACAATGCAGTCGATGTCAGCGACATCAGTGTCATTGCTTCCTACATCCTCGGAAACGACCCAGAACCGTTTGACGCTTCGGCAGCCGACATCAATGGCGATGGCGACATCGATGTGACTGATGTGTCGGGAGTTGCCAACTTCATCCTTTACAACACGAAGTAAAGAGACATAGCAAGAGACATAATAGTCGAACAAACAAAAGGCTAACCTCAGCGCATTGGTGGGGTTAGCCTTTGTTTTGTGTGACGACAGGCAAATAACGGGTGCCAGACATGAAAAGATGACGGTAAAGTGATACGGATAAGATTTTTTATTGCTATATTTGCGCTGTGTTAATTGCATCGAAGGCAAAAACGGACTGACATTGACAGACAAAAAACCGAAATACATCAACAATATAGGGTGGCGATATGCTACGGAGCACAACGGGAATCGCCGTTGTCGTTCACATCAGTACAACGGTGTGGGGACTTATCTTGTCACCATCGCAGTGGAAGGTCGCAGGCCGCTCCTTGGTTCAGTCAGCGGTAGCATCAATGCACATCCCGGCGACAGTGACTATCCTGCTGTTGAGCTTTCGCCTTTAGGTGAGGCGTTGCTGCGTGAGGAACTGCCTAAGATGTATGCCAACTATCCTATGGTAGAGATATGGAAGGCATGCATCATGCCCGACCACATCCATCTCATTATACGCATCAGCGCACCTCTGCCGCCAAACAAGTACCTGGGCAATGTCATCGGGGCATTCAAGGGTGGCGTAAGCCGTGCGTGGGGGCAGGGGACTGTGTTCGAAGAGGGCTACAACGACCGCATCCTCATGCGCGACGGTCAACTGGCTAACTGGAAGGCATACCTGGAAGCAAACCCCTTCCGCTGGCTCGTCAGACACATGCGGCCAGGGCTGATGCAGCGTGCCCTCTGCCTTGAAGTCAATGGTGTGCGCTATGGGGCATTCGGCAATTTTATGCTGTTGCGGCATCCGGAGAAGGTGCAGGTGTTTTTCCACAGAAGGATGGCAGACGACAGGCTAACGCCTGCCGCACAGGGGGCAACCACGGAAGCAATAAATGCATGTGGGGACTTAATACCAACAGAACAGACACTCTATTGGCAGAACGAACACCAACGCTTGATGGATAGGGCGGAGCGTGGTGATGTGCTTGTCACTCCAGGCATAAGCGAATGTGAAAAGCGAATAAAAAACGAATGCTTGCAGCAACACCATCACCTCATCCATTTGCAGACGGAGCCAATTGGCAGTTACTGGAAACCCGAGCGCTCGCGTTTCGAAGCTTGCGCTGCTGGCACCCTCTTGATTCTCAGCCCATGGAAGGAAGACTTGCAGGGCACATCAGACTATGGCCGCTTCCACAACCTCAACAACCTCGCAGCAAGCATCTGCGCACTTGATTCCACCGCTACACTCAACCTGCTTGGCCAGAAACAAACGGACTGATGGATTGGCCCCATGAATGGCGGCATGCCTTTGCGCTGACTGGTGGTGCTTGTCATGCGTTGGCATCGACATAAAGGTTTCATGTGTTTTCCACATGGTTGCCTCTGTGTCAGCGGATTCATCTGCTGACAATCGTTTGCCGCAGCCAACGGAGACAACTGAATGCGAACAACAGGCTCACTTGCTTTGTGTCGCCTCCTTTGGTGTCTTGCCTGTGAAAGCCTTGAAGTTACGGTAGAACGAATTGTCGGTGGAGAAACCTGATGCTGCTGCAACTTCGGTCATATTGAGCTGTGGATTGTTCTGCATCAGTTGAATGGCATAACTGATGCGCTTATGGTTGATGTATTCGGAGAATGACATGTGCATGTCGTCGTTGATTGCCTGTGACACATAGAGCCGGTTGGTGTTGAGGGCACTGGCAATGTCGGACACTTTGAGGTTCTTTTGCAGGAACATGTTATGCTGGCACACCATTTCTTCAATGCGCTGTGAGAGTGGTATGGCTGCGACGGCAGCATTCTGTGCCGCCTGTTTTTGCAGTTCGTCGGTGTGTTGACTGATGATGGCGTCGTGGGCATCCTCCTCAGACTTTTGTACTTCAAAGGTGAAAGTACGCTGACTGCCGAACCAGCCTATCTGGAAAATGACTGCCGAGAAAATGACGGACGGCACGGCGAGCAGCCATGTAGATTCAACGAAAAAGTGGCGGCCGATGATGCTGAAAACGAATGACGAAATGGCGGCTATGGTGAACATAATGAGCAGTTGATGGAACGGTTTGAGGGTCTTGTCGTCGGTGTCGGAATAGAACGATTCGACTTTGTGGTCGAATTCCTTGACACATCGTGCCACCAGTATCATCACTATGCTTACTTCGATGACAAACACTATCTTGGAGATGGACTGAACGATGTTCATTGCGTGGCACAGTGCAGTACCATCGTATTGATCCTTAAAGGTGATTGACGCTACATAAAGGCTGGTTTCTTCGGGACTCATGTTCAAATATATGACGGCTATGGCAAGACTGAGCATGACACCGGGAGCGAACACCACCCACCACAGATGCCGCAATGGCAATTCGGAAGTGATGGAGCGAACATATAGGTAGAACAGCGGGAATGTGACAACATCGGCAAAGGCATAGAACGGATGAATGATGGCTGCCAGGTCGTTGAATTCATTGAGAAAGATACAATGGCCTACATGGTGAATGGCGCTGATGAACATGAACATGCACAGAATGACTTGATCCATTTTCCATTCTGTGCGCAGCCTGCACATTAAGAACAGTGTCCAGAATGCACAGGTGAACATAGGCATTGTTGAAAATATAAGTTTTGTCATGATTGGTTGTCCGTGAATTTAATTAGTGAAGTATTGTTGTCTTTTATCTTTCGAGATTGTTCAGTTTCAACCTACAAAGATAAACATTTTCTTTGACTTATGATGCTGGAAATGTGAAATAATGAGAGGTGACGGCATATTTTTCCTGTTGAGTGTGCGTTTTTGTCGGTAAATGGCTGTTAATTGTTGTTTAAAAAGCGTATCTTTGCACACTCTTTTTCTAAGGTCGTTTTAGGACAATGCAGTCTGCTGTTAATTTGCGTAAGGACATTCGTTCCCTTACATTTCCCATATTTATCGAACTGTTGCTGGTGAACCTGATGGGCGCCACCGACACATTCATGCTGTCGCAGTATTCCGATGATGCTGTGGCAGCAGTAGGTGTGGCAAATCAGCTGATTGTATTTGCTTTCCTCATTTTCCAGATTATCAATATCGGTACAACGGTGATGTGTTCGCAGTATCTGGGCGCAGGTCATCGCGACAAGATGGAGCAGGTGACGGCAATGGCCCTGATGCTCAACACAGTGAGCGGAATCATCGTGTCGGTGGTGCTGTCGGCAGGTGCACCGGTGCTGCTGCGGTGGATGGGCTTGAAGGACGACCTGATGCAGTATGGATTGCCATATATGCAGATTGCAGGTTCGTGCGCCATATTCCAGTCGCTGCACCTGACTGTGTCGGCTTCGCTCCGTGCCGACCACAAGGTGAAATATCCGATGATGGTGGCACTGATGACGAATTTTGTCAATATCGCTGGCAACTACATCTTTATCTTTGGTCACTGCGGCATGCCCGCCCTCGGTGTTGAGGGTGCAGCCATTGCTACATCTGTGTCGAGGTTTGTGGCGGCGGTGCTGCTGTTCTGCATCCTGCTCAGGTGTCACATACCTCTGCACAGGCTGGTTCGTGCCTACCGTGCTCCGATGAAGCAACTGGCAAGCGAGATGGGCAAACTGTTGCGTATAGGTATGCCTGGCGCAGGTGAGAACATGTCGTTCAATGCACAGCAGGTGGTGCTCACTTATTTCATCAATATGCTTGGCAATGAGGCACTGACCGCAAGGATGTATGTGGTGAACATTGTCACATTCGCTTATATATTCTGCATCTGCATTGCCCAGGGCACAGGCATTGTGATTGGACACCTCATTGGCAACCATCGCTACCGTGCAAGTTACAAGGTGGGGTGGTATGCCCTGCGACTGGCAGTTCTGATTACCGTAGGGATGAGTGTGCTGTATGCCTGCATCGGCAAGCAGTTGTTTGGTCTGCTTACCGACAATCCCGAGATAGTGGCCCTCGGCTGCACTGTGCTGATGATTGACATAGTGGTCGAGATGGGCAAGTCAACCAACATCTTTTACACCTATGTGCTTCGCAGTGCCGGCGACATCTATTTCCCGTTCATCATCGGCATACCAATCCAGTGGGTTGTGGGTGTCGGCATGGGGTGGCTCTTCGGCATCGGCCTTGGCTGGGGACTGGAAGGCGTGTGGTGCGCTCTGATTCTTGACGAGTGCATCCGTGGTTCAATCTTCATTTGGCGCTGGAAGAGCAAACGGTGGATGCAGAAAGCCCTGATTTGATGCGTGCATTCTTTCTTCTTCGTTCAATTTCCCTTGTTTCCTTCTTAATTCCTCATATAAATGGCATAAAGATGCAGAAAAAAGGTGGGGTTTCATGTTTTTTTTGTAATTTTGCAACCGTATTATGCGCATTATGCCCGTATGCGACCGTATGTGCATAGTGCGACCGATTGATAGAAAAAACAAAAAACGATAATAAACAATGAACAAAAAACTGACATTGCTTGCTATGTTGCTGATGGGCGGCATAGGACTAAGCGCACAGGAAATCAGTGTGAACGCAGCCAAAGAGCGTGCGGCTGAATTCCTCAGGACAAACATCTCTGAAACATCTACTAAACCATCACGACTGAAACGACTCAAAGCTGACAACCTGTCGCTCGCATATACAGCCCGTTTGGACAAGACCACTGAATTCTATGTGTTTAACAACCGCGAAGGTGGCTTCGTTGTCACCAGTGCGCAGGAAATAGCAGAACCGGTGCTGGCGTTCAGCGAGGATGGTTCGTTCGATTTCAGTACAGCCAACCCCAACCTGAAATTCTGGCTCAGCGAATATCAGCGCGAGATTGATGCAGCCATTGCGGCAGGTGTCACAGCTAACGCACCTCATGTGAAGACCGGTCACGACAGCAATGTGCCAATCCTTGTACCCACACGCTGGGACCAGGATGCTCCTTACAACGGCATGACTCCACTCTCAGGCTCAACTCACTACCTGACAGGATGCGTGGCAACTGCCATGTCACAGGTGATGAAGACACACGAATGGCCTGTTACTGGTACTGGCAGCCACACTTACTATGACGCACCAGGTTCGCATAAGACCATTTCTGCCAACTTCTCGGAACATACCTACGACTGGGCAAACATGAAGAACAAGTACAATTCGAGCTACACACAGGTCGAAGGCGATGCAGTTGCACTGCTTATGGCTGATGCCGGTGCAGCAGTCGAGATGGAGTACTATTCGCCAAGCGAGGGTAGTGGTGCCTACACTGAGGACTGCGCCTATGCATTCGTCACATACTTCGGCTATGACCAGGGTGTGAAGCACGCATACCGTGGATGCTATTCTGACCAGGACTGGGACCAGATGATCTATGACGAACTCGAGGCCGGACGCCCAGTGATGTATGGCGGTGCCACAACCAGTGGCGAGGGTCACTCGTTCATCTGTGACGGATACTTGGCTTCGACCAACAGCTACCACTTCAACTGGGGATGGGGCGGAAGCGGCGACTGCTACTGCCGACTCAGTGCAGTGTCGGGCAGCGGCTACAACTTCAAGGTTTATCAGGACATAGTCTATGGCATTCAGCCACCAACCGAAGGCACAACCGTCGTTCCTAACATCATTTCGGACGATGCCGGCAACTTCACATTCAACAAGACTGGCAATGACGAGTACTTCAACTATGTAGTCGATTTCGGCAAATACAAGTATGGCGGTGCAACCTATCATGCACAAATCTTCAACGACACATGGAAACCGTTTGACCTCATCTTCTCAATCAAATACACAAACAAGACGACTGGCAATGTGTATTTTGCAGAACAGAAGGATGAAGAACTCAACAAGATTCACCTCGACCAGTGCTATCCACTGCTTTCATACGAAGACTTCATGGAGGAACTCACCGTGAAGAGCATCAAGGAACCAAAGATGCCTGCCGGTTCTTACCGCGTGAACCTCGTCTGCAAGGACTACACCTACAAGGACGACAACAGCGAAGACCTCTGGTTTGATGTTCTCAGCAACGGTGGTACCAACTATGGTGAAATCATCATCGAAAGCAACATTGACGCACCAGTGGTCGCTCCTGCAACTGACATCACACAGGGCAGCTTCGATGCACATTGGAGTGCCATTGAAGATGCTGAGACATATACACTCAAAGTAGTCTGCACTGAAAAGAGCCAGGAGCCTGCACAGGTGCTTATCGATGAAAACTTCGGAAAACTTGCAGGCGAGAGCAGCGACGGCACAATGGCCATCGTCAACTTCGACCAGTATATGAGCACACCGGGATGGACTGGCGCCAATGTGTTTACATCAAAGAACCGTCTGAAACTCAGTTCAAGCAAGAAGATTGGTACCCTAGCTTCTCCTTTGTTCCAGCCAGCATCCGAAGTGACTGTCGATTTCACAGAAGCCATCTATGGCAACGACATCACTTCAATCACAGTCAAGATCTACGACGAGAACATGAACGAACTCCAACAGCAGAAGTTCGATGTATATGGACTTGACCACACAGCTACATTCAGCGATATTGATGTTCCGTTCAAGGTGGCATTCACCACTGGCGAGGCAAAGCGCTGCTACATCAGCCGCATTGTCATCACTGCTGGCGACATGGGCGCTACTTCAACCAAGTATTACGAAAACATCGCCGACACCACATTCACAGTAGCTCCGGTTGATCTCACTACATTCGACTACATTTACTATGTAAAGGCAGTCACTCCTGACGGTGAGTCACGATGGAGCGATGGCTTCAAGGTGACAACTTCTGTTGAACCTTTGCAGGGCGATGTCAACGCTGACGGCGAAGTCAATGTCAGTGACATCAGTGCAATCGCAAGTTACATCCTTGGTGATGAACCAACAGCATTCGACTTCAACATGGCCGACATCAACGGCGACGGCGAAATCAATGTAGCCGATGTGGCAGCCATCGTAGCCGTCATCCTTAACAATGCCGGCGCATCCGACGAATAAACTGACCGCATCGTTACACACGGATTTTCTCAAAGTCCCAAACTGACGCAAATGGCAACAAGCAAGGTAAGGAAAAACAAGGCGGAGAAAGCCAAGGCACAGACCATCAGGCACAACCTAAATGTGGTGGGCATCATTGCCGTCGCTGCACTGATCATTGTGGCACTGATGCCAAGAACCTCGGGCCTGAACTACTCCTACGAGTTGGGGCAGCCGTGGCGATATGGTGCACTCATCTCGGCACAAAAGTTCAACATCCAGATGAGTGACTCCGACATGCTTGTGCAGAAGGACAGCATTGCCCGTAGCTTCGGTCCTTACTTCGCCAACAACTCCCAGATGACTGCCAATGTGAAGGCAAGCATCAACGCACTCGGCGCAAGTGAAGAACTGAAACGCCAGCTTGCACTCGTCATCGACACCATCTACGCCAATGGCGTCATGGACGGCAACGACTACGACAGTCTGCTCAATGTCGGGACTGAACACATCCGAACCATCGGTGGCAACATGGCAACGGCAATGCCGCTCGACCATGTGATGACTGTCCATCAGGCATATAAGTACCTGCTGGACAATCCGCTCTTCAAGGGCAACACCGCCGAACTCATCGACCTCAACCTCAACACTCTCCTTGCTGAAAACCTCATCTACGACCGTAATAAGTCGATGGCAGAACTGCAACAGCAGTACGACAACATATCGTCGAGCCTTGGATTTGTGCGTGTCAACGAGAAGATAGTTGACCGAGGTGAAATCATCACTCCTGAAATCTTCCAGAAGCTTCGCTCATACGATGCCGTCATCGAACAGTCGAACGACAACGAGTTCAGTCTCACTTCATCGCTCCTGTGGGGACAGGTGGCTCTGGTCCTCATCATCCTTTACGGACTGGCATCCTACCTCTACATCTTCCGCCGTGAATGCTGGCAGTCCATGCGACTCGTCACACTCATATATATTATTATAACACTGATGTCGGTCCTGGCATCACTGATGGTGTCACGCCATTTCTTCCACATCTTTATTCTGCCGTGCTGCATGGTGCCAATTATTGTGCGAGTGTTTGTAGATTCCCGCACCGGTTTCTTCGTACACCTCATCACGGTGCTTCTCATCTCCATCATTCTCACCGAACCATACGACTTCATCATCCTGCAATTTGCAGCAGGCATGGTGCCAGTGTTCTATCTGCGTGAACTGACCGAGCGCAAGCAAATCATCTGGACTGCCATACTTGTGTCGTTGACATACATGGCGTTCTACACTGCCTACCAGTTTGCCACGGGTGCCGAACTCAAGGACCTCGACCACAGCATCTACACTTATTTCGCCATCAACGGACTCCTGCTTCTGCTCGTCTATCCAATGTTCTGGGTGATTGAGAGACTCTTCGGACTGGTCAGCGATGTGACTCTTGTCGAACTCGACAACAACAACAATCCACTCCTCCGGCGACTTTCATCCGAAGCACCTGGCACATTCCAGCACTCCAACCAAGTGGCGACACTTGCTTCGGAAGTGGCTAAGCGCATCAATGCCAAGGCGCAACTCGTCAGGACGGGAGCACTCTATCACGACATAGGAAAACTTACGCTCCCAGCGTTCTTCACCGAAAACCAGAAGGGTGCAAACCCACACGACCACCTCACACCACAGAAGAGTGCCGAGGTGATAATTGCCCATGTGAGCGAAGGGCTCCAGCTGGCGGAGCGCAACAACCTGCCACGCCAGATCAAGGACTTCATCAGCACCCATCACGGACTGGGCATGGCAAAGTACTTCCTTGTGACCTACCGCAACGAACATCCTGACGAAGCGGTCGATGAGTCGCTTTTCCAGTATCCCGGGCCAAATCCGAGTACAAAGGAACAGGCAGTGCTGATGATGGCCGACTCGATTGAGGCAGCGTCACGCAGTCTGCCGGAATACAGCGAGGAATCCATAAGCCGGCTCGTTGACAAAATCATTGACGCACAGGTGGCAGAGGGCTATTTCAACAACTGCCCAATCACCTTGCAGGACATTCAGATGGCAAAGAAGGTGTTCAAGGAACGACTGCAAATCATGAATCACACCCGCATCACCTACCCAGAACTGAAAAAGACTGTTGGGGCAGAAGATGCGCCGGCTGTGAACTGAGTGTATTGTGGCAAAGCAGCGGAAGTGTGCCGTAATTCAGAATGACCGATGCATGGCACTGCGGCATGACACTGTTGCATAACGACCGATGCATACAACAAAAAAGTGTTCTCATACACAATAAAATAAGGAAAAGTGAGTTAATAATATCAGATGCTTAAACGACTGTTTATAATAACGGCACTGATGGTGACAAATGTTGCCGTCATGTGTGCCCAATGGGATGTGCAGTTTTCGGACTACACAACCCTTAGGTCGTTCTATAACCCTGCTGTGGCAGGAACCGATGGAATGCTCGACATTGCAGCCACCTATTCCATACAGATGGCGGGCTATGACGATGCACCTCGCACCATGTATCTTGGAGCCACACTCCCAGTCTATTTCCTCGGTCCGCGCCATGGAGCAGGAGTGGCACTCTACAACGATGAACTCGGTATATTCAAGACTCAGCGAATTGATGTGCAGTATGCCTTCAACATGAAACTCGGCAAAAAGGGACGCCTCTCTGTCGGTGTGCAGGGCTCGACACTCACGCAGACAGTCGATGCCAGCGACATCAAACTCGATGACCCTAACGACCAGGCATTTCCACAAGGCTCGACCGAGGGCAGTGGCTTTGACCTTGCGGTCGGAGCCTACTATCGTCACCCTAAATTCTGGGCAGGAGTGGCTGTACAGCACCTCACCGCGCCCGAAATCGAATTGGGTGAAACCAATCTGCTCAGCTTGTCCCAGTCATATAATTTGATGGGTGGATGCAATATAAAGCTAAAAAATTCGTTATTATCTTTACAGCCATCTTTCCTTGTGCAGACCGACCTCCAGGCATGGAGAGAGGATGTGCAGTGCAAGGTGACCTATGAATATGACCAGAAAAAGTTCTTTGTAGGCATTGGATACAGTCCGGACATTTCCGTTACAGCACTCATCGGAGGCAACTTCCGCGGAGTGCAACTTGGTTATTCTTACCAGATGTACACATCGGGAATCGGCATCCAGTACGGCTCGCACGAACTGACACTCAGTTACCAGACCGACCTTGACCTCTTCAAGAAGGGGCGCAACCACCACAAGAGCACAAGGTTCCTCTAAACACAAATGACACTCCACACAATGAACAAATAAAAACAGAGAATATATGAAAAAAGGATTAATCACATCAAGCATCCTGTTGTCAGCAGTCATCCTCACCGCCTGCATGAGTTCAAAAGGCTCAAGCGCTAATGCCGTTGGAGGTGAAGTGGTAGGCACAGGTGGAACATCCATCTCTGAACCAGCACCATATGGCATGGTCCTCGTCAAGCGAGGTTCACTCAAAATGGGAACAAACAACACCGACAGCCTCTGGGGAAAGCAGATGCCAGAGCGTGAAATCTCGGTCGATGCCTTCTGGATGGACGAAACGGAAGTGACCAACTCCAAGTATCGCCAGTTTGTCATGTGGGTTCGCGACTCCATCATCCGCGAACGCCTTGCTGATGCCGGATACGAAGAGTACAGAATCGAAGAAGACAAGAATGGTGACCCTGTCACCCCTCATCTCAACTGGGCAAAGGCTCTGCCTTGGAAGAATCCTGACGAGGACGAGGAGGCAATCCTCGAAAGCGTCTATAAGTACCATCCGTTCGATGGCACCAAGATGCTCGATGCCAGCCAGATGAACTACAAGTACGAAGTGTTTGACTATTCGATGGCAGCACAGCGCAAATATCGTCTCAACCCTGCCGAGCGCAACCTCAACACCGACATTCAGGTCAATCCAAACGACCAGGTCATCATCTCGAAGGACACTGCCTATGTTGACGAAGACGGAGTCATTCATCGCCAGACCATCACCCGTCCGCTGTCAAGCATGTGGGACTTTGTCAACACCTACATCGTCAACATCTATCCCGACACCACTTGCTGGGTCAACGACTTCCAGAACGCAGAGAACGAACTCTATATGCGCCTCTACTTCTCACATCCTAACTACAACGACTATCCAGTGGTGGGTGTCAACTGGGAGCAGGCGAACGCATTCTGCAACTGGCGCACAGACTTCCTGATGAAAGGCTTGGGTGCCAATGCACGCTTCATCCAGCGCTATCGACTCCCGACTGAGGCCGAGTGGGAATATGCAGCACGCGGCCGTGAAGGCAACGAACTGCCTTGGGAGCAGGAAGGTGTGGCAAGCGACAAGGGCTGCTATTTCGCAAACTTCAAGCCCGACCGTGGAAACTACACACAGGACGGCAACCTCATCACATCGAAGGTGGGTATCTATTCTGCCAACTCCAACGGTCTGTACGACATGGCTGGAAATGTGGCAGAATGGACAAGCACAGTCTATACCGAAGCCGGAATCCTCTCAATGAGCGACATGAACCCGACTCTCAAGTACAATGCAGCCATCGAAGACCCATACGCCCTCAAAAAGAAGAGTGTGCGCGGCGGCTCATGGAAGGACCCTGAAAGTTTCATCAAGTCGGCATGGCGTACAAACGAATACCAGAATGTGGGCCGTTCATTCATCGGCTTCCGCTGCGTCCGCACACAGGTGGGCTCAACCGGCAAGCAGCAGAAGGTGAAGTAATCCCCCCACGGCATTTCCCCTCAATCAAAATAACAGAAAGACAGAACATCACACATCAGTAATCACAATAAAAACATAACAATACCACGATGTCAACAAGTAAACTGAATATAATCGCAAGAATGCAGCACTGGATGGACAGCCCAAAGGGACAGACCTTCCTTAACTACGCATACAGCTGGGGTGCATCAATCGTAATCCTCGGTGCCCTCTTCAAACTCACACACATCACCGGAGCCGACATCATGCTCTTCCTCGGTATGGGAACCGAAGTCATCGTGTTCTTCCTCGCCGGATTTGAACGCCCATTCGGCGTTCAGCCAACCACAACCGACGACAGTGAAACCGACGAGACCGATGATGTCGAGACCTCAGCCGGCACACAGGCAGGTGGCGGCACCGTCATTGTCGGTGGCGGAGTTCCTGCTGGCGGCACAATCATCATTGGCAACGGTGGCGGTGCAGTCGGTGGCGGCACTGTCGGAACTGGCACATTTGGCGACGGCGCACAGCCAGCAGCACAGTCAGCCTATGCACCAGTGGCAGAAGGTGGCTCATCAGTCGATGCAGCACAGCTTGCCGGCATGATGGCATCATCATCGGCAGTGGCATCAGCACAGTTCCAGAGCATGTGTCCAGAGATGCAGGAAGCAACCCAGAAGTATGTCGATCAGCTCAACGAACTCACCGATGTGCTCAAACAGGTTGCAGAGCAGTCGGCACGCCTCACTCGCGACTCTGAGGAGATGGAGAACATGAACCGCACACTCACCGGCATCAACCGCTTCTACGAGATGCAGCTCCGCAGCGTGAGCGTACAGAGCTCGACTGTGGACGATGTCAATGCACAGACCAAGCACCTCGCTGAACAGCTTCAGGAACTCAACAATGTATATGCACGCATGGTCGATGCACTCAAAGTGAACATGAACACCAACGCATAAAGATTCACACTGACAATGTCAATTACAAATAAGAAGAACACTCCAAGTCAGAAGGCCAGGAAGTTGTCGCCTCGCCAGAAGATGATCAACCTGATGTATGTGGTGCTGATGGCGATGCTTGCCCTCAATGTCAGCAGCGATGTACTCAATGGATTCTCTCTGGTCGATGAAGGACTCAACCGGTCGAAGGAGAACACCAACATACAGAACCTTGCCATCTATGCCACATTGCACGATGCCATGGAGCAGAATCCTGAGAAGACTCGCGAATGGTACGACAAGGCACAGAAGGTGCGCTCACTCACCGACTCACTCTATCAGTTTGCCGAGCAGCTGAAATGGGAAATCGTGCGTGAAGCCGACGGTGCCGATGGCGACATCAACGACATCCACGGCAAGGAAAACCTTGAAGCTGCAACCCATGTGATGCTTGCACCAGGCATCGGCAAGGGCGCAAAACTCCGTGCTGCCATCGATGCCTACCGTGAGTCCATCCTCCGCATGGCAAACGATGACAAGCAGAAGAAAATCATTGCATCCAACCTCTCGACCGAAGTTCCAGCCAAAGGCAAGCTCCTTGGCAAGAACTGGCAGGAATACATGTTTGAGAACACACCAGTGGCAGCATCAGTCACACTGCTCACCAAGTTGCAGAACGACTTGCGACATGCAGAAGGCGAAATCCTCCACCAGCTCGTGTCAAACATCGACATCAAGGATGTCCGCGTCAACGAAATCAATGCCTATGTCATCCCGACAGCACAGACCGTCGTCCGCGGAGGTAAGTTCTCGGCACAGATCATCATGGCAGCAGTCGATACCACTGCACGCCCGGAAATCTATATCGGCAACACACTGCTCAAAACTTCCAACGGACGCTACGAAACCATTTGCAACTCCACTGGCGACTTCACCCTCAAAGGCTATCTCGTCATGCACAATGGTAACGGCGAAAGCATCCGTCGCGAATTCAGCCAGCCTTACACCGTCGTTGAACCAACGGCAACCGTCAGCGCCTCACTCATGAATGTGCTCTATGCCGGTTACCACAACCCAATCAGCGTCAGTGTGCCAGGTGTGCCAATCAACAAAGTCAGCGCCACAATGACCAACGGCTCGCTCACCAAGCAGGGCGACGGCAGCTACATCGCAGTGCCATCGAAGATTGGCGAAAATGTCATCATCACCGTCACAGCCGAAAACGAAGGCCACATGCAGGAGATGGGCAAGTTCACATTCCGTGTCCGCAAACTCCCTGACCCAACACCTTACATCGCCTACACCGATGCCAGCGGCACACCAGCACGCTACAAGGGAGGCACGCCAATCAGCAAGGGAACACTCATGGGGGCAGCAGGTCTGAGCGCAGCCATCGACGACGGCATCCTCGACACCCCGTTCCGTGTCACTTCATTCCAGACAACATTCTTCGACAATATGGGCAACGCAGTGCCAGAAGTCTCAAAGTCGGGCGATTTCACCGAACGCCAGCGAGCACTCTTCCGCCAGTTGTCACGAGGCAAGCGATTCTACATCTCACAGGTTCATGCAGTCGGACCTGACGGCATCGAACGCACACTGCCTTCTGCAATGGAAGTCATAGTCAACTAAGCCTATTGTCAACACCAATCCACTAAACCACCACATTATGAAAACTATAAAGATTGCAATCATGTGTCTCACACTTGCCATTGGCGCAGGTCAGGCATGGGCACAACCAACCAAGAGCCGTGTGGCACAAAACGCACAGCGGCAGAATGCAGCCGGCACCAGCAAGGCTTCAACTGCTGCCAGCGCACAGACATCACGCGCATCACTCATGTTCCCAACAGCAGTCGATGTGCCAGAAGATGTAAGCTGGCGCCGTGACATCTACCGCTCGCTCGACCTCACAAAGGACGAGAATGCAGCACTCTACTATCCAGTCGAACCACAGGGCGACCAGGTGAACCTCTACACGCTGCTCTTCCAGTTGCTCAACCAGGGCAAGATACCAGCATACACCTACACCATGAACGGACGCGAAGACTTCTCGCAGACCAACCGCATGCACTTCAAGGATATGCTCGAACGCTATGGCATCTACTACGAGGTCGATGGCAAGAACATCAAGGTGGCAGCAAGCGACAACCGCTCAGCCGAAGTCCTCACTTTCTATGTGAAGGAAAGCAGCTACTACGACCAGCACACTGCAACCTACCACAGCCGTGTCGTTGCAATCTGCCCAGTGCTACACGACAGCGACGACTTCTCGTTTGGTGGAGAGGGAGCAACCAAGTATCCGCTCTTCTGGGTGAAGATTGAGGATGTTGAACCGTTCCTCAGCCAGCACATGGTCATGACCAGCAACATTAACAATGCGGCACAGATGTCGATGGCCGACTTCTTTGCAACCAACAAGTATAAGGGCGACATCTACATGACCACCAACATGCAGGGCAAGACACTTGCCGAAACTGCAAAGAGCGACAGCGCAATGGTCAATGAGCAGAAACGCATCGAAAAGGAAATGAAAGACTTCGAGAAGCACATCTGGGCTGCACCAGTCGATTCTGCCAAGATTGCACAGCGCGACTCCATCGCTGCTGCCAATGCCAAGACATCAAAGACTAAGGTGAAGAAGGAGAAGGCATCACGCACCGACTCTCGCTCAACCACCACTGCCACCAAGAAGGAAAAGTCGTCTTCGTCAAAGAGTAGTGGCAGCACCGCTCCAAGGGTATCAGTACGCCGTCAGCGCCACTGATTTCATCTACCATCGGACATCGGACCTTCCACCCGGCCCCATCCTTTCAGGACGGGGAGTAGAATGAATATTGGGTGTTGGTTAAAATTTCACGCAGAATGCGCAGATTGAAAGGAAAAACAAATCCTTAAAATCTGCGCATTCTGCGTGAAACTAATCATCTATCTACCAACGCCCTGAAAAGGGCAACCTGCACATAGCCCAACGGCAAGCGAAGCGACGCCTTGGGTATATGTATGTCAATCAACAGCACGCCCTGAATGGGCAAAAGCACTATGACAATGGGGGATGTGAGTCACCATTGCTTACAGCCATTCTGCTCCCCGTCCTGAAAGGAAGGGGATGGGGGAAGGTCCGCTCATGTTTCCTCTCACGAGCGTTCGATAATTGAAAAAGGTGTACACCTTACGGAATTTAGGTGTACACCTTTCTTGCGTTTGGTGTACACCTTTTCTCATTTTGGTGTACACCTTTTTTAATTGTTCACCGCACGATTTACAATTTACGAGCGGTCGTGAGAGCATTTATGAGCGTACGCGAGACAATTACAGTTTAACCCGAATCGTTTATTGGCTGCACATAGGTAAGTTCTTTTCGAACACGAAACTCTCGATAATTCACGAAATGCAATGTGTCTTTGCGTTTGTGCCTTTCGTGCCCCGTCACGGAGCATTTAGTAACAGCCCGCATGGTTTCGTGTAGATTCGTGCCTTTCGTGTTCGAAAAATGAGGATTTTATGGGTTTGTTGACACAAAAAAACTCAGAGGGTGTGGCCTTCTGAGTTGATATTGGTGTGTGTGAAAATGTGTGTGTGGACTAATAGAGTTCTATCCATTCGTAGGTGTTGCCCGATGCATCCATATAGCGGACGAAGTCGTCGAAAGTGATGTTGAGGGAAGCATGGCAGTCGTTGGGATGGAACGACAGGTGGGTGTAGTTTTGTAGGTTCTTGTCGAGGAAGACATGGACATGGTGCTCGGTGTCGTTGACCAGTCCGAAAGGTGACACCGACCCTGGCATCAGTCCTAAGTAGCGCTGCATTCGCTGCTCTGATGCAAAACTCAGCTTGCCCTGGTGGAGCAGGTGCTCCAAGTCGTGAATGGCAAGGTTCTGGTCGCACTGGAAGATGACCAGATAGTGGCGGTTGCCCTTGTGGTTGCGGAAGAACAGGTTCTTGCAGTGTGTGCCGGGCAGGTCTGCCCAGTACTGGCGTCCAATCTCGATGGTGGGTGCTGCCGGGTGCTCGGTGTATGTGAATGGAATGTTGAGCGAATTGAGGCGTTCGTAAACTTGTGGTTGTCCGATCATGGGGATAATGGATAATGGGGATTAATGGGACAGATGGGGCTAATGGGACTAATAGGACTAATGGGGCGTATAAGGCTTATAGGACTCATAAGACCTATCGGATCTATCGGGCTCATCGGGTCCATAAGACTTAACTATCTGAACAGGAAGGTGAAGTGGTGCCAGATGGTGGGGATGAGTCCGTAGTGGTGGCGCATGACCTGGAACCGCTCGATGAGCGATGCGCGGTGGTTGCGTGTGGTCATTCCTTCTTCGAGGTAGTCGGTGAGGACGGTGTGGGTGTAGTGGTTGGTCATCTGGGCTATTTCGCCTGCCTTCATCACACGGATGCACCAATCGACATCTGCCGAAAAACGGTAGTTGAGGTTGTAGTGCGGCGACAGTGTGCGGCGGGCATAGAACGACTGGTGGCATACGAGCATTCCGCGCTGGAACGACTCGGATGTGAGGTGTTCGGGTGGAAGCAGATGGCGTGGATGCAGATACTGGCCTGCGTCATCGACGATGTTGGTGTCGCCGTAGATGATGCCGATGTTGTCGGTCGCTGCCTGACTGAATGTGTCGGCAATGGTGGTGAAGGAGTGGAGTTTGTCGCCTGCGTTGAGGAAACAGATGAATTCGCCACTGGCGGCATCCATGCCTTTGTTCATGGCGTCGTAGAGTCCCTTGTCGGGTTCGCTCTTGACGGTTATCGGATAGCGGCTGCCGTTGCGCTGCTGGTAGTCACGGAGAAGGGCAAGTGTGGAGTCCTTCGAGGCTCCGTCAATGATGATGTGCTCAATGTGACGGGGCTCGCTCTGGCATTCCACACTCTGGAGTGTGCGAAGCAGTGTGGCTTCGGCATTGTATGTGACTGTGATGATGGATAGTTTAAGCATTGGGTTGTAGTAGCTCTTTTGCCAGTTCATATACTTCGGTGTAGCGGTGAGCCACCCGTTCTTCGCTGTAATTGTCGAGCACTTTCTGCCGTGCGCTGGTGCAGAGTGCCTGGTAGTGCTCGGGTGAGAGGCACCAGTCGATGCCACGGGCGAAGTCTTCGGCATCGCGGTAGTTTGCTACATATCCGTTCTGCTGATGGTCAATCATTTCAGGTATTCCCCCGATGTGGAAACCGACGCAAGGGGTGCCACATGCCATGGCTTCCATGATGGTGTTTGGCAGGTTTTCCTGGAGTGAAGGGGTGACAAAGAGGTCAACTGCGTTGTAGAGACGGACGATGTCGCGCAAGTTGCTGAGATAGTTGACGGGATAGACATCAAGTGGAATGAGTGACTTGATTTTGTCGCTCTCTTCTCCGAGTACCACGACACCGAGGCGTTCTGCCAGTTGTGGATATTGCTTGCGGATGATGCTGCATGCGTCAGCCAGTTGGCGGAAACCTTTGTATGGGTCGGTGATGAGTCGTGAGCAGAAGAGCAGCAGGTACTTGTCGGCTGGCAGGTGGCAGTCCTTGCGGCTTTCCTGCATGTCGGCTGGCTGGAATGTGGCGGTGTCGATGGGGTTCGGTATGTTCAGAATGGTCTGACCCGATGTTAGACGGCTGCTGCGGCAGAGCGATGCCATCCACTGGCTGCACCCCACGAACACAATCTTGTTGTTATAGTAGATTTTGCGCTTTTGAAGGAACACCTGCTGGGCGAGGTCCTTGCCTATGCCTCCGTAGATGAGTGGGCATTCCACGCACTGCACCTTGTATTTCTCGCATTTGCCCGCATGATGACATATTCCGGTGAAGTACCACATGTCGTGCATGGTGATGACCACTGGTTTGCCCGACTGCATGATGAGGTCGATGTCGTGGAGCGACAGGTAGCCGTGGTTCACCCAGTGCAGGTGGATGACATCGGCCTGCTTGAACTCGAAGGTCTGTGTGATGTCGGTGCCGGTGTTGGCAATGTCAACCATCAGCAGGTTCTTGCGGCTGAGACGGTTGTTGATCCAGATGATGAAGCGCTCCCACAGGAACTTGACGGTCAGGGTCCATGACGATGGGATGGAGGAGACGGTGAGCTGGTCGGTCTGCTTGTCGCGCACAAGCATCCGGGCCTTGATGCCGTTCTTTTTCAAAGCCTCCATAAGGCGGTTAGCTGCTATTGCTGCTCCGCCTGTCCGTTCCGATGTGTTGATAATCAGTACATGCATCGAAATGTCAATACAGATGTTGTGGTATCAGTTGTTTTGCCTGGTTGAAGTCTTCGACTGTGTCGAGCTCAATGGAAAACAGGTCGGTGGTGTCGATGATGCGGAACTGGTGTCCTTGCTTGATGAGCCGTTCGAATGCCATTTCATAGAATACATTGACGAGTCCTTCGTTGTCGATCATCTGCCGTAGTTCGGTGAACAGCGCCTTGCTGTATTCGGCATTCATCTTTTCGATGCCGACGCTTTCGCCGATGGCATCGCTGATGCTGCATGTCTTGCTGATTTCCATCACGCGGTTGTCCTGGTCAACGATGACCTTGATTTCCTCGTCGCCCAGTTCGTGTCGGTTGAGTGCCAGCACGGTGTCGGTCTGCGACAGGATGCGGAGTGCGATGGACGGGTCGAACAGTATGTCGCTGTCGAGCAGTATGAAGTCCTTGCCGTCGATGAATGGACGCGCCAGCCACAGTGAATAGATGTTGTTTGTGGTCTGGTAGTCGGCATTATAGATGAAATGTATGGTCTTGTCGGGGTAGTGCGATGTGAGGAACTGCTCAATCTGCTCGTGCAGGTAACCGGTCACAACGACAAACTCGTCGATGCAGGCCTGCTGCTGGCAGAGTGCATCCATTGTGCGCTGCAACAACGGACGGTTGCCAACTGTGAGCAGGCACTTTGGCCGGTCATTGGTCAGTGGGCGGAGGCGTGATGCCATGCCTGCCGCAAGAATTACTCCAATCATTTGGTGTTTTGGTTGTTTCGTTGATTAGTTGTTTCGTTGTTCAGAAGTGGGTGCTTCTATTTGTTTTCAGTTGCCACCTTCTTGATGACATCGCAGATGAGGCGGTTCTGTTCAGGGCGTCCGAGTGTGATGCGGAGGTGTGTGTCGATGCCTGGCTCGTTCATAAACTTAATCTTGTAGTCCTCACCTGCAATTGCTTCTTGCAGTGCTTTCTTCAATTCGATAGGGTACTTGATGAGGATGAAGTTGGCTGATGACGCATAGACCTTGAAACCTGGCAGACAGCCGAGTTCGTCGTGGTACATCTGGCGTCCGTCGCCCATTGCCTTTGCCACATTGCGGTAGTGGTCCTCGCTTTTGAGTGCAGCGATGGCAATCTCTTCGGAGAAGCGGTTGTAGCCGAGATACTTGTTTGTGAATTTGAGGAATGCGTCGTTTCCCTTGCCAATGAAACCGAATCCCATGCGCAGGCCTGGCAGTCCGAAGAACTTCGACATGGTGCGGACGATGAGCAGGTTGCTGAACTGGTTGACGAGGTCAGCCACATATTTTGTGTCGGACGATACAAACGATGCGTAGGCTTCGTCGATGAGCACCATTGTGGTTGAAGGGATGCCCTCCATGATGGTCTTCACCTCGTCGGGGGTGAGGCAGTTGCCTGTTGGGTTGTTTGGCGATGCGAGCAGTAGCAGGCGTGGCTTCTGCTTGCAGGTGAGTGCGATGATTTCGTCGATGTTGTATTTGTAAGTGGTCTCAGTCTCATAGAGTGGGTAGATGAATGTCTTGCCTTCCACTTCGTCGGCAATCGACTTGTAGTACCACCACGAGAACTGAGGGATGAGCATTATGTTGTTGTTCTCATTGTCGGTGAGGAAGTAGTGGACGGCATTTTTCAGGATGTCTTCGCCTCCGTAGCCCAACACCACGCGGCTTTCTTCCACTCCGTACTTTTCTGAGAGGAACACACTGAGGATGCTCTTTTTGCCTTCATCGTAGATTCGTGTGTAGAAACAGAGTTTACCTATGTCAAATCGTTTAGCAGCCTCGACTACTTCGTCGGATGGGCTGAAATTAAATTCGTTTCTGTCAAGATAGTTCATAATATTTATTTGGTTGTTAGGATTTTTATTTCTTTGTCAGCCCGACAAGGTACTGGCCATACTGGTTCTTGATCATTGGTTGTGCCAGTTCGACAAGTCGGTCGGCTGTGATCCAGCCTTTACGGTATGCAATCTCTTCGAGGCAGGCAATCTTCTGGCCTGTGCGCTTTTCAAGCACTTCGATAAATGTGCTTGCCTCTGACAGTGAGTCGTGCGTGCCTGTGTCGAGCCACGCAAATCCCTGTCGGAGGGTCAGCACTTTCAGCTCTCCCTGTTCGAGATAGTGCTGGTTGACCGTAGTGATTTCCAGTTCGCCTCGTGGCGATGGCTTTATGTTCTTTGCCACTTTGAGCACACTGTTTGGATAGAAATAGAGTCCGACCACGGCAAAGTTCGACTTTGGCGCCTGTGGCTTTTCTTCAATGCTGAGGCAGTTGCCGTCGGCATCGAATTCAGCCACTCCATAGCGTTCAGGGTCGCTGACCTGATAGCCGAAGACGGTTGCCTTGCCTTCGTCGCTGACATTGGCAACAGCCTTGCTGAGTATCTGCTCGAAGCCTGCTCCGTGGAAGATGTTGTCGCCAAGGACGAGGCATACGGAGTCGTCGCCTACAAATTTCTCACCGATGATGAATGCCTGTGCCAGTCCGTCGGGCGATGGCTGCTCGGCATATTCAAAGCTTACTCCATAGTCGCTGCCGTCGCCAAGCAGACGCTTGAATCCGGGCAGGTCGTACGGGGTGGAGATGATGAGAATGTCGCGGATTCCTGCCATCATCAGCACCGAGATTGGATAATAGACCATCGGTTTGTCAAAAATCGGGATGAGTTGCTTGCTCACTCCTTTTGTTATAGGGTAGAGGCGTGTGCCGCTACCTCCAGCCAGTACGATTCCTTTCATATCTGTAAGATGTGCTTGATTCAAAAAAATGAGTTGGTGACCACACATAGCCAGCCCCATACTGTGCAGCATAGTGCCGGGCACATTCACCCACATTTATATATAAATATGTAAGAATGCCCTGCGTGCCTTGTGCGATAGAATTTTCACAATAATACTGATGTGATGCACATCAGCCCGCGCGGTGTGGGTGGCAGCACATCAGTCCGTGTCTCTCTCTCTCCCACACACCTTCACCAGGATGCGGGGCTCTGTGTTTGTGGTGCTTGTCAGTCCTTCTCGTTTGCTGTCTTAATCGGAATCTGGCGCTTGATGCTCTGTTCGAGTGAAATGAGGGTTTCAGTCGAACTGACACCAGGGATGCCCTGAATCTGATTTGACAGAATGTCCATCAACTGCTCGTTGTCGCGTGCATAGAGCTTTACGAACAGAGCATAAGGACCCGTGGTGCTGTGGCATTCTACGATTTCAGGTATTTCTGACAACATGCGAATGACATCACGGTACATCGACCCTTTTTCAAGCGTGATACCTACATAGGTACAAGCAGTGTAGCCAAGACTCTTTGGGTTGACAAAATAGCCGCTTCCCGTAATTACATTCATCTCAATCAGTCGCTGTACACGCTGGTGAATAGCAGCACGCGACACTCCACACTCGGCTGCTACATCCTTGAACGGGATGCGGGCGTTAGCCGAGATAATCTCCATAATTTTTTTGTCAAGATTGTCAATCTTTTCCATAATTCTCAATGTAAAACTGAAGTCAATAAAGCCTTATTGTTACAAATAGTAAGCAAATGTAGTGGTTTTATTCCAAATGTCAATGACTTTTTGCCACTTTTTTCATATTAATGCTGCTTTTAGTTACAAAAAGAACGAAAAAACGACTTTTTTGCCACATTTGGCACATCGAATGCCATGCCGTCTGCGACATTGCTGCAACCTGTATGTGCCGCAGCCACCCCTCCCGGTCAGCAGCCACCAAACCACGGCTACATCGGCGTGTGTGCCGATTTTCATATCAACAATAGGAAAAATCCCCCACCATTATAGGAAAATTACTTTTCATACCTCATGCAAATGCCATACCTTTGCAGCGTCAAAACAAAAAAACAAGAACATAAACTTCAAATCGCCGACCTCTGGGATGACAGTTTCACACACCGGCACACAGGGGAAAGCAAACAAAGAAAGGAGAACAAAGATATGAAGACTTTACGACACACACTGGCAATGCTGATGATATTATTCACCACAGCCGTAGCAAGCGCACAGCCTATGAGCTATTATTCAATGCGCAACAATGCAAGGTTCCTGACCGACCGTATGGCATATACCCTCGGATTGCCTCTGGCACTCATCGATGAACTCTACCTCATCAACTATGACTACATCTGTGGCGTAAACGAGTACCTCGACGATGTGGCAATGGGTTATCGATATGACGACTACATGGAGATCCTCTATGCCCGCGACAACGCACTGCGTCGCCTCCTCAACGAAGCACAGTGGGCTCGTCTGATGACATACGACTACTTCTATCGTCCAATATCATTCGTCAACCACCGCTGGAGTTTCTCAATCTACGCATACGACCGTCGTCCGACTTACTTCTACTATGGAGTTCCTCGCCGATTCAACGACTATCGTGGCGGACACTACTTCCGCGGAATGGAACCTCGCCCACACTTCGATGGCCGTCCAGCAGGTCAGCCTCGTCCAGGTCGCCAGGGTGACATGCATCCAGGAATGGGACCAGGCCACGCAGGTCCAGGCAACCGTCCAAATGTAGGTCCAGGCAACAACCGCCCAGGCACACCAGGCGCACGCCCTGACAACGACGGCAACCGTCCAGGCACACCAGGCGCAGGTCCAGGCAACGACGGCAACCGCCCAGGTACACCGGGCGCAGGTCCAGGCAACGACGGCAACCGCCCAGGCAACGGAGCGTTCCCAGGCTCACGCACAGACCACTCATCAAACACTCCAAATACAGGTCGCAGTTTCCATGTCACACCACGCAACAATGCAGGTACTGCTCCATCAGCGCCACGCACACAGGCTCCAAGCATGTCGCGTCCAAGTGCTGCCCCAAGCACCAACCACAGCACAGGTATGACCAGAAGCAACGCCGGCGGTTTCAGTGGAGGTAACAGCCGTCCATCGGGCAACGGAGGAGCAAACCGCTCAGCCGGACGCCGATAGGGCAGCAGAGAAAACACACACAGTCTTACCTCTGGCATACAGGTCTTCCTTGTAGCAATGGTACCCAACCTTATAAAATAATTTAATACACCTTTTATCTAATTCTACTAAAACCGTTCGTAGCCCACCAACTTTCATCGGAAAGCGTGGGCTATGTTTTTGTTTATGGCACTACCCATATTCGGACTCTCGTCCATCCTCGGACCCTCCCCATCCCTCCCTTTCAGGGCGGGTGTAGATAGACAATTCGTTTCACACATTAACATTCTGCTCCTCGTCCTGAAAGGAAGAGGCAGGGAGAAGGTCTGGGCGGTGGTAGATAAAGCATAATCCTGCGTCAATCGTAAATTGCCTCACGAGCGCTGATAAATTGTCGCACGAGCGCTCGTAAATGGTCACACGAGCGCACGAAGATTGAAAAAGGTGTACACCTTATTGCGAAAAGGTGTACAGCAAACTCCAAGAAGGTGTACACCAAAATTCAAGAAGGTGTACACCTTTTTATAATTTATGAGCGGTCGTGAAGACAAACATGAGCACTCGTGAAGGAAAACATGAGCGGTCGTAGAGGCAAACATCGTCAGGCATCACCATAACACTAATGAACGATTAGGGATAATCATGGCTCACCAAAGTGTGTTTGTCCCACAAAAAAACAGCCACACAACTCTTTCGGGTTGTGCGGCATAATGTTTCCGTTTTGTTTGTTTACAAAACCGATGATGGGTTATTTGCCACCGGACAATATGAAGTCGGCAATTATAGCAATGTCAAGTATGTTTGTCTCACCGTCACCATTTACATCGGTATTGTAAGTTGGATGGTCATTCTCTAAATCATACTCCTCAATATTCGTAAATGATTTCCATTCAGGTGTTACCATATACATTGCCGATGTTCCTGTTGGAACATATAATACACACGCATTCTTGTTAACACCGCTAAATACACCAGTCGGAATAGCTAAAGGTTCAAGCCAATGAACATATATTTTTTCGAGAGAAGTACAGCCGCTGTTTGTGGAATCATCTCAACCTCTGGTAGTGGATCCATATAGTCGCGAATCTTGCTGCTTATTGTTTCGCATACATGCTGTACGTCATTGAGCTCCTTTACAACGCCATCGTTGTCGACCCCAAAGAACAAAGAACCTCCTAAGCCATTGGCAAAAGCACTTATGCTCTTCAACCCACTCTTAGGTTTCTTCTCTTTAAGCATCAACTTGAAGTCGTATGCGGTACATTCGCTTATGAGGCTTTTGATTTTCATAATCAGCACTTATTTTAATCTTAATCTAGTTATGCCAATCATGGTTGACAATAATCTCCAAAGTTAATAAATTAACTTCAGATCCCCAAGAAATATAAGTGAAGACAGTTGTTTTTTTATGTATTTTTATCGGGAGATGATAAATTAAACAACCAAAACAATCTATTTACATTGCATAATAGACAATGTTTCCTTTATTGTAATTTTGTTTGCTCTTGACACAGGAATCTTTTTTTCAGAATAGAACATGTTGAGGAATAAACGCCCATTTGAGCCTTCCATCGACTCTACATATTCAAGGTTTACGAGAAAACCACGGTGACATTGTACAATGAAGTCAGATATGGTTTTTGCATAATCTTGGAAATCAGAGAAAAACGTATTAAAAGGTAGAAAAGTGGTGTTGGAGAATTTGAGAGATGTAGATACTGGTCTCTCTTTATCTCCATTGCTTGCATTGTATTTTTGCCAATATTGGCAACTTTTTACAGTGCGAAGGTAATGTTTCTTGCCATATATTATGAGTTCTACGTTAAAAATCTGCCAATATTGGCATTTTTTTATCGCACTCATTGAATCCGTGTGCTCCCCAACCCAAATAATCCGTACAAATCTGTCCTGTACTAAATAAGTTGACATATCCTCATCCAAAATAGTAGTTATGAGGAACCCAACAACAATACAAAGACACATAGAGATATATAGAAAGTTTATCTTATCAGGTTTGTCGGGAACGCAATTTTGCAAACAATACGGAATTAGCAACGGAAGTTTCTGGCGCGCACAAAAATTCTGTAACTTGGCAGGCGATTATAATAGTAGCGAATCTTACACAATCGTCAACATGAAACAGCCAGAAGAAATGTCTCAGACAGAGTTACTGACAGAATTAGCAAGTCTTAGGAAAGAAAAACGAGAACTTCAACGAAAACTCGAAAGAGCTGAACTTCGAGTTGAAGCCAACGAGATGCTAATAGATCTGGCGGAGTCTACCTATCATATCAAGGTACGAAAAAACTCAGATGCCAAGTAATCAAGACCTTGTCGCAGAAGAAAGTGTCTGAAGGTCGCAAACCTTCAGTATCTTTCCTCTGTGATTGTCTTGGCATAAGTAGACAAGGCTATTATCAGCATGTTATTACAGAATCCGAATTAGAAGTACTGCGTACAAGCATAGTCCTGTATTGTAGACATCTGAAGGATACTTGCTTGCCAATGGCAGGCATGCGAGAGTTGTACGAGTTGTGTAAGCGCAAGTTTGGAGATAAGATGACTATAGGGCGTGACCAATGTTTCAATATATTCCGTTCTAATGGCATAATAATTCGTAAACACAAAAGGCCCAGAACAACATATTCGAATCACAATTTCTACATCTATCCCGACTTGCTGAATACCCAACCGAAGCTGGTGGCACAACGATTTGGAGAACTAGTAGTTGGAGACATAACCTATGTGGCAACAAATAATGGTTGGGCGTATCTATCTCTCCTGACAGATGCCGCAACCAGATTAATCGTTGGCTACGCCTTGCATCCTACATTAGAGACGGCAGGCCCAATGGCAGCGTTAAAAATGGCTACTGAGGTATATGCTAGATACGGTGCTGATATCCATAATCTTATTCATCATTCAGACCGTGGCATACAATATTGTTCTAACGAATACGTATGCACACTCAAGGATCTTGGTATCCGAATCAGTATGACGCAGACAGGGGATCCTTTGCACAATGCTTTGGCCGAGCGTATGAATAATACCATCAAAAACGGATGGCTATTCGATTGCGAAGACAAGACGTATACAGAGGTTAGCAGCATGATAGACAGAGCTGTAGCGGTGTACAACAACATGCGACCGCACCAATCCTTACAGATGCAAACGCCAGCGGAGAGAGTTATGAGCTTCGCTCATTGCAGGTTTTCTTAGGCATGGAAACCTCTGCATGAAAAAAGCCCCACCAAACGATGGAGCTTATGCATAAGGTTGCCTAACTATCCCTGGCGAGTTGCTCCTCAGCAGAGCTCGTTTCCGTTTCGTTAGGCGTAACAAAAAAAATGATTTCAAAACAAAGGAGGTTTAATGAAGTAAAAATTGTACTTTTGTCAAGACAACTAGGCATAAGCAAAAGTCCTAGTAAAGCATTTTAGGATTTACAAAAGGAATGTAAATCAAGACAGTATTAACATCTAAGATGTGTCAACTAATTTCAGTACTCTTCACACACAATCCCCCTCCAACAACACCCTAACAAATACCCCTATAATACCCTAACCACAACAATCCACCACCTCCAACCACACTTTTATCAGGATAAAAATGTCCTCTCACAACACTTTTATCAGGATAAAAGTGTTAATACACTACACTTTTATCGACGAACTATTGTTTTTTCCCGATTTTTATCCCTACATCTGCAAAAAAGTAATGGTATGTACAGAACATAGATCGAAGAATTTCTTAAATGGAAGAACAAGACAGGACGCAAGACTTTAATTGTCCGTGGAGCCCGACAAGTGGGCAAAACATTGCTAACAAAGTAATTCGGTCTTCTGCACTA
>JAGHSZ010000046.1 GCA_018065565.1 Candidatus Colivivens caballi
TCAGATAATGATGGAACAAATGATTGCTATAAGATAAGTGTTGAAGGTGGTCTTGTCTATGTTCGTGAAGGCACTCCTCCTGGTTTCAAAATATACACAAAGAGTGAACTTCCATAATCCTCGGTTATAGAACCGAAATACAATCCGTGTAAATAACCCACGGAACAACCAAATAACTAAACAACCAAATAACGAAATAACAAAACAATACATTGGCAACAACAATAAGGACGAGGGAAGATGTGGAATTGTTTCTTCAGCAATTTCTGCCGAAGTTCAATGTGTGGGGGATACTTTTTCTTGACAGGGAGAAGAATCAGGAAACCTTGAAGTTGCTGGATATGGCACCTCACATGCGCGAGGATATCATTCGCTCTATCGATGTGGTCGATTATGTTGAGACAATACAGGACATGATGTCATGGGGAGATATGTGGGTGTTTGGCAAAGATGTAAAAGGAACAGAACTGTATATAAAGATTGCGATGGGGCAACCCTCTGCTCACACCATTTGCATATCTTTTCATATCGCAGAGCATCCAATTACATACGCATTCAAATAAATAGAGAATGGAGAGATATGTAAACATAAAGAGTCCGTTTACAGGTGGGCGCGTTAAGGAAGTGTCAACTGTAGAGCGTGTGGAATATAAGGATGATGCATTCGATGTTCCTATGCGTTATTTCGTTTGTGAAGACACCGGGCAGCAGTTTACCAATACAGAACAAGATGAAGAATGGTATAACAATCTGCATACACAATACGAATCACGTCATCAGGATTCCACTCCATATTTGAAAAAGGCGCAGAGCGAGGAATCTGCATCTTGTGTAGCAGAGGTACTCGTTTAGAGAATCAACCACGGAACCCAAAAACAACGAAAACTTCGTTGATTCGACACCTCGATGGCTCAGATAACTCGCAAGTTCGCAATAAAACTAAATAGTAAATGAAACATAAAATCTACATATTCACATTGGTGGCAGCACTCCTGACGGGATGTGCCAGCGACGAGTTCACCGGACGCAGGGTAAGTCCTGACGGTGAGGTGGCAATCTCGTTCAATGGCGGTGCCAACGGTATGACCCGTGCCGACGCAACTGGCGGTGATGCTGCAACACTGCTCGGCAACAACTTTGTTGTCGAGGGCGTGAAGGGCATGAAGGAAGAAGGCGAAGACTATCACTATGCCGAGGCCCAGGTGGTGTTCGACCACTACAATGTCAACTGGACAAGCAACACGGCAGGTTCGACCGAATCGAACTCGTCAAACTGGGAATATGTAGGGCAGACCGTGCCAACCAATCCCGCACCGGTCAATGCCAAGGTTCAGACCATCAAGTACTGGGACTTTGGTGCTGACCAGTACGACTTCGTTGCCATGTCAAAGGGACTTGGCAATGCCGTTTTCTCTCAGATAGATTATGCCAACATAGGCAATGCTACCGACGGCGATCCTGTCTATACGGTCACAGGCAGTGTGTCCGACATCATGAAGGCATATGTGTCCAACCTTCTGACCATAGAAAAGGCAAACTACGGTATGGCACCAGTCACACCTAAGTTCCGCAGTCTCAGTTCCAAGATACGCCTTGCCATCTACGAGACCATCCCTGGCTATTCAGTCAAGGATGTTGTGTTCTATGTTGATGGCAGCGAGTATTCGGAAACTCAGACCAACGCCATACTCTATACCACAGGCACTGATAAACTCGTCTCTGGCACAGCGTCAGGTAAAATGAAGGTGTACTATCCAAACCCTGACGGAAAGAAGCCACTTGTCACTTTCGAAGTCGCAGCAGGTACGGGCAACACCACCACGAAACTCGAATTTGGCAAACCACTCACATATACAGGTGCAGAGTCTGAGGAAGCCGAAGTCAATGTGTATCTCGGTCGTTCATCCAACGAAGCCTCGTTTGTAGGAAAGAAGTCGGACGGTACTGACTACATCACAGTGATGCCAACAGGCGAACAGAAACCACTCACTCTGCGTGTCAAATACACCCTCGTGTCGCTCGATGGCAGGGGCGAGACCATCCCTGTCGGACCGATGTCGGCAGTCGTACCTGCTGAGTTCACCGAGTGGCAGCCAAACTTTGCCTACACTTACCTGTTCAAGATTACAGACGAAGGTTCCGGACTCTATCCAATCTCGTTCGATGCAGTCGATATGATTGACTATGCACCGCAGGAGTCAGATACCGAGAACTCCAAGCCAAATATCACCACATACCAGAACGGTGTTAATGTGAGCGATAACGATGAATACCTCTCAGGCAAGAACATCTATGTCACAGTCGGCGACCTCATGGCTCTTGACGCAACGAAAGTTCGCCTGTTCACTGCCACCGTTGAGGAAGGTGCGGTTCAGGGTATCGACGAACTGTCGGTTGCCAACTGCTTCAACCACGGTACATACGATGCAACAGCCAAGACATACACCGTGACTGACATCAACGGCAAGAAACTTGTTCTGACCGATGTCACAGCTACCAAGTTTGAAATCGTCAGCACCATCCCTTCTGAAGATTGGAAAGACGGTCAAACTCTCACACGAACCAGTGCCTTTGGTCGCATCAAGTCTCCAGACCCTAACACCGTATATGTATTCCAGTACTTAGGTGGCGGTGGTCTTCAATTGGCAGAGTATAATACATTGCCAACTGGAGCGAAGTATTATGAGTGGAGCAGTTTACGACATGACTGGGGTGGAGTTGCCGATGCCGATGCTGATGGCTATTATCTTTGGAATATTGGTGAAGCCAATGGAACAGAATTGTATAAAGATTATAAGGATAAATATATCAAAGACCTTAATTTAGGCAAGGCATACGATTATCCGACAAGTACTGATCCAAGTTATCAGCCAATCAATCCAACCTTGACAGCGGGGGAACCATTGGTTTTTACAAAAAGTGGAAATGTGTTTTCTCCTTATACACCTGTAATAGGCAATGAACCATGGGAAGCTGATAAATACTATAAACTGAATTATCCTGATCAGACATATGATCCTTATGATGTAATTGTTAAAGGTGCTTATTATTATACAAAAGACGGACACAACTATACTGAGCATATTGCTGATGAGGATTTTACCGTTGGATCTGAGTGGTATTATTTCTTTTCATTCAGCAAAGATTCTGAAGGAAAACATTTACAAAATCAAAAGGAATCGTATTTTCATGCGATTCGAAAAGAAGACTGTAAAACCTTAACATATGGCACAACCTATATACAGGCATTTGAACAAAGTGGAGGCACAGAAATGATGCTTGATTTCTATCTCGCCACAGGTTATGATGATGCAACAGATCATTATTATGACGAAAATGGTATTGAGTGTGGTCCAGATTACGACTTCTACGCTTGTCCAAATTCTAATCCTTTAGATTATCATCCAATCTTCTATCAAGAGTCCGACTTCAATACATTGAAGAATGGTGAAGTATATGAGGACGAAAGTGGTACGGAATTCAATGCTGAGGGTACAGAGACATTGGCAACAAAGAAAGCTTATGTCAAGGGCTCAGTTTCGTCAAACGCTTATAAGGTGATAAAGGTGAAGTAAAAGCCCACAGTCCCCTCCCGACCAACCCGAGGGGAGGAGAAGGTGGATGGAAACGATGGTGGGATGATTCGATGAAACGGCAACTCGATGACTCGATGATTCGATGACTCGATGGCTCGATGATTCGATGACTCGACAATTCGATGACTCGATGGCTCGATAACTCGCAAGTTCGCAATAAAACTAAATAGTAAATGAAGCAAAAAATCTACATATTCACTTTGGCGGTGGCACTCCTGACGGGGTGTGCCAATGACGACTTTGTCGGTCAGGGTGACGATGGTGATGTTGCCATCAACTTCGGTATCGTGACTGGCGGTGCCACGCGTGCCGAGAAGACTGGTGCTGATGCAGCAGCCGACCTCGGTGGCAGTTTCGTTGTATATGGTGAAAAGAGTGGTGATGGTGGAACACACATCGTTGTGTTCGACCATTACAATGTGACATTTGTTGATGGCACTGCCAATTCCACTGTTTCCAACTATAAGGGATGGGAGTATGTAGGTGTCACTCCTGTCAACAACACTGGGACTACGAACATCGATGACTTTGTTCCTGTCACAAACCAGACGATAAAGTATTGGGACAAGACCCAGGTCGAATACGACTTTTTCGCTTTCTCAAAAGGCACGGGCAATGCAACATTCTCAAAGGTCAACACCACATACCTTGCAAAATCAGACCATCCTGTTTATACCATTTCTGGCACAATCGATGATTTGGCGAAGGCGTATGTAGCCGATGTTGTTGTAGTGAAAGATAAGGACAAGTTTTCACGCGAACATCCTGTAACACCTAAGTTCCGCAGTGCAGCTGCCAAACTGCGTATCGGCATCTATGAGACCATTCCTGGCTATTCGGTCAAGGACATCAAGTTCTATGCCGACGATGCAACGACTACAACAGGTACGGATGCTTGCCTTTTTGCTTCATCTGAGGTGTTCCCGACAACTGGTGAAGGAGTCGTCAATGTCTATTTCCCTGATGCTGGCTACCATGCCAAGACTGAGTTCGTGTCGAGCAATCCTGATGCCAACTCCCGCACGCTGAAGTTCTCGCCGATGGTGCTTGGAGCAGAAAAGGAAAAGCATGAGGTTGCAGAAGGTCCGTTCATCGGCCGCACTTCTGCCACTGCCACATATACCAATGCCGATAAGTCGGCTGCATTCAAGAATGTCGGTGCCATTGGCTCTGGCCATGCCTTGTCCATCAAGGTCGATTACACTCTTGTGCCTACCGACGGGCAGGAAGGTGGCGCAATCACCATCAAGGGTACTATGGCAACCGTGCCAGCCATCTATACCGACTGGCAGCCAAACTATGCCTACACTTACATATTCAAGATTTCAGACGATTCGGGCGACGGACTTTATCCAATCGCATTCGATGCAGCAGAAATCGTCGATGGTGGTCCTCATGAGACAGACACCGAAAACGCAAAGACAAGCATCACTACATACCAGAAGGGTGTAAATATTACTGCTAACAACGAATATCTGCCTGAACAAAGCATTTATGTTACGGTAGGCAACTATAACACCTTTACTCTGGCTGATGCTGATTATTACAAAGAGGGATATATTCATCTGTTCAAGGCAACAGTTGAGGAAGGTGCAGTTCAGGGTATCGACGAACTCTCTGTCTCCAACTGCTTCACTTACGGTACATACGACGCAACCGCCAAGACATACACCGTGACTGACATCAACGGCAAGAAACTTGTTCTTACTGATGTCACCGTGCCTTCACTCGAAATACTGGATGCTATCCCTGCTGAAGATGGACCAAACGGACAAAGTGTAAGTGCAACCAATGCCATAGCAAGGATTATCGACCCAGACCCAAGCAGCGTGTATGTGTTCCAGTATCTGCATTGGCCTGCTACACCTACGGAAGTTCCGACAACTGTGTATAACACTTTGCCAAAGGATGTTGTGTACTATGAAGGTAAAACTAAAGAAAGTGATGCCCTGTTTATTGAAAAATATGCTGATGGAACAGAAACATCAGTTGTTGCTTACGGAAAATCATATACTTTCAATGAAAGTCATGTGACTGAAACAACCTTGAGTGCAGGTGTGAAATATTTTAGGATGACTGAGGAACAATATGTTGAAGATGGTAAGACATACGATGCCGTGCGAATTTCTTATTATACAGCAGATGGTACGGAAACCAATGATGGGACATATTATGTTTGCACAGACGAAGCTGAAAGTACATACATCGATATAATGAAGCATATTGCAACGGCTACTTATTCCGACACCGAATACAACACCCTTCCTACTGGCCAAGTAGTCTATTGGTTCGATTCAGCTTCACATGCAAATAGAAAACTCATCGCAGATGGTACTGAGACATCAGCATCCTTCACAGGTAAGGTGATGACTACACAGCCAGAATTCGCATATAAGGTGATTCGTGTGAAGTAAGCCCCCATAAAAATAACGACTATGACAAGAAACTTGAAATATATGAGTATGGTGCTGGCGGGATTGCTTGCCGCGGCTTGTTCCAGCAATGGTGACGAGCCAGAGGTGAAGTCCGACCCTGTGCCAATCTCGTTCCAGAGCGGTATCGCTGCCGAGACTGACGTCACAACCCGTGCGTCTGAGCGTGGACTTGAGGATTATACCAGCACATTCGTTGTTACAGGATATAAACTCAACACTACCGACGGCTGGCAGGATGTGATGACGAAGTATAATGTCAATTATCTCGCTAATTCGTCTCACAGCACCGTGACTAACACTAACGACTGGGAGTATGTCGGTCAGCAGAGTGAAGGTGCGGAGATTGAACAGGAAATCAAGTACTGGGACTTCGCTTCACAGTATCGCTTCGTGGGATATGTACCAGTGCGCAAGGGTACAGGTACACCTGCAAAGTTGACCATCGACAGCAAGGAATACCAAGAGTATGACTACGAGCCTACATTGGTTGTCAACAAGGATGCTTCGGGCAATCCTACGACTTTCCAGATTGCGATGAAGCTCCATTATATCACTGAAAAGGGTGAGCAACTCTATCTTGGTGACTGCAATGCCACCGACAAAGTATTGCTCAGTGAGAAGCAGATGCCGCTGCTCTCTAAACTGTGGTCTGGTTATGCTCAGAAGGATCAGCCAGTGATGCTTGAGTTCTTCAAGCCATACGCAAAGGTGCGTGTCATGCTCATGCGTGCCTCCGATGTTCCGAATGCACCTGTCACCGACATCAAGTTCGGTCCGAAAGACGACAACGACAAACTCTCCGAGATAGGTACTACAACCTACACTTACACCCTCGGCACTCCCGCCATGACTCACACTACAGAATATGAAACGAGTACGCTCAAGGACAATGAATTTGTCTTCGACGACTTCAAGGATGAAGAGACCGGTAAGTTGGTAAATCCAAATGTTTCGTACCCGATTGTTCCGTCATACCTGATGCTCCCAGCCAATCATGGTGACTTCGAAATGACAGTCTCCTATGGCTCGGGTAATCAGACCTGTATCGTTCCTGCTCAGTACATGCAATGGGAACCAGGCTATCAATATACCTACATCTTCAAACTGACAGAGTCGGGCATCAACTACATCAGCCTCTTGAAGGTAGGTATGCGCGAATGGGGCGAAGGTGAATCGGGTGACCATAACTTGCATAATTGGTAAAGCTCTTTATGAATAGATTTTATAGAAATAACATCAAACTTGTGGCTCTGCTGCTTATGGCA
>JAGHSZ010000057.1 GCA_018065565.1 Candidatus Colivivens caballi
AACCCAGGCGATGCCACCGTCACCATCTGCCACAGCCATACCAAGAACCTGAAGGAGGAGTGCCTGCAGGCCGACATCATCATCGCAGCACTCGGACAACCGGCATTTGTCACAGCCGACATGGTCAAACCAGGCGCAGTAGTCATTGATGTGGGCACCACACGCGTTCCCGACGCAACACGCAAGAGTGGTTTCCGTCTGCAAGGCGATGTTGATTTCCAGAATGTCGCACCAAAGTGTTCATACATCACACCAGTGCCAGGAGGCGTTGGACCAATGACCATCTGCTCACTGATGAAGAACACCCTGTCAGCAGGCAAAAAAGAATTCTACAAATAGCATCCCATGCGCCATTAGTACCATAACACCCATTAGCATCGCGACCCAACTATGCACACCACTCTACAACTACTTCACCGTTTCGCCTGCCTCACATGCATTTCACTGACCATCATACTTTTCTCATGTGGAGGCGATGACGATGAAAACATACACTTTGGTCCAGTCAAACTCGGCAAATACGAGTCACGCATCGAAGTGCCAAAGATGCTCAACAGCGGCACACAGTTCATCACACACACCACCAAGGAAAACGGTCACGATGTGCTGGGCTACTGTGTGGAGTACGACCTCGGCAAACGCCATTCACGCTGGGTGGCATTCCGCTTCGACGGAGAGACACGCGAGCGTCAGGTCAATTCACGAGCCAACTCATGGCGCGACGACCCAATGCTCGACAGCAAATATCACATTGGTGGTAATGCATACCAGGGAGGATATGCCCGTGGCCACCTTTGTGCATCCTACGACCGCCGTTACAGCCTGGAAGCAGAAGATGCCACTTACTACATGACCAACATGTCGCCAATGTACTACGAATTCAATGGCAACTATTGGACCATCTTTGAGGGTTTCATCCAGGACAAGGGTCGTAACCCACTATCTGTCAACGACACACTCTATGTCGTGAAAGGTGGTACAATCGAGAACGGCCAGACTATCGGGACATGCCGCACCAGCAACGGCAGCACCACAGTCGTTCCAAAGCACTATTTTATTGCAGCCGTGATGTATCGCGGAGGCAACTACTCGGGCATCGGATTCTGGGTAGAGCACAAGAACTATTCGGCATCTGCCAAGTTCAACAAGAACACTGAGCTCCGCAAATGTTCAATGAATATCGACGAACTTGAAGAACTCACAGGCATCGACTTCTTCTGCAACATTCCTGATGATAAGGAACGGAAGATGGAGAAAGAGAACATCGAAACCATCCGCTCCGCCTGGGGCATATAACGGTTCTCCTCATCCACATAAACACACATGACCGATTTGGAATAATACACAGTCCCATGTGAAAACAATAATGGCTTGTCGCTATCTTATTAGCGACAAGCCATTTTCTTATTACGAAGTATGATTAATTTGGAACTTGAAAGGTGTGTATGGACACACAGCAGCAAGCCGTTATTTCTCAATCAGAGCCACAGCATATGCGCTGATACCCTCCTCACGCCCTGTGAAACCGAGGCGTTCGGTGGTTGTTGCCTTGATTGAAATGTCGTCAGCATCAATGTCCATGCATTCGGCAAGCACAGTCTGCATTTCAGGAATGCGTGGGTTCATCTTTGGGCGTTCGGCACAGATGGTAGCATCTACATTGTTTATTTCGTAGCCTTTGCCACGAATCAGTTCACAAGTTTTGCGCAGCAGAATTTTGCTATCGATGCCTTTAAAGTCGGCAGAAGTGTCGGGGAAATGAAAACCTATGTCACGCATATTGGCTGCTCCAAGCAGAGCATCACAGATGGCATGTATGAGCACATCGGCATCGCTGTGTCCGAGCAGTCCCATCGTATGTTCCAACTTAATGCCACCAATCCACAAGTCGCGTCCTTCCACCAACTTATGGACATCATATCCCATTCCTATTCGTAGTTTCATATCTTATACAGTTCTATTCGTCCCAGTACTGAATGGCGATAGTGCTTTGCTCCCTGCGGAACAGTGCACCATAGCTGATTTGTTTGTTTGCCTTGTAGTGTCCATAATAGAAGTCACCATTGGCATAGAAATAGAGTCCGTAGCCTTCGCGCTGGTTGTCATAGACCTCACCCACATACTTGTCACCATTGGAGTAGGTCATCACCATAAACTTGTTTTTCTCACGCATATCAGGCGATGGATTGTATTTCTGGTTGTCTTTCATCACATATATAGGCAGTCCGGTGTTGAGGTCGTAAGCAATATAGTGGTCGTTGGTCCCGACCTTAGCCACTTCCAGGCCTTTTTTGATGCCGAATGCAAGGTCACCATTGCGGTACAGACCATAGACCTCGCCATCAAGGTCTGTGATGTAATAGCCATAACCATAGACATTGCCCTCCCTGGTCATCTGGCCAAAATACTGACCATAAAGCGACTTGACCACTCCCGCAGCATATTCAGCCACCTGATCGACAAAGGCGGCTTCAAACTCAGCAGGAATTGTAGGATATTTTTCAAGACGGACAAACTGCGCATGCACATCCATCACCATGAACGACGACTGGATAAGAGCGGCAAGCGCCAATGTAAATAGTTTCTTCTTCATTGCGATAAGTCATTTATTGGGTGGATTAACGGGCAGACGAATCAGTCGAGTCCACAATTTGCGTGCAAAATTACAAAATAATTCACATTCACTATTAATATATTACAAATAATGTGCTTTTAACGAAAATTCTTGTAAGCAGACAGGCTGTTTTCGTTTTTTTTCGTAACTTTGCAAAAGATTTCGGCGGCCGCGTTGCAAAGCGGGGGGCTGATAAAGAAAAGAGCATCACTCATTTCAACAGGGTCAGTCGCACTGACTGCCCGTCCTCAATAATTATTAATTACACAAACAAAGGGGTTATTACCCACCATTGAAAAACAATCAAATACATCTACGGCAGATGAAAAGACTATTATTCTTAACTGCGGCCATGCTCTGCAGCATGGCAATTCTGGCACAAAGCAAATTCCATGTTAACGGTTCAATCATTGAAAAAGGCACAAACGAAGCCATCATGTCGGCAACAATCCAGTTGCTGACCTTGCCCGACAGCACTTTTTCGGCAGGTACTACAACCGATGTGCAAGGCGCATTCAATTTTAAGAATGTGCAGAAGGGCAAATACACCGTCAAGATTTCTTATATCGGTTTCCAGACCAAGTATGTAGAACTCGACCTGACAGCAAAGAAGCAGAAAAAGGTTGATCTGGGCTACATCACCATGAGCTCTGATGCCATCATGTTGAAAGAGGCACAGGTCACTGCCCATGCATCCAAGGTTGCAGTTTCGGGCGACTCACTCATATTCAATGCATCAGCCTACCGCACACCAGAGGGTTCAGTACTTGAGGATCTCGTAAAGCAGCTCCCTGGTGCAAAGGTCGATGCCGACGGCAATGTCACCATCAACGGCAAGACCGTCACCAAGATACTCATCGACGGCAAAGAGTTCTTCCTTGACGACAAGTCCATCGCAATGAAGAACATACCGACCGAGATGATTGAAAAACTCAAAACCTATGAACGCAAGAGCGACCTTGCCCGTGTCACAGGCATCGACGACGGCGAAGAAGAGACTGTACTCGACCTCACCGTCAAGAAGGGCATGAACAACGGTTGGTTCGGCAACCTCAACTTAGGAGCAGGCACACAGCACCGCTATGCTGAACGATTTATGGTCAACCGGTTCCGCGACAACTCTAACATAACCATGTTCGGCAACGCCAACAATGTAGCCGACAGAGGTTACGGTGGTGGCGGTGGTCGCTGGGGCGGCTACGGCGGCGGTCTGCGTTCCAACAAGGAACTCGGTGCAAGTTTTGCAACAGAAAACGACAAACTCGAGACTGGCGGAAGCATTCGCTATCGATATAACGGCAACGACAACGAAAATGTTTCATCATCGGAAAACTTTGCAGCACTGACCGGACGTTTCAACGAGAACAGCAGCAAAAGCCTGTCGAGCAACGGCAACTGGAATGCACAGATGCGAGTGGAATGGAAACCCGACACGATGACAAACATCATCTTCCGACCAAACTTCAACTACTCTCGCAACCGCGGCTCCAGCAACAGTTCATCGGCTTCATACGACGATGACCCTAATTCAATTACAACTGACGCACTCAGCTACAACCCTGCCATCAGTAGCGTACTTGCCGACACCACAAGCACACCTGCCGATGACATTCTCAACCGACTGGTTGGAATCGTGGTCAACACCAACGACAACCGCAGCCAGAGTTACAGCACCAACACCAACCTGAGAGGCGAATTACAATTCAACCGTAAGTTCAACAACGAGGGAAGAAACCTCACATTGCGAATCAACGGAGGTTATTCAGAAGGCAAGAACAAACAGTTGTCAGCAGCCGACATCGCATATAAGTCACAGAGCATGAGCGGCCGACAAAACAACCGCTACTACTCCACCCCATCGGAGAACCACAACATTGCAGCACGCATCACATACAGCGAACCAATTGCAGAAAAGACTTACTTGCAGTTCAGCTACCGAATCGAGTCGAACTACTCACAGAACGACCGTGCAGCATTTGTCTATGAGTCGGCAGCTTATAACGACCTGCGACAGGCACTCCTAAACAACCGCTACGACATCGATGCCATACTGTCATTCATGGAAAACGAAACACCATATATGCAAAACCTCGATGACAGTCTGAGCCAGTTCTCCGAGTACAAGAACCTTAACCAGAACATCGAACTGTCGTTCCGCAAAGTCACCGACTTCATCAACCTGAATGTAGCCATCGAAATGATGCCACAGCACAATGTACTCAAATATAAATACATGGGAACCGACTATCCCGAGAGCAAGCGCAATGTGTTCAACATAGCACCACGCATCAATTTCCGATACAACTTCAACAAACAGACACAACTCCAGTTCCGTTACAACGCAAGGACAAGTCAGCCAAGCATGACCAATCTGCTCAACATCCGTGACGACTCCAACCCACTGTTCATCAGCGAAGGTAACCCAGACCTGAAACCATCGTTCTCACACAATTTCAGTGGTAACTTCAACACATACAATGCTGACGCACAGCGAGGCATCTGGTGCTACGCTTCATTCAACGCAACACAAAACAGCATCAGCAACAAGACCACCTACGACGACAATGGTGTACGCACCACCAAGCCAATGAACATCAACGGCAACTGGAACACCTACTTCGGCTGTGGCTTCAACACAGGCCTCGGCAAGGAGAAGGCGTTCAACCTCGGCTTCGACCTTGGTAGCGGATTCTCTCACAATGTTGGTTTCTACAACAACATCGCAGGTGCCGCAGGCGACAATGCCGACATCAAGTCAATCACCAAGAACCTGAGCTGCGATGGCGGCATCGATTTCTCCTACCGCACAGAGGCTGTCAGCATTTCCCTCAACAGTCACCTTGACTATCAGCACACTGACGGTAATGTCAACACATCCAACACCACCGACACCTACGACTTCAACTACGGCGGTGAATTCGAATGGACCACTCCATGGGGAATGGAGATTGCCACCGACATCGGTATGCGCAGCCGTCGTGGTTATTCACACGAAGATGCCAACACCGACGAACTTCTGTGGAACGCACAGATCAGCCAGTCATTCCTCCAGGGCAAAGCACTCACACTGTCACTGTCATTCAGTGACATACTCGGTCAGCAATCAAATCTCAGCCGAAACATCAGTGCCCTCATGCGCAGCGACAGCCGTTCAAATGCCATCTACCAATATGCCATGCTCCGTGCCATCTACCGTTTCAGCATCTTCGGCGGCAAGAACGCCATGGGCACCGAAAACGAGCGCTCTGGCGGCTGGGGCGGAGGAAGAAGATGGTAAGGGGACAGAAGAAGAAGGTAAAAGAACAGAAATACCATCTCGACAATATGCCATCACAGCATCCATACACACATACATTGCCTCGCTCCACAGCGGGGCTTTTTCGTAACCCACGGAATACAAACCAAAGCAATAATAAGAAAAAAACAAGGAAAAGGGAAAAATATATCGTATTTCGCAAGTGTTAATTCGCAAATATTTCCTACCTTTGCAACCGTTATCGGTTTCCACCGCGGGCAACGAGCTTAAAGTGGAATAATATGGAATCGGGTGTGAATCCCGGACAGTACCTGCTGCTGTAAGTCCCATTCCGAAAGTCATTATAACATGTCACTGGCCACAGAGGCTGGGAAGGCATAATGACGGGGACAAGTCAGAAAACAT
>JAGHSZ010000158.1 GCA_018065565.1 Candidatus Colivivens caballi
TTTAAGGTGTTTCAGACTGAAACAGTATGTTTATTTGAAACATGTGTTTTGTTTCAAGGTTGAAACACCTTATCTATTTGTAGCACAGTGGTTTATGTTATGTTTTGTTTCAAAAAGAAATGAAACACTTTTGAAACACAAAAAACAAACAAAGAAAAAACAATGGAACAAGAAATAAAATTCATACTTGAGCGTTATCGCTCTGGCGGCAGCAACCGCTACACATGCCCCAACTGTGGGCGCAAGAAGTGCTTCACCCGATACATCGACATCGAGACGGGACGATACATAGCAGACGAGTGTGGCAAGTGCAACCACGAATCGAGATGTGGCTACCACTATCCGCCACGCGACTACTTCCGTGACCATCCCGGACAAAGTCAGACTTCCTCATTGCAGCCCTTCCTTGTCAACGGCATTCCCATGGTGCTGTCAAAGACGAGGAAGACCGCCGTGAAGGTGCCGACCGAGGTACACCAGACGGAGTTCTACAACATGGCATGGGCAGAAGCCGCAGCACGGCGCACCAGTCCGTTCCGCACATGGTTTGAAAGTCTGCCCTTTGACGCCCAGCGCATCAGTCAGGTGCTGGCAGAGTATTATGTGGGTGCAACGGCTACGGACATCGTCGTCAACGGCAGAAACTACGGACCGGCAGCAGTGTTCTGGATGATTGACGAACAGGGACGGGCACACGATGCCAAGTTCATTGCCTACACCCCCGACGGTCATCGTGTTGAAGGCTGGGGCAACTCCATGCGGTCGGTATGCGAGAAGACAAAGACAGGACCGCAGCTTCAAGAGACCGAGAAGGTGCTCTTCGGGTTGCACCTTGTGCCACACTACCCCGACCGCCCCGTGTGCATCGTCGAGAGCGAGAAGACGGCACTCATCTGTGCCTGCCATTACCCCGAATATGTGTGGCTGGCAACAGGCGGATGCGGCAACCTGCAACCCTCGAAGCTGCGTCCACTCACAGGTCGCCATGTAGTGATCTACCCCGACAGTGGCGAGTACGACAAGTGGAAGACATGTATGGAGAAAAGCCAGCACAAGGACTATGCCATCGTTGACTTCATGGAGCAATACCCTCCCAACACCGATATAGCCGATGTGCTGCTGGACGCAGAAAAGCCCCAAACCGAGGCACAGAAGTTGATGAACCAGATGGCAGCCGACAACCCAGTCTTCGCTCACTTCTGCACCGCTCTCGACCTCGAACCTTTTGAATGAGCATCAGCGTAAAAAAAGTACAAATAATATGTATTTTTCTCTGATAAACATTTGGTTATGTCAGAAAAAATGCGTAACTTTGTACATAGAAAAAAGGAGCTGGAAGCAGAGGCAAAATGCACACAAAGCAGTGGGTTTTCAACACCGAAGCTGTGGCAAAATGCATCCGAAGCTGTGGGTTTTCAGTGCCGAAGCAGTGCACATTCGACCACGAAGAACCACAGGTTCCGCCCCTTATAATCACAAGTTTCGCAAGCTCAACTTGCACAAAAGACGACGAAGATTGAGTATCTTCGTTTGCGACGACTCGGCGTTTATGCCGACAAAGGAGTTCACTCCCCTACGAATCGATATTTCGCGAAGCTCAATATCTACTAAGATACCCGTAGGCTTTGAGATTACGAAAAGCCGATTAGTAGCCCGAAAGGGCGATTCGTAACGAAGTGATTCGTAGCGAAGCGATTCGTCAACTGAGCATGAACTTGCGAAAGTTAATTAACATTATTTATTCACTCCAAAAAAACAACAACGATTATGAAATCCGAAAAACGAATCGGTAAGATCCCTTACTCAGTGGCTGGTCGCGAAAACCAGTTTGCACGTGTTCAGGCAGTGAAGTACTATGCATCACTCCAACACAACGGAACAGTCAACCTCACTCAGCTCGCAGAGCACATGGTGGAGCACGGCTCGAAGTACGACGAGGGCGACATCCTCGCCATCCTCACCAACAGTGTAGCCTGTGTGAAGGAGATGCTGCTCATGGGCTACAAGGTGGAATTCGGCAAGCTCGGCACCTTCTCCAACTCCATCAGTTCGGTCGGTGCAGACTCGGCAAGCAACTTCTCGGCGAACAACATCATCCGCATCAGGGCTCGTTTCACTCCGGGCGAAAACCTCAAAAACTTCCGCAGCGAGGCTCAGTTCGAGTATGTGCCTAACCGCAAGAACCAGGCTCTGCTCAAATCGGCTGAAAAGGGCGGCGCAGAGGTGATGAACCTCTACCAGTCCGAATCTGGCAACGGTGGCGGTGGCAACGGCGGCGGCAATGGTGACGAAGACCCAGAGGACATCACCGAAGAGTGAAAAGTGAAGAGTAGTGCTTCGCAAGTGAAAAGTGAAGAGTAGTGCTTCGCAAGTGAAAAGTGAAGAGTGAAAAGTGAAAAGTTCACGCAGATTATCCACTCTAAGCCCTAAACGGTCCCTCCCCTGCCCTACCTTTTAGGGCGGGGGTGGATTGATGGGGATGCATATTCAGGTTCACGCAGAAAAAATTAAGTTCACGCAGAAAGCGCAGATTAAAAGGAGTCAATCGGTTTCCTATAATTCTGCGTAATCTGCGTGAGTTTTTTAGATAGACCTTCTCTGTGTTGAAAGCTGTTTAGGATTTTTCGAACACGAAAGGAAAAAACGAAATCATGCGGACAGTTATTTAACACAGAGTAACGGGATTATAATTTTCCCAGAAGTATGTGTTTAATCCCGTTCACAGAGAATGCCAATGGCATTATTGAGTTCGACAGAGCCATGCGGACACCCACACTCGGTGTCCTCTCCATGTGCCATAGGCACACTCTGTGAGAAGGTTTGAAAAAGAGATAAAAGTAAACCTTCTCTGTGTGGAGAAGTGAAAAGTGAATGGTGAAAAGTTCACGCAGAAAGCGCAGATTAAAAGGAGTCAATCGGTTTCCTATAATTCTGCGCTATCTGCGTGAGTTTTTTAGATAAACCTTCTCTGTGTTGAAACGGTCTATGGATTTTCTTGAACACGAAATGCACGAAAAAAAACGAAACCATGCGGACTGTTTCACGAATGCCCCGTGACGGGGTGCGAAAAACACGAAAGAAATATGATTGACATACAATTGACACATCTAATCAAAGCATCAGCATTCGTGGCTTTCGTAAAACTGAATCCTTCAAGGATGAAGTTTGTTTTTGATAACATATCGCAATTTCGTAAAATTCGTGAGTTTCGTGTTCGAATAAGCCCCGAATGCATTGTGATGCATCCGGGGCTTATTGTAGAATTGTTTATGTGCTTTGATGCAGAACTATCCAATCAGTTCTACGACTTTATCAACAGCGGCTTTGACTCCATCAGGATTTTTGCCACCGGCAGTTGCGAAGTGAGGCTGTCCGCCACCGCCACCTTGCATGAGTTTAGCAGCTTCGCGAACCATTGCACCTGCATTCTTGCCTGCCTTGACAAGGTCGTCGGAGAGACTTACGGTCAGACTTGGTTTGCCTCCTGCAACACCACCAATGACTACGAGCAGTTTTTCGGTGAACTGGCTGCGGAGCTGGAATGCCATGTCTTTTGCAACCTGAGCATCAACTGGGAGAACACCCGAGATGACCTTGATGCCGTTGACATCGGCAGCTGCTGCAATGAGATTGCTCTTGAACTGGGATGCCTGTGCTGCCTTGAATTCATCGACCTGACTGCGGAGTGCAGCGGTTTCGTCGAGTGAACGACGAACAGCAGAGAGGAGGTCAGGAGCGTTGTTGAAGAGGGCCTTCAACTGATTGATGAGTTCCTGGTTCTGGTTGAACATTTCCTCAACCTTCTTTCCTGTGATTGCCTCAATGCGTCGTACACCTGCTGCGATGCTGCTCTCGCTGACGATGCGAACCATGCCAAGTTGTCCTGTTGCCTGTGCGTGACAGCCACCACAAAATTCGACTGATGTGCCGAACTGAACGACACGAACCTTGTCACCATATTTTTCACCGAACAGAGCAATAGCGCCGAGTTTGCGTGCCTCTTCGATTGGTGTGTCACGATGCTCTTGTAGTGGAATGTTCTGACGGATTTTCTCGTTCACAATCTGTTCCACTTCCTGAATCTGCTCTGGTGTGAGTTTTTCAAAGTGTGAGAAGTCGAAGCGCAGGCTGTCAGGAGTGACGAGTGAGCCCTTCTGCTCGACATGTGTGCCAAGCACCTGGCGCAATGCTTCGTCGAGGAGGTGAGTACATGAGTGGTTGGCCTCAATGGCACGACGGCGCTCAACATCGACACATGCCATGAACTCTGCTTCCGGATTCTGAGGCAGACGGTCAACGATGTGGATGGCAATGCCGTTTTCACGCTTTGTGTCAATCACATTGATGGTCTCATTTTCATTTACAAGAACACCTGTATCACCTACTTCACCACCCATCTCGGCATAGAATGGAGTCTGATCGAGTACAACCTCATAGACCATGCCCTTCTTTTGCTTCACTTCGCGGTACTTGATGATGTGACATGAGTATTCAGTGTAGTCATAGCCCACAAATGCAGGGTTCTGACTCTGTGGGTCAGTGAGGAATGTCCAGTCGCCGAGTTCCACTTGTGCTGCATTGCGTGCGCGTTCCTTCTGTTTCTGCATTTCAGTGTTGAAACCTTCTTCATCGACAGTCATGCCGTTTTCGCGGCAGATGAGCTGTGTGAGGTCGAGAGGGAATCCATAAGTGTCAAACAGTGTGAATGCCTTGTCGCCCGGAACCACTGTCTTACCTTCTGCATTGACAGATTCCATAAGGTCGTTGAGCATCTTGATGCCATTGGCAAGTGTGCGGAGGAATGAATCTTCTTCTTCCTTCATGACCTTCATGATAAGTTCTTTCTGTGCTGCAATCTCAGGGAATGCCTCGCCCATTTCTGCAATGAGTGTTGGCACGAGTCGATAGATGAAGGCTTCTTTTTGTCCCAGGAATGTGTAGCCATAGCGGACTGCACGACGAAGGATTCGGCGGATGACATATCCTGCCTTTGCATTGCTTGGGAGCTGTCCGTCAGCAATTGAGAATGCGATGGCACGGAGGTGGTCTGCCACAACTCGCATTGCCACATCGGTCTTCTCATCTTCGCCATAGGTCTTGCCCGCCATGTCGCCAATCACCTTGATAATAGGCTGGAATACATCGGTGTCGTAGTTTGATGTCTTTCCTTGCAGTGTACGCACCAGACGCTCGAAGCCCATACCGGTGTCGATGACCTTTGCTGGCAGTGGTTCGAGTGAATGGTCGGCCTTGCGGTTGTACTGCATGAATACGAGGTTCCAGATTTCGATGACCTGTGGATGGTCTTTGTTTACAAGTTCGCATCCTGGAATCTTTGCCTTTTCCTCTGCTGGGCGTGAATCGACATGGATTTCAGAGCAAGGGCCACATGGACCTGTGTCACCCATTTCCCAGAAGTTGTCGTGCTTGTTGCCGTTGATGATGTGATCCTTTGGAAGATACTGTTCCCACATCTTTGCAGCTTCATTGTCGCGTTCGAGACCTTCGTCGGGTGCACCTTCGAACACAGTTGCATAAAGGTCGGCAGGATTGATTTTCAGGACATCCACGATATATTCCCAAGCCCATGAGATGGCTTCTTTCTTGAAATAATCGCCAAACGACCAGTTACCAAGCATTTCAAACATGGTGTGGTGATAGGTGTCGTGTCCCACCTCTTCAAGGTCGTTGTGCTTACCACTTACTCGCAGACATTTCTGTGAGTCTGCCATTCTGCGGCACTTTGGCTGAACATTGCCGAGGATGATGTCCTTGAACTGGTTCATGCCGGCATTGGTGAACATAAGTGTAGGGTCGTCCTTAATGACCATTGGTGCAGAAGGGACGATGAGATGCTCTTTTGATTCAAAGAACTTCTTATACGATTCTCGTATTTCTTTTGCTGTCATTGTTATATATGTTTTTTTATTCTTTTGCTGATTTGTAGTTGTAATTCCGCGCAAAGTTACGCTTTTTCTCGTTCTAAACAAAGGAAATAGCCGAGTTTATATGCTGAAAACACAAAAAGACTCGGATGAGAGCCTAAAAGGTTACGGCGCAACAGTGGCTTCATCAACTTAAAGGCATGTGCTGCCAGCGGCGCAAGATGGAGCGAATGCAGGCGCTCAGCATGGTGTTTCAGGCGAGATGCCGACGATGTAATGCCATCGAGTTGAAGAAGTGAGTGCAAGGCAGTTTCTGTCTTTTGCAAGAACTGCTGATTGGTGTCAATTCCCAGATGTGTCAGTGGATTGTCAATATGGATGATGCTGATGCCCTGTGCTTGCAGTTCTGCTCCAAACAGCACATCTTCATAGCCATACTGGCGACATTGTTCGCAAAACTTCACTTGCATAAACACCTCACGACGAATCATCAGATTGAAACATGTCAGCGAGTGATAGGGCTGACGGTTGCGTTCAGTGGCACTGCGATGCAGGTCGGCATCGTGTTCGTAGCGGTAGCGCAATGAACGGTTGACGACAAACACAGAATGTGGTCGGCCGAGGTCTGCCGTTTCACACCGTGACACAATTTCATCTGGGGGCAGTGTGACGGTTGTCAGACCACCAACCACAACATCGGCATCATCGGCATGTTGCAAGTAGCGAAGTATGAACTTCTCATCATCAACCCGGGCATCGCAGTCGATAAACAGCAGATGCTCGCCACTTGCCGCCAAGGCGATGCGGTTGCGAGTGCATGCCAGTCCGCAGTTTTCGGTCGAAGGCAAATACTGACAGTGGCTCAGTTCCTTCACCTTCATGTTTGCAATGACGCTCAACTGGTCACGGCTACAATCATCGCCTACGAGAATTTCGTAGTCAGTGCCCGATGCCTCGCACAGTCGGTGCAAGTCGCTGACAAGGCGATAGCAATTGTAGTTGTATGTCGAGATGAGAATGGAAATCATAGGGGCAAAGGTAAGTAAAATAATCCACAAAACGACGATTCCGCACTGAAAAACAAAATAAAACGATGCTATTTTGCTATCAATCGAGCGGGTTTGCAAAATTATTTATTAACTTTGCGCCCATGTTGACTCTCGACATACTCATCTGCACCATTGGGCAGCGCATTCGCCGTGTGCCACAGATGTTGCTGGCTCCGCGAACCGATGTGAAGTACATTGTGTCGTGGCAGACCGACATGACCACACCCGACGATTTCATGTGGATGGCTTCTGCATTCTCGACACGCCCTGATGTTCAAGTGCTCACGATGGATGGTGCAGGTCTCAGTCGCAACCGCAACAATGCACTTCTGCACTCCACTTCCAGCATCTGCCTCATTGCCGACGATGACTGCCATTATACGGATGAATGCATCGACCGCATTCTGTCAGCATATCAGTCAAACACCATTGACGACATCATCTGTTTCATGGCTGCCGACAGTGATGGCCACCCAATCAAGCATTACCCAGTGTCCTCAATGGCATACAGTGCCGCCATGCAGACAGGCTATTATCCATCAAGTGTTGAACTGACATTTCGCCGCGACCGAATCGGCGACTTGAAATTCAACGAGAGGTTTGGACTCGGCAGCGGATGTTTCATTTCGGGTGAAGAGAGCATTTTCCTACATGATGCCAGCGAGCGCCATCTTAACATCCTGTTCAAGAACCAGACTGTCGTTCAGACTGACGCAGCCACAACAGGGACACGATGTCCGACTGACCCCGATGTGCTGACAGCAAAAGGTGCAGTGTTTGCCTATTGCTATCCGCTGCACCAGGCTATATGGATGTGCCTCAAAGAGGCAGTACACCACGCACGGTTCAGCCATGCAAATCCTTTCACCGTCTTTCACAATATGATGTATGGAGTTAAGCGTAGTCATACCAATATATAACCGTCAGCAATACCTCGACCGCACCTTGCAGAGTATCGCCCATTCCACAGTACTGCCACATTCGCTGATTCTTGTCGATAACAACAGTACCGATGGAAGCATGGACCTATGCAGGCGCTTTAAGGAAGAACATGAAAATGATGGTTTTTCGGTCATTATTGTCGAGGAGAAACAGCCTGGTGCCAATGCTGCACGCAATGCAGGACTTCGATGCTGTGACACTGAATGGATTTACTTCTTCGACAGCGACGACGATTTCGACAGCGACTTCATCTCATCGGTTGATAAATGCGAATTGACAGATTGCGACTGCCTGTTGTTTCCCACAAAGATGAACATCAGCGGCTGCACCCGCAACCGTGCGTTCAAATATGCCACCGACATTCCATTTCAGATTCTCTCTGCCATGCTCTCCACACAGTCCATGCTTTTCCGCACTGACTATCTCAGGAAGATTGGAGGCTGGAACGAACAACTGCTTGTATGGCAGGACTGGGAACTCGGCACACGCCTGCTTCTGCATGCCCCTAATGTTGAATGGATAACAGGTCGCACTTTCCACACCATCAACATCCATCCAGACAGCATCACCGGCAACAAGATGTCGGATCGGTACGACCGTAAACTTGCCTCCATCGATGCCGTTAGTCACATGCTGACCAATCCGTCGCATCAAATGGCACTCATACTCCGTACATATATATTATTGGGACAGTTCAAGCATGAAAAGGCGGTTGATGCCATTGATGCCTGCAAGTCGTTTATTTCACACAACTTCAAGGCAAAGCACAAAATAGCAGGCACACTGTTGTCAACCTATGTTGCACATGGCGGACGGGGTGCATGGAAAATAGCATATCAGTATTGTGGTTGCCTATTTGCCTCCTAACAGACTGTCGAGATAAGTATAGAAATCAGGATCTTCACCTACTATTACCTTGTTGATGTTGCCATTCGGCTCAATGATGATCTTCGTAGGATAGCCCGTGATGTTGTAGTCGTTGGTCAGGGTGCTTGTGCTTGGGTTATAGACATGGAGCCACGGTATTTCATATTTGGCAACGGCACTCTTCCATGCAGTCTCGGAATCATTGCAGTCGATGCCAAGTATTTCCAGACGGTCCTTATACTTATTGTAGTATGTCTTCATGTCGGGTATTCCCTTGATGCACCAGCCACACCAGCTGCCCCAGAAGTCGAGAATGACATATTTGCCCCGCAGCGATGACAACGAAAGCGGATTGCCGTTGATGTCGTTAAGAGTGAATTCCTTGGCAGGCACACCATTCATTGCATCAAGTTTTGCACGCTCGATGGAGTCGCGTTGTTGCAGGAATCTGCGTTTTGCCTCCTCAAACTCAATACGAGATTTAAGAAACGCACCGACACGGTTCTTATTAATGAAATCGGTTTCGTCAATGCAGTCGGCTTTCGCCATCAGGTCATTATACATGTCTTCCACATTGTCGAAATCAGACAGATACAGCAAGGCGCCTTCCTCATCAATGTGTTCCTTACGATATTTTACTACTGCATCGATCAGTTCATTGTATTTCAGTTCGATTGAGTCGTTTATAGCCTGGTTTGCAGCCTCCTTTTCAGATTCAGGCGCAGTGTAATAGCGAGCAAGGGCTGCATCGTGCCACGACTCAAACATTTCGTAGTGGCGCATGTAGTACATATCAGCCGCGTTCATCTCCTTATATACCTTTGAACCATCGTAGAAATACTCCATGCCCTTGATGGTGAGATTCAGTTTTTCACCTGGCACGAGATAGATTTCATACTCGTGACCGTTTTCTACATTTGGTCTCAATGTTGCAGTAACGATACTGCCGAGTTTGGTCGTATAGGAAAACTTGCCATCCTTCACGGGTATCGGAGTTTTCACCAGTTGCTGAGTTGCGTAGTGTCCCTCTTCACCTAAATATATACTCAGTTCCTTGACGGACTTGTCGTCGATAGAACCATTTACCTTTACTGTCTTCTGCGCCATTGCCATGCCCGATACAGCAAGCAAAAGCATGATAATTGTTTTCTTCATATATGCTATCATTTCTTGATTCAGCAACACTGTTATTCACGCATTCGTCGGATGTTCATGACTGAAAAAAGTTGGCAAGGATTTTTGCCACATCAGACACCTAACCCTACTTAGTGCAGCTTTGATAATCAAGTAAAAAATCTGATTGACAGGGCAAAGGTAGTGATAAAGTTCGAGATTTACCTTGAAAATTAAATAAATCCACTGAAATAGTACAATAATCCTATTGTTCTGTACACTTTTTTTGTAACTTTGCGCCCAGATACCAATTAACTATCAAAACTAATAATAAAAATGCAAAAGAACAAGTTAGGCAAGACGGGGCTTGAACTTTCTGCCCTTAGTTTTGGAGCATCGTCACTCGGAGGCGTGTTCCATGACATCAAAGAGAAAGAGGCCATCGAAGCCGTATTTACGGCCATCGACGGAGGTATGAATTTCATTGATGTGTCTCCATATTATGGTCACTATAAGGCTGAAACCGTTTTGGGAAAGGCTTTGAAGGAAATTCCTCGTGACAAGTATTATCTTTCAACAAAAGTTGGCCGTTACGGCAAGGATGGTGTCAACACATGGGACTATTCAGGAAAGCGTGCCACTGAAAGTGTGTATGAAAGCATGGAACGCCTCAACATCGACTACATCGACCTCATCAATGTACACGACATAGAGTTTCAGGCTTCACTGCCAGGCGGATTGCAGAAGGTATGTGACGAGACTCTTCCTGCGCTTGTTGAATTAAAGAAAAAAGGTGTAGTTGGTCATGTGGGTATCACTGACCTCCAGTTGGAAAACCAGAAGTGGGTTATCGACCATGTAGAAGAAGGTACAGTTGAGAGCGTTCTCAACTTCTGTCACCACTGTCTGTGCGATGACAAACTTGTTGATTACCTTGATTACTTCGAGAGCAAGGGCATCGGTGTCATCAATGCATCACCGCTGTCGATGGGACTGTTGTCAGAACGAGGCATTCCTGACTGGCATCCAGCACCTCGTCCATTAGTGGAGGCTTGTATAAAGGCTGCACAGCACTGCAAGGCGAAGGGCTACCCTATCGAGAAACTTGCCATCCAATACTCCATCAGCAACCCTCGCATCGCAGCCACTCTGTTCTCATCAGCAAATCCACTCAATGTCAAGAAGAACATTGAATGGGCAGAAGAGCCAATCGACTGGAACCTTGTGAAGGAAGTTCAAGAAATCATTGGCGACCAAAAGCGTGTTAGCTGGAAAAATACATAAAAAGACATGGGATGGAGGCTATGGGACCAATGGGGCAAATGAGTCTTATGAGACCTATAAGTCCTATGAGTCTTATGAGTCTTATGAGCCTTATATGCCCTATTAGTCTTATGAGCCTTATATGCCCTATTAGTCCCATAAGTCCCATTACTCCCATCCCCCTAACCCTCCAAAACCATGTTTAAGATAATTGACGCACATAGCCACCTATGGCTGAATCAAGACACAGTGGTTGACGGAAAAGTCATCCGTACCACAACCAACGGACGCAGTTTGTTCATGGGCGAAGAAGTGCAGATGCTGCCTCCGTTCATGATTGACGGAAAGAATACAGCAGAAGTGTTCCTCAGCAACATGAACTATGCTCAGGTCAGCGCAGCGGTTGTTGTGCAAGAAGTGATTGACGGGTGTCAGGACGAATACCTCAAAGAGGTACAAAGCCACTACCCCGACCGCTTCCTCTGCTGTGGCTTGGCAACCGATGCCAGCAGTATAAACAACCTCGCTGCAAAGAACGAATTCAAGGCTATTGCCATTCCAGGACATCGTCTCACTGTTCCACTCACTTCACCAGAAATGGTCGAAGCATTCAAGGCTATGGAACGCCAGGGCATGATACTGTCCATGTGTCTGGGCGATGACGAAAACCAGATTCATCAGATGGACGAAGTGATTCAGGAATGTCCCGACCTGAAAGTGGCTATCGGTCATTTCGGCATGGTCACCACACCAAGTTGGAAGCAGCAGGTGATGCTCGCCCGTCACAAGAATGTGATGATTGAGTCGGGTGGTATCACTTGGTTGTTCAACAGCGAGTTCTACCCCTACCCTTCTGCCATTCGCTCCATCAAGGAAGCCGCCGACATGGTTGGAATGGAGAAACTGATGTGGGGAAGCGACTACCCTCGCACCATCACCGCCATCACCTACAAGATGTCGTACGACTTCATTATCAAGTCCAAGGAACTTACAGACGACGAGAAAGCGTTGTTCTTGGGAGAGAACGCACGCAAGTTCTATGGCTTCAAGACCTTGGTCGAACTTCCTTACATAAAGAACATGTCTGAATAGACGATTAATAATTAAACATTCATAATTAATACTTGACAATTTAATTTATGAAACAGAAAAACTTAATTCCACTGATACTTGTCTTCTGCCTCTTCTTCCTTTGGGCAATAAGCAGCAACCTGCTTCCAACGATGATCCGTCAGCTTATGAAGACTTGTGAACTCAACGAGTTCATTGCATCCTTTACCGAGAGTGCCTACTGGCTTGCTTACTTCATCTTCCCTATTCCGATTGCCATGTTCATGAAGCGTTTCAGCTACAAGGCTGGTATCGTGTTCGGACTCCTGTTGGCAGCCGCAGGCGGACTCCTGTTCTTCCCTGCTGCAATGGTAAAGCAATACCCAGTTTACCTCTGCGTACTGTTCGTGATAGCAACTGGCATGTGTTTCCTTGAAACAGCAGCAAACCCTTATGTCACTGCACTTGGCGACCCACAGACAGCACCACGCCGTCTGAACCTCGCACAGTCGTTCAACGGACTTGGAGCATTCATCGCAGCCATGTTCCTCAGCAAACTCGTCCTCAGTGATGACAACTATACCCGCGACACCATTCCTGCCGACTATCCAGGTGGATGGGAAGGATTCATCCAGACAGAGACCGACTCGATGAAATTGCCTTATCTCATACTCGCAGCCGTCCTCATCGTCATAGCAGTCATCTTCATCTGCTCTAAACTGCCAAAGGTGGAAGACGAGGCAAATGAAAGCGCAGGGGAAAGCAAGAAACTCATCAACTTCGGCGTACTGCGCCGCAGCCATCTGCGTGGTGGTGTCATCGCACAGTTCTTCTACAACGGAGGACAGACAGCCATCAACAGTCTCTTCCTCGTTTATTCGTGCAAGTATGTAGGTCTGCCTGAATCTACGGCAACCACATTCTTCGGTCTGTATATGCTTGCATTCCTCGCAGGTCGCTGGATTGGCACATGGCTCATGGGACGCTTCACACCACCAAGTATGCTCCGCACTTATGCCATCATCAACATCATTCTCTGCGTACTCATCATGTGTGTAGGCGGCATGGTCGGACTTTATGCCATGCTGGCAGTTTCGTTCTTCATGTCAATCATGTACCCAACTCAGTTCTCGCTCGCCCTCACCGACCTTGGCGACGACACCAAGAGCGGTTCGGCATTCCTCGTCATGGCTATCGTGGGCAACGCTTGTCTGCCACAGCTCACAGCGTATGTCATGAACAGCAACCCAGAAGTATATCAAATTGCCTACTTCATCCCAATGATTTGCTTTGCAGTATGTGCATGGTACGGATGGAAAGGGTATAAAGTAAAATAACAGACAACAAAATGAAAGCAATACAAATACCAGAAGCAGGCAAACTCGAAGTAGTGAATATCGAGAAGCCAGAGATTGCAGCCGATGAAGTGCTGCTCAAAATAAACTATGTTGGTTTCTGCGGAAGCGACCTCAACACCTTCCGCGGATTCAATCCTATGGTCAAGCTGCCAGTCATTCCAGGACATGAGATAGGTGCCACAATCGAAGCCGTTGGCAAAGATGTTCCCGAGAACCTGAAACCAGGCATGGTAGTGACCGTCAACCCTTACACCAACTGTGGCGGATGTGCGTCATGCCGTGCAGGTCAGCCAAATGCATGTGAGCACAACGAGACACTGGGCGTTCAGCGCAATGGTGCCATGCGTGAGTTCCTTGCATTGCCTTGGCAGAAAGTCATTCCAGCAGATGGAATCAGTCCTCGCGACTGCGCCATGATAGAGCCTATGAGCGTAGGTTTCCATGCCGTTAACCGTGCACAGGTCACAGAGAAAGACTATGTGTGCGTGTTCGGATGTGGTATGATTGGCATGGGTGCCATCGTTGCCGCATCGCTTCGTGGTGCAACAGTAATTGCAGTAGATATTGACGACGAGAAACTCGAAATAGCAAAGAGTGTCGGTGCAAAGTACGGAGTAAACAGCAAGACAGAAGACCTTCACGACACTTTGCGCAAATACACCGAAGGTTTCGGACCTACGGTTTGCATCGAGGCTGTGGGCAATCCATTCACTTACCGCAGTGCAGTCGAGGAAGTCAGTTTTGCCGGACGCATTGTCTATATTGGCTATGCCAAGGAAGACATTTCCTTCACCACAAAACTTTTCGTACAGAAAGAACTCACTATCCGTGGTTCACGCAATGCCATGCCAGAAGACTTCGAAGCAGTCATCGGTCGTATTCAGGGTGGTTTCAATGTGGAACCTTTCATCACCAAGGTCGTAAAACCAGAAGAGGCACTCGACGCTATGCAGCAGTGGAATGCCGCACCAGGCAAAGTATTCAGAATACTGGTTCAATTATAACAACACTCAACCTATGAGACATTCACTCCTATTCATATTGCCGTTCGTGGCCATGACAGCCAACGCACAGGTCATCAGCATCGCTGGCAATGACATCATGAAGCATGGCGACTTCGGACTGACCACCAACATGCGTTCGTGGGACAGTCAGTCACGCACCTCAAAAGCAACCGAACCAAAGAAGATAGTTGAAGACTACATTATGGTCACGGGCAAACGCTCACATTGCCACAACGAGGGAATGGAACGCGTATATGCTATCACCAATGCACAGAAGGACACGCTCTTTGTCCGTATGCGCCAGTTCCACGACGGTTTTGCCTTTCGCTATGAATTGAAGAACCTGAAAGAAGGGGAAGTAATCAAGGACGAGGGCACACGATTTCATGTTCCTGCCAGTGCAAACCGCTGGATGCAAAAGCACACAGGTCCTGGTTACGAGAACTTCTACCCACTGTGTAAAGGCGGCATCTCACCAGAAGGTGAACGCATAACCGAATGGAGTTACCCTGCCCTGTTTGAACTCGGCAAGGGACAGTTCATGCTCATCAGTGACTCTTACAGTCCTGAGAACAACTGCGGCACTATGCTTCGCAACACAGCAGAGGACCGTAACACCTATTCGGTAAATCAGTTTAGCGAAATCAAGCCAAGCGAGTCTGACTGGCATAGCGGCTGGCATGTACTCATAGCAGGTACACTTGCCGATGTGGTGGAGTCAACCCTCATCACTGATGTAGCCGACCCTTGCAAATATGATGACACATCATGGATTCAGCCAGGAGTCAGTTCGTGGATATACTGGGCATACAATCACGGCTCGCAGGAGTGTAATATATTAAAGGAGTATGTCGATCTCGCCGTTGACATGAAGTGGCCTTACACTTTGGTCGATGCCGAATGGGACATAATGCGTGGCGGCACCATCGAGGATGTAGTCAAGTATTCAGTGTCAAAAGGCATCAAGCCAATGATATGGTACAACTCCACCACCAACTGGACAGGTCCAGGCGCACCTTCACCTCAGGGCAAGCTCAATGACCCAAAAGACCGTGACAACGAATTTGCAAAGATTGCTTCATGGGGTGTGAAGGGTGTGAAGATTGACTTCTTCCGCGACGACACCCAGGAGACAACCGACTACTACCTGGCACTTGCCAAGGCTGCGGCAAAGCATCATCTGACTGTGAACTTCCATGGTGGAACCATTCCTCACGGATGGCAGCGAACTTATCCAAATGTAGTGACATGCGAAGGTGTTTACGGTGCAGAGTGGTACAACAACATGCCTGTACTCACCAAGAGGGCAGCTGCACACAATGCTACACTTCCGTTCACCCGCAATGTCATTGGTCCAATGGACTATACCCCTGGAACCTTTACCGACTCTCAGCATCCTCACATCACAAGCCACGGACACGAACTGGCACTGCCATTCCTGTTTGAATCAGGCAGTCAGCACATGCCCGACCGTCCTTCCGCTTACCGTGAACTTCCAGAACAAGTAAGGGAACTGCTCAGTTCTCTGCCTTCGACATGGGACGACACCCGTCTGCTTGGTGGTTATCCAGGCGACTATGTCTGCATGGCTCGTCTCAAAGGCAAGACATGGTACATTGCCGGCATCAATGGAACTGACAGTCCACGCACCATCACCATCGACCTCAACCTCCTACCCGATGCAAGTACAAGCGGCATTCTGTTTGCTGACGGCAAGTCACAGAAGGAGTTCAGCATAAGTAAAGTAAAGGCACAGGGTGGCAAGATAACCGTTCCATGCCTTGAACGCGGAGGATTCGTCATTAAATTAAAGTAAATAGTGAAACAAATCGTGCCGAAGGTTACGGCCAGTAACTTTCACTATTCACCTATCGCATACATTCAACATTCACTAACATTGTAAACATGAATATCAAGTCAATTCTTCTTTTTGCACTTTTTGCTTTTCACTTTTCCCTTCTCAGTGCACAGAATCCATACCTGCCACTCTGGGAGTACATTCCCGACTCCGAGCCTTATGTATTCGAAGACCCTGACCGTCCTGGCAAGTACAGAGTCTATATCTATGGTTCACACGACTCATTGATAAAGGAATACTGCGGACTGGAACAGGTCACATGGTCGGCACCAGTCGAAGACCTTACCAACTGGCGCTACGACGGCATCATCTTCAAGTCGGTTTACGACCGCGATGGCAAGCAGCTCAATCCAGAGGGGAAGGGCGACTTGCTCTATGCCCCGGATGTCGTAGAGCGAGTGGAAAATGGTCGCAAGGCATATTACCTTTATCCAAACAATCAGGCAGGTGGTCGTCAGAACATGATTGCAAGGGCAGACCGTCCCGATGGTCCATTCAAGGTGTTCAACTGGGACAAGGCAGACCCTCGCAGGACTGTTGGTCCTCTCAACTTTGACCCGGGAGTCTTTATTGATGACGACGGCAGAGTTTATGGCTATTGGGGATTTGAACAATCCTTCTGCGCAGAACTCGACCCTACAACGATGGCAACCGTAAAGCCAGGTGCAAAGATTATCAAGGACATGATACCAAACTACAAGCAGGACGGGGTCTTCCGTTTCTTTGAGGCATCATCCATGCGCAAGATTGAGGACAAGTACGTCTTCATTTATAGCCGCTGGACGGAAGAAGGCGAGTTTGGACTTCCATCTACCAACTATACGCTCGCTTACGCTTATAGCGACAACCCACTCGGTCCTTTTACTTACGGAGGCACAATCATCGACGGTCGTGGACGCGACACCGACGACAACGGCAAGGTCATTCCTACGGCAACACCTGGAGGCAACACTCATGGAAGTATCGCACAGATTAACGGCCAGTGGTGGGTGTTCTATCATCGACAGACAGG
>JAGHSZ010000049.1 GCA_018065565.1 Candidatus Colivivens caballi
TGTAATGTCGCTTCTCGGTTACAATGGAACCCCATTGCGCCCTCAAAATCGGCAATACATCTGTTCAAAAACTAAGTCTGTTATCATCATAACGCTAATGACCGATTTGGGTTTAATGTAGCAAGCATCTCGGTTGCTGCGTCATGAATGATGCCTTACAAACTTGAAACTCGTTATGATGAACTGGAATCAACTTATCAGCAACAAGCGCCTTGGTCAGGAGGACATGCATGTACACCGCAAGGACGACCGTACTGAATTTCACCGTGATTATGACCGACTGATTTTCTCTGCTCCGTTTCGCCGGTTGCAGAACAAGACCCAGGTGTTTCCTCTGCCAGGAAGCATCTTTGTACACAATCGTCTGACTCACAGTCTGGAGGTGGCGAGTGTGGGCCGCTCTCTTGGTGATGATGTGTCAGCCCGCTTGCTGCGTCTGCATCCCGAACTCAGCGACAGCCACATTGGCGAATGCGGTGCCATTGTCAGTGCTGCCTGTCTGGCTCACGACCTGGGCAATCCACCGTTTGGCCATTCTGGCGAGCGTGCCATTGCTGCGTTCTTCCGTGAGGGTGACGGACTGAAATACAAGGAACTGATGACTCCTGCACAGTGGGAGGACCTCATTCACTATGAGGGCAACGCAAATGCTTTCCGTCTGCTCACTCACCAGTTTAAGGGACGCCGTCCGGGTGGATTTGTGATGACTTACTCCACACTGGCATCGATTGTGAAATATCCGTTCACCTCCGACCTTGCTGGCAAGAAACAGAAGTTTGGTTTCTTCCAGAGCGAATGCGAGACTTATCGCCGCATTGCCGACGAACTGGGCATCATCTGTCATGCGAGCAGTGGCAGTTCGTCACAGTATGCACGCTATCCACTCGTTTATCTTGTCGAGGCAGCCGACGACATCTGCTACGAAATCATGGACATCGAGGATGCCCACAAACTAAAAATACTTGGAACGGATGAGACTCGTGAACTCTTGCTGAGTTATTTCGACGAAGAGCGTCGTGAGAAGATTAGCAAGGTGCTTGAAATGGTGAACGATGTCAACGAGCAGGTGGTCTATCTGCGTTCGTGTGTCATCGGTGCGCTCGAGGCTGAATGTGTCCGTGTGTTTGTGGAAAACGAGGAGGCAATTCTCAACGGCACTTTCACTGGTTCGCTCATCGACCATGCATCGCCGCAGATTCATGATGCTTATAAGCAGTGTGAGGCAAAGTCGTATGAGAAGATTTATTTCTGCAAAGATGTGCTCGACATCGAACTTGCTGGTTACAAGATTATAAGCACACTCATCGATTTGTTTATCACTGCTTCAATGAACCCCGACACGGCTTATTCGAAACTGCTGCTCGGACGCGTCTCTTCGCAGTATGATGTTGACATAACCAATGTGTATGAACGAATCATGTCGGTGCTCGACTTCATTTCGGGAATGACCGATGTCTATGCCCTCGACCTCTTCCGCAAAATAAATGGCGAGAGCATACCGATGATTTAAGAAATAGGGAAGAAGGTGGCTTCTAATAGCCTTGACGGTATCGGTCCTCATCCTCGTCGTTGAGCATTGAGAGGTATGAATTGTAGCGACTGAGGCTGATGTCGTGGCGCTCAACTGCTGCAAGGACGGCGCAGCCTGGTTCGTGGGTATGAGTGCAGTTGCTGAACCGGCACTCCTGGCTCCACTTGAATATCTCGCGGAAGTAGTCGCTGATGTCTTCCTTTTGCATGTCGAATGCACCGAATCCCTTGATTCCCGGTGTGTCTATTATGAAACCATTAGCCATTGGCCATTGGCTATTGGTTTTGTTTGCGCTTTTTTCGTTGTTGCCTCTACTGTCAACATTGTCAATGGCCTCAATAGGATACATTTCGCTGAATGTGGTGGTGTGCGTACCCTGATCGTGGGCATCGCTGATGTCGGCTGTGCGGAGGTTGAGATGTGGCAGCAGGCGGTTGATGAATGTCGATTTGCCCACTCCGCTGTGTCCTGACAGGAGTGTCACCTTGCCTTCGAGCAACTGGCGTACGCTGTCCATGCCTTCGCCGTTGGCTGCCGATACTTTCAGACAGTGGTAGCCGATGGTCTCGTAGAGGTTGATCAATGCGTCAAGGTATTCGCGCTCGTCGTCATCGTAGAGGTCTATCTTGTTGAACACAAGCGTGGCAGGGATGTTGTAAGCCTCTGCCGTAGCAAGGAAACGGTCGATAAATGTGGTGGATGTGGCGGGATGGCTGACAGTGACAATGAGGAAACACTGGTCGAGGTTGGCGGCAAGTATGTGCGACTGCTTGCTCAGGTTGATTGACTTGCGGACTATGTAGTTCTTGCGGTCGGCTACGGATGTAATCATGCCGTCGGCCACTTCTACGTGGTCACCGATGACAACGGGGCTGGTCGATTTGATGCCCTTGATGCGGAAATTGCCCTTGACTGCTGCTTGCACCGTGGTGCCTTCATCGGTCAGTACGGTGTACCATGATCCTGTGTTCTTTATGACAAGTCCGTGCATATTTGTTTTCTATTTTTGACAGAGACTTTTGATGAGTTCTTCTATATTATTGAGGTCGCGTGCATCGACATTGATGTCGAGTACATTGCCTTGTTTGTCGATGAGTTTGTAGGTAGGGAATGAATGAACCTGCAAGTACTGTTCAATGGCATTTTGCTGTTCATCAGGTAGGTTATAGTGAACGACATTGTCGCCTGTCACTTCATACTCCTTTATTACATTCTCCCACGACTGCTGCGGACTCCTGTTGGCAAGGTAGAGGAATGTCATGTCGTAGGGTGCAAGGTGTGCATATTCTTCCTTTGAGTGTGACAATGCCTCTTTGCAAGGACCGCACCATGTGCCCCATATATCCAAGAGTACCACCTTGCCTTTCAGTGGTTCAAGTATCTTTTTCAGTAGTGCCTCGCCGTCGCTGATGCCTTTTACGTCGTCGTTCGATTTGAGTATGAGTTTGTCGAACTCCCTGTTCTCAATGGCAAGGTATTTCTCGTTCTCTTTGCTGATCAATTCCTTTGCGGCTGGCGTCTGGATGATAGCCATGACTGTGTCCATCAGATTCGGAGCAATCGAATGGCGTTCCTGGTCGATTTTTTGGTGAACAGATCGGTATATCAAGATATCTTTCAGGTTCTGGTCAGCACCGAGTGAATCCAGAATCTGTCTTGTTTCATTCAGCCTTGTGTTAAAGAAATAAGTATCTGCTGCCTTTGAAGCGCGACCATCGTTTAGTATGTTGTTTAGTGATTTAATCAAGTCGGCATTTCGGGTGTTGAAGTCTTCGGCCATCTGCCGCATCTTGGTGGTGTCCGTCTCTGCCTGTATCTTTGCATTAATATCAGTAACCTTCTCCTTATATTCACGCACCAGATTCAGTTCCTCTTCGTTATTAGCCAGTTCCTCAATATGATCCATGTAGTTGTAGGATATACTCTGACTGCCATTCCGCTCTGCATTAGCAAAATAATCATTGATGAATCCGCCGAAACCACGATGAAGCGAATAAGGTTTCTCGGCTGCTTTCCAGAAGTTTTCGTATGCATACTGGTCGAGGTTGTCCGGCAACATATAAGTCTTTGACCTGAAACGTGCCTGACCGATATTACGTCCCTGCGCCATCCGAACATTTCCGCGATAGTATTTCTGGTATCTGGCTGACATGTTAGGGTGCTCGTCTGTAAGTTGTTCGAGTTCTTTGTCCTTTGCCTTCAACAGACTGTCTGCCGAGGCGAGTAATGCATCGAAGTCTGACTCTTCATAATTCTTTTGATAATCGATGTTCACGACGTCCCACTCTGGTGTCGGATATTTCATCAGTTCGTTCTGCAACCTTACGTCGTCGCCCATGAACAGACGGCGTCCCTCCTTGAAGTCATAGAGCATGAAATAGGTCTTGCCTGGTTCGAGCATAGTCCGGATGAATGTACGGCGCCAGTCGCAGTAGAATGCAGTACTGTTGGTCAAAGGGAATTTCACAATGAATCGTCCCAATGAGTCTAACTGCCCATAATTGGACACCTCATTATCGGTAAATATGTCGTTGTAGGAAAGTTCAAACGTGTTGAGGCTCTTGTAGGGTTCAGGCATGTCTTTCAGCCAACCTATGAAAGTCACGGTGTCGGCTTTGTAGTCAGTATCTACAAAGTTGTCGCGGGTGTCCTTCGTAGGGTAGTCAGGCAGGAATCGTCCTGTAATCATATCATACGAATCCTTTCTGTCGCCAATCTGAATGATGCGATGACCTTTCTTGTTCTCGCCAACGCTGACTTGCAGCTCTTTGCCTGCATTAGTGATGGTGAAGGTGGCTTTGTCAACATTCTTTGATGTTGCAGGCCTTTCCTTGTAGTCCCAGAACTTATTGTCGTAGATGACACACTCGTCGAGAAAGGCAATTTCCCAGTTGCCGGTCTTCGTGTTTCTCCAGTACGATGGCAACAACTGACCGTATCGTTCCTCTACGGGTTTCACGCCGAGGAACTGGAATGCACCGTATCCGTCACCTTCGATGAAGTCGAACTCCTTCGTGTCGAGCGGCAGTGGCTTGAAGTGGAACACCACATCTTTCTGATTGTCCTTGTCAGTTTTGCAATGCACATCAAGTTCTATTCCGTCGGCACTAACCAGCGGATAACGCACACCATTGGCACGCAGGTATGTAGCCTTAGTGAATTGAAACCAGGAGTCATTAATGTCTGCGCGTTTGGAGATGTGTATGAATACGCGTGTCTCGTCCTTTGTCAGTTCTACCTTTGTAATGTCCATGGCGAGTTTGAAATAGCCGTCGCCATAACTGGTACAATAATCTGTGGCTGGTTCAGTCCACACTTTCTTCTGTGCCTGGCAGAACACCATGCTGCACATAAGGATAATTGTCAGAATTGTCTTTCTCATCAATAAGTCGTTATATTATTTAATTCTTGTTTCGTTCTGTTTTAGAGGGTATTTTCGAATTGCGCTGCAAAGGTAGGTAAAATATAATTACCTTGCAATACATAGTACTGTAATTTCTTCTTGTTTTAACATTCATTAACTGTTGTCCTTGCGTGTGTGCGTGTATATATTAAGGAGTTGCAGTTTGCGCAGAGACGAGTGTCTGCTTGCAGAAACATGCATTGGCTGTTGACATCAGCACCGTTGGGTGCAGTCGCGGATTTCAGATTGGCAGTATGCTTGTTCTTGTCATAGCGGCATCGGGAGAGCAGGGCAGCTGATGTTGTTTTCCTTCACGAGCGGTCGTGTTTTGTCGCGCGAGCGCTCATGTTTCCCTTCACGAGCGTTCGTGTTTGCCTTCACGAGCGGTCGTGTTTTGTCGCGCGAGCGCTCATGTTTCCCTTCACGAGCGTTCGTAAATAGTAAAAAGGTGTACACCTTCTTTGCGTTTGGTGTACACCTTTTCTGAATAAGCTGTACACCTTTTTGCAGTAAGGTGTACACCTTTTTGTATTATCGTATGCTCGTGCGACAATTTACGAGCGCTCGTGCGACTGTTTATGACCGCACACTGGGCTGTTTGCCATTCGACTTTCGCAAGGACTTGTTCAGTTGACGAATCACTTCGCTACTGGTTGGTGCTTACACTGTCATGATTTCCTTGTTCTTCTCGTCAAGCATTGCATCAATCTTCTTGATGTACTTGTCGTGAATCTTCTGGCATTCGCCTTCTGCGTCCTTTTCTACATCCTCAGGCACACCATTCTTCACACTCTTTTTGAGTTGGTCGATGGCGTCACGGCGTGAATTGCGTACACTGACTTTTGCCTGTTCGGCTTCCTTGGCGCATTGCTTGGTGAGTTCCTTACGGCGTTCCTCTGTGAGTACAGGAATGCCGAGGCGGATCTGTTCACCGTTGTTCTCAGGCATGATGCCAACAGGTGAGTCGATGATTGCCTTCTCGATGACCTTGAGCATGTTGCGGTCCCAAGGCTTGATGACGATACTGCGAGCATCTGGTGTGCTCAGGTTTGCTACATTTGCCAGTGGCATCATTGCTCCGTAGGAGTCAACGCGGATGCCGTCGAGGATGTGTACATTTGCGCGTCCGGCACGGATGCGGCTGAGTTTTTCTTCGAGTGACATTGCTGCCATCTCCATTGCCTCTTCGGCTTCATTGAGGTATTGCCTTACTTCGTCCATATCTGTTTTATGGGCCATTTGCTGTTAGTCATTAGCCATTGGCGTTGCCATGCGGTCGATGCAGGCTATTAATGGCTTAGGCATATCGGCAATTCTTAATTTTGTTATTAAATGGTTTATGTTTTTTTCTAATAAATCAAGTCTTGTTATTAATGTAGAGTATTCTTGGTCATCAATGTAATTGAGTTGTTTTGCTATCAATAGCTGTGTTTCAACTTCGAATGCAGAGCCAATAGCTATTTCCAGGAAATGAGCAAATTCGACTTCAGATTTTCTTGAACATCCTTCGGCTATATTTGAGGCGATGGAAACGGATGCGCGCTGCATCTGATTAGACAATGCGTATGTCTCATAACTTGGGAAACTTCGAGTTACTTTGTAAATACTAGTAGTGAAGCTTACGGCATCATTCCAAATCTGATAGTTCCTGAAATTCCTCATTAAACTTAATTCCTATTTGCAAGCCAATGGCTAATGGCCAATAGCTAATAGCCACATTATTAAAGAATACTACACCCTTCGCAAGGTTTCAGTTGCTTGAAGAAGTCGTTGCCCTTGTCATCGACGAGGATGAATGCTGGGAAGTCCTCGACCTCAATCTTCCAGATGGCTTCCATGCCGAGTTCTGGGTATTCGACGCATTCGATTGACTTGATGTTGTTCTGTGCGAGGATAGCAGCAGGTCCACCGATTGAACCGAGGTAGAAACCACCGTGCTTCTTGCAGGCATTGGTCACATCGATTGAACGGTTACCCTTGGCAAGCATAATCATTGAACCGCCATTGTCCTGGAACTCGTCAACGTATGGGTCCATTCGTCCGGCTGTGGTTGGGCCCATTGAGCCGCAAGCCATGCCAGCAGGAGTCTTGGCTGGTCCTGCATAGTAGATTGGGTGTTCTTTCAGGTACTGTGGCATTCCTTCACCGGCATCGAGGCGAGCCTTGATTTTTGCGTGAGCGATGTCACGACCTACGATGATGGTGCCGTTGAGTGATAGGCGTGTGCTTACAGGGTACTGACTGAGTTGCTTGCAAACTTCGCTCATTGGGCGGTTGAGGTCAACCTTCACTGCTTCGCCTTCGCCTGCCTGACGGAGTTCTGCTGGGATGAGTTCGCCTGGGTTGTCGTCCATCTTCTCAATCCAGATACCATCGGCATTGATCTTACACTTGATGTTGCGGTCGGCTGAACAGCTGACGCCGAGACCGATAGGGCAACTTGCACCGTGGCGTGGCAGACGAACTACTCGTACATCGTGAGCCATGTACTTGCCACCGAACTGTGCGCCGAGACCAATCTTGTATGCTTCTTGCAGCAGTTGCTTCTCCAGTTCTACATCACGGAATGCACGACCAGTCTCGTCGCCCGATGTAGGCAGATTGTCATAGTAGTGAGTGCTGGCGAGCTTCACTGTGAGCAGGTTCTTCTCGGCACTGGTACCGCCGATGACGATAGCGATGTGATATGGAGGACATGCAGCTGTGCCGAGGCTCTTCATCTTTTCTACGAGGAACGGAATGAGTGTGCCTGGGTTCTGGATGCGAGCCTTGGTTTCCTGATAGAGGTAGGTCTTGTTGGCACTTCCGCCACCTTTTGTTACACAGAGGAAACGGTATTCCATGCCTTCTGTTGCCTCAAGGTCAATCTGTGCAGGGAGGTTACACTTGGTGTTCACTTCCTCATACATCGACAGCGGAGCGTTCTGGCTGTAACGCAGGTTTTCCTCAGTGTAAGTCTTATAGACACCCTTTGCCAGTGCCTCTTCGTCGCAGAAGCCTGTCCAGACCTGCTGACCTTTCTCACCATGGATGATGGCAGTACCTGTGTCCTGGCAAAGTGGGAGCTGACCCTTGGCTGCAACTTCTGCATTGCGAAGGAAAGTCAGAGCCACATACTTGTCGTTGTCGCTTGCCTCTGGGTCACGCAGAATCTTTGCGACCTGGAGGTTATGGCTGCGGCGCAGCAGGAAACTGACATCGCGGAATGCGTGGTTTGCCATCTGAGTCAGTGCCTCAGGAGTGACTTTCAGTATTGGTTTGCCTTCAAATTCACTAACGCTCACACCTTCTTTGGTGAGCAGATAATACTCTGTGTCGTCCTTGCCCAACTGGAACATAGGAGCATACTTAAATTCTGGAGCTTGTGCCATAATATATGTTTTTTA
>JAGHSZ010000102.1 GCA_018065565.1 Candidatus Colivivens caballi
CTCGTAAATGTTCACACGAGCGGAGGATAATTGAAAAAGGTGTACACCTTCCTGCGAAAAGGTGTACAGCAAACTTGGAAAAGGTGTACACGAAAATTCAATAAGGTGTACACCTTTTTTAATTTATGAGCGCTCGTGAAGGAAAACATGAGCGGTCGTGAGAGAAAACATGAACGTTCGTGAGGGAAAACATGAACAGACCCTCCCCATCCCTCCCTTTTAGGACGGGGGTTGGATAGTTGATTTGTTCACGCAGATTTCGCCGATTTTACGGAGTGAACAGACTCCTTTTGTTCTGCGCATTCTGCGTGAGAATAAAAGACCCACTATCATTCTACTCCTCGTCCTGAAAGGAAGAGGCAGGGAGAAGGTCTGATTTAGGTAGGGTCCGATTGGTGGCAGTTCTGTCATTTTACGCGTTTTTATATATGTGATGGAAAATGTGTTTGGTCAATTCAAACATTCTTCGTAACTTTGCACCCAAATTGCAAAACTACAAACAAATATGATGATTGAAGAAAGAATAACCGCTGCCGTAATTGCAGGTGTCAAGGCCCTGTATGGTGCTGATGTCAATGAAAAGATGGTGCAACTCGGTGCCACCCGTAAGGAATTTGAAGGTCAACTCACACTCGTTGTGTTCCCATTCTTGAAGATGTCAAAGAAGGCACCTGAACAGACTGCCAACGACCTTGGCAACTATCTGAAAGAAAACCTCGGCGAGGTGGTGTCTGACTTCAATGTGGTGAAGGGTTTCCTCAACCTGTGCATCAATGCCCAGTGCTGGGTGAACCTGCTCCAACAGATTGCCAACGACCCACAGTTTGGTTTCAAGCCTGTGACCGAGGAATCGCCACTGGTGATGATTGAATACTCATCGCCAAACACCAACAAGCCGCTGCACCTGGGCCATGTGCGCAACAACCTGCTTGGGTCTGCTCTTGCCCGCATCGTGGAGGCAAACGGCAACAAGGTGGTGAAGACCAACATCGTCAACGACCGCGGCATCCACATCTGCAAGTCGATGCTTGCGTGGCTGCGCTGGGGCAACGGCGAGACTCCTGAGTCGTCGGGCAAGAAGGGCGACCACCTCATCGGCGACTACTATGTGGCTTTCGACAAGCACTATAAGGAAGAGTGTTCACAGCTCGAAGCACAGTACATCAGTGAGGGAATGGAGGCTGAGGCTGCCAAGGAGAAGGCAAAGCAGGAGGCTCCACTCATCAAGGAGGCTCACCAGATGCTCGTGAAGTGGGAACAGGGCGACGAAGAGGTGCGCAGCCTGTGGCGCAAGATGAACGAGTGGGTCTATGCCGGATTTGACGAGACCTACCGCATGATGGGCGTCAGCTTCGACAAGATTTACTACGAATCAAATACATATCTTGAAGGCAAGGACAAGGTGATGGAGGGTCTGGAAAAGGGATTCTTCTATCGCCGTGACGACGGCAGCGTGTGGGCTGACCTCACAAAGGAGGGACTCGACGAGAAACTCCTGCTCCGCAGCGACGGCACCAGTGTCTATATGACACAGGACATCGGCACTGCCAAGCTCCGTTTCCAGGACTTCCCTATCGACAAGATGATATATGTGGTGGGCAACGAACAGAACTACCACTTCCAGGTGCTGTCCATCCTGCTCGACAAACTCGGATTCAAGTGGGGCAAGGACCTCGTACACTTCTCTTACGGAATGGTGGAACTCCCTAACGGAAAGATGAAGAGCCGCGAAGGAACAGTGGTGGATGCCGACGACCTCATTGCAACCATGATTGCCGACGCACGCCAGACAAGCGACGAGGCTGGCAAGTTCACCGACATGAGCGAAGAGGAGAAGCAGGAAGTGGCACGCATCGTCGGACTCGGTGCGCTGAAATACTTCATCCTGAAAGTCGATGCCCGCAAGAACATGCTGTTCAATCCAGCAGAAAGTATCGATTTCAACGGAAATACCGGACCTTTCATTCAATACACCTATGCCCGCATCGCATCCATCATGCGCAAGGCAAAGGATGCAAGCGTTGCCCCAATGGGTGATGACCAGAAGCCAGTTGCCGTTTCCGACAAGGAGATAGCACTCATCCAGAAACTCAATGCCTTCACCGCTGCGGTCAGCCAGGCAGGTCTGGATTACAGCCCATCGGGCATTGCCAACTATTGCTACGAACTCACCAAGGAGTTCAACCAGTTCTATCACGACTACTCAATCCTCGGTGCTGACGACACTGCCACAAAGCAGTTCCGCCTGATGCTTGCCAAGACCGTTGCCAAGGTACTCAAACAAGGCATGGGCCTGCTCGGAATCGAAATGCCTGAGAGAATGTAGCAGAGGCCCATGACTCCACAACCAACACTGACACCCGACAACACTGGCTCGGCACCGACGCGTGTGGCTGAGGCACTGTGTGTGGATGCTGCGTGCAGCGGCAATCCAGGGAAGATGGAGTACCGGGGTGTACACATCCCTTCGGGCAAGCAGATATTTCACTTCGGTCCGGCATTCGGCACCAACAACATCGGCGAGTTTCTGGCAATCGTACATGGACTGGCGCTGCTGAAACAACGCGGACGCGAGGACATGACGGTCTATTCCGACAGCTTCACCGCACGCACATGGGTGAACAAGAAGAAGTGCAAGACCACACTGGAACGCAACGAGAAGACGGCACCGGTGCTCGACCTCGTGGCACGCGCCGAGGCATGGCTGCACAACAACACATATAATAATAAGGTGGAGGTGTGGCAGACCGACATCTGGGGTGAGATTCCGGCTGACTTCGGACGAAAGTAAACGAAGCCCCCCTACCAAAACGCATGATATGAAGGACTTTTTCAATATGATGGGCATCTACTTTGCCCCTTACAAGAAATACATAGTGCTGACACTGCTGCTCAACATCTTTGCAGCCATCATGAATGTGTTCTCGTTCACTATGTTGTTGCCAATCCTCCGCATATTGTTCAATGTCAATCAGGTACACTATGAATTTATGCCGTGGCAGAACGAACATTTCGACCAGATTCTCGAAAACAACTTCTACTACTTCTCACAGAGCATGGTCGAGCAGTTCACGCCAGCCACTGCAATGCTGATGTTTGGAGGTGCGCTGTCGGTGCTCACACTGCTCAAGACCGGAGCCGACTTTGGCGGGGCAGCCACACTGATGCCAATCCGCACAGGCATCGTGCGCGACATCCGTGAGAAAATCTATCTGAAAATACTGCATCTCCCACTCTCGTTCTTCACCGACGAAAAGAAGGGCGACATACTGACCCGTGTCAGCACCGATGTCAACGAAGTCGATTCGTCAATCACCAGTTCGCTCGAATCCATCATCAAGAACCCGATACTCATCGTGGTCTATCTCGGCACACTGATCTACCTCAGCTGGCAACTCACACTGTTCACACTCCTTGTAGTGCCGCTGCTTGCACTCGGCATCGGTCGCATCGGCAAGTCGCTGAAAGCGAAGTCGCTGCTGCTGCAACAGAAGTGGAGTGAGGGATTCAGCCAGATTGAGGAGACACTGGGCGGACTGCGCATCATCAAGGCATTCATAGCCGAAGGCAAGATGGCAGACCGCTTCAAGGCAGTCAACAACATGCACCGCCGCATTGCCACACGAGTTGCAGTGCGCCAGTCGGCAGCACACCCTGTCAGCGAGTTCCTCGGCACAGTGATGATTGTCATCGTGCTGTGGTATGGCGGCACACTCATCTTCTCGGGCAAATCGCCGCTCGATGCCAGCAAGTTCATCTACTATCTGGTCATCCTCTACACTACACTCCAGCCACTCAAAGACCTCTCGAAGGCAGGTTACAGCATTCAGAAAGGTCTGGCATCAATGGAGCGCATCAACAAGATTCTCAATGCGGAAAATAACATAACAGAGAAGGAAAATTGCGTTGAAATCGACAATTTGAACTCTGAGATCACACTTCGCAATGTCAGTTTCTCATACAACGAACAGCGTGAAGTGCTGCACGACATCAACATCACCGTGAAGAAGGGACAGACCATTGCACTGGTGGGTCAGTCGGGTTCGGGCAAATCCACGCTCGTCGATCTGGTTCCTCGTTATCACGACATCCAGAAAGGCGAAATACTCATCGACGGAGTCAACATCAAGGACATGAAGATTCGTTCGCTCCGTGGACTCATCGGCAATGTCAACCAGGAGGCAATCCTGTTCAACGACACCGTGTTCAACAACATTGCCTTTGGTGTCGAGGGCGCCACACGCCAACAGGTGGAGGATGCAGCACGCATTGCCAATGCTCACGACTTCATCATGGAGATGGAACAGGGCTACGACACCAATGTGGGCGACCGTGGCTGCCGACTCTCAGGCGGTCAGCGCCAGCGCATCAGCATTGCCCGCGCCATCCTGAAAAACCCTCCGATCCTCATCCTTGACGAAGCCACCAGTGCGCTCGACACTGAGTCGGAGAAACTTGTGCAGGATGCCCTGGAACGCCTGATGCAGTCGCGCACCACCATCGCCATTGCCCACCGCCTCTCAACCATCAAGAATGCCGACCTCATCTATGTACTCCACGAAGGAAAGATTGTGGAACAAGGCACTCACGAAGAACTCATCCGTCTGGGTGGCTACTACAAGAAACTCAACGACATGCAGCAACTGTAATGGTGACCTATGCAACGCTTGTGGTTTTTAATTCGTCTTTATGTAACATTTGTTGCTGTCTTCATCATCCAAAAACCATGCTTCATGCTCTTCAACCATCAGTTTGCAGAGCACCTTTCACTTTCTGACTTCATTGATGTGGTGTGGGCGGGACTGCCGCTCGACCTGTCAATTTCGGCGTATGTCACGGTTCTGCCGCTGTGCCTTGCCTTTCTTCTGTCATTGTTTTCGTCGCGGATAAATCTGCGGGCACTGCTGACACCATACTATGCTGTGGTGGCACTGGCAGTCACTCTGATATTCGTGGCTGATATGGTCATCTACCATTCCATTGGAGTGAAGATTGATGCCACCGAACTGATGTACCTGTCCAATCCGAAGGACATTGTGGCGAGTCTTGCTCCCTGGCAGACTGTACTGGCGCTGGTTGTTGTCGGTGGACTGACATGTGGCTTCACTCTGGCACTGTGTACCATCACTCCACGGCGTATGCAGCATTATAATGCGTGGTCGGCACTGATGGCACTGCCGTTGCTTGGCCTCCTCTTTCTTGCCGTGCGTGGCGGTGTGAGTAAATCGACTGCCAACATCAGTTATGCCTACTTTTCTCCGGTGCCGTTCCTCAATCATTCAGCAGTGAACCCCGTGTTCAATATGTTCCATTCCATCGGAAAATATCAGTCACTTTCTGACGAGTTCCGCTTCTATGCCGACGACGAATCCACCGATGAATGGCAATCAGCATTTACACCCGACACCACTGTCGTTCAGCCACTTCTCCGCACCACTCGCCCCGACATTCTGCTCGTAATATGGGAGGGCTGTGGTTCACACTTTGCCGACGACTCGCTCGTCACTCCATGCTTCAACCGACTGAAACGCCATGGCACATATTTCACTCAGTTCTATGCCAACAGCTACCGCACCGACCGTGGAGTGCTGTCGCTGCTCAGTGGGTGGCAGTCGCTGCCTACACTGTCGCTGATGAAGCGCACCGACCTGTGCCGTCGTCTGCCGTCCATCAGTCAGACGCTTGCCGGCAAGGGCTACACATCGACCATGTACTATGGTGGCGACATCGACTTCACCAACATGCGGTGCTACCTCAACGAGACTGGATTTGCCAACATTGTTTCCGACGAGAACATCACGGCCGCTGCACCTGCCAATGCCTGGGGCTATCATGATGAATGGCTGTGTGGCATCGACTGCATCAATGGCACTAATCAAAAAGCACAAAACGGACATAGGCAGATGAGCGTGGTGCTCACCCTCAGCAGTCATGAACCGTGGACCGTCCCGATGCAGAAATTCTCCGATGAACGCGCCAATTCCTTTGCATATACCGACCGCTGTATTGGCGAATTCATCGAAAAAATCAAGCGTACCGACCGCTGGAACAACCTGCTCGTAATCATCACTGCCGACCACGGAATCAACTGGTATGAAGGGCAGCCGGCATCCGACATCCACATCCCTCACATCCCGATGCTTTGGCTGGGTGGCGCGCTGCGTGATGATGCACCACGCACGGTCGATGTCATCGGCAGTCAGTCCGACCTTGCTGCCACTCTGCTTGCCCAGATGCACCTGCCGTTCGACAATTTTCCTCTGAGCCGAAACCTGTTTGCCAGCACATACACTGCCCCTTTTGCCTTCAATGCTTCAAAGGGCGGCATCCATCTCATCGACACACTTGGCGTCAGCACATACGACCATGCGACCGACCGCGAGACACGCACACTGGTCAAGGGCGACACCACCCGTCTGCACCGCACCCGTTCACTGCTGCAATATGTGTATGATGTGACAGCGCGGATGGAGCGTGGCAAGTAAACGAAGATAACAATCTTCATCGTAACGAAGTGGAGCTCTAATTGCAACAAATCGACAACAAATGGTTCTCTAACTGTTAATTTATCTGTAATTAAGGCAATGAATGCAGATAAATTCGTATCTTTGCACCGTATTATGTACTGAAATACATGTTTTGCAAGCTCAACTTGCACGAAAGACGCAAAAAGACGCAAAATGGTCGCATGAGTCGATGTGCTATGTAATGCGTAATGCAATGTGTCATACATGCATCATATTGTCAATGCGTCATACAATGTTAGAGCATTAACCAAATAATTAAATTTATAAATGAAAACTTACAAACTCGTAAACAACATCGTCGGTTGGATTGTATTCGCCGTGGCAGCATTTACTTATTGCTCCACCATCGAACCGACTGCCAGTTTCTGGGATTGTCCTGAGTTTATCTCCACTGCTGCGAAGCTGGAGGTTGGACACCCACCTGGCGCACCATTCTTCATGCTGCTTGGCAATCTGTTCAGTCAGTTCGCAAGCGATGCAACGCAGATTTCCAAGATGGTAAACACGATGTCAGCACTTCTCAGTGCCGGCTGTATCTTGTTCCTCTTCTGGAGTGTCACTCACTTGGCAAAGAAACTCGTGACAAGCGAGAAAGTGAGCAACATGTTTGGTCTGGCAGCACCTGAAACTGCTGCTGACTGTGAACCAACCCTCGGTCAGACCATCGCCATCATGGCAAGCGGTGTGGCTGGTGCGCTGATTTACACATGGAGTGACACATTCTGGTTCTCAGCTGTTGAGGGCGAAGTATATGCCTTCTCGTCATTCCTCACTGCACTGGTCTTCTGGCTGATGCTCAAATGGGAACAGGCTGACAGCGAAGGATGCAGCAAGAGTGTGTGCGACCGCTGGCTCATCCTCATAGCCTACCTCATGGGACTCTCCATCGGTGTCCACTTGCTCAACCTCCTTTGTATCCCTGCAATGGTGCTCATCTACTATTTCCGCAAGACAAAGGAACCTACGGGCAAGGGCTCAATGCTTGCTCTCGGAGTGTCGGTAATCATCATCATCGCTGTGCTTTACGGCATTGTACCAGGCATCGGCAAGGTGGGTGGATGGTTCGAACTGCTGTTTGTCAACCAGCTTGGAATGTCATACAACACCGGACTCTACTTCTATCTTGTTCTCCTTGCTGCTTCACTCATCTGGGCAATTCTTGAGACAACCAAGAACACCAGCCGCCAGCGCATCAACATCTCGTTCCTGCTCTGTGTGGCACTGCTTGGCATTCCGTTCTACGGATATGGCGCAGCAAGCATCATCATCGGTGTTGTGGCACTGGCAGTCATAGGCTTCTGCATCTCACATTTCAAGTGGATTACTGCCCGTGGACTGAACACCACAATCCTTTGCCTCACACTCATCGTTGTGGGTTATTCAAGTTATGCAGTCATCGTCATCCGTTCGTCTGCAAACCCAATGATGGACGAAAACTCACCAGAGGATGTGTTCTCGCTCGAACAGTATCTGGGCCGTGAGCAGTATGGCAACCGCCCTCTCTTCTTCGGCAAGACATTCAGTTCGCAGCCTAAAATCATCAGTGACGGCAACCGTCTGCTCTACGACACAACCAAGGGCAAACCTATCCGTCAGCGTAAGGACAAGGTCGATCCTTCTGAAAAGGACGAATATGTAACTATCCGTGAGGATAACGAACTGGTATATCCATCTGACCAGTGTATGCTCTTCCCTCGTATCTATGACGAAGCACACACTGAGATGTACCGCCAGTGGCTTGGCGACATCCACACCAAGACCGTCACTTACAATGTGCCTGGACAGCCTGCCGACCAAGTCCAGATACCTACTCAGCAGGACAACATCAAGTTCTTCCTCTCTTATCAGATGAACTTCATGTACTGGCGCTACTTCATGTGGAACTTCGCCGGACGACAGAACGACTTGCAGAGTACAGGCGAGCTGGAACACGGCAACTGGCTCTCAGGCTTCGAATGGCTTGACGACATGCGACTCGGCGACCAGGATCTGCTTCCTACCGAACTGCGTGAAAACAAGGGACACAATGTGTTCTACTGTCTGCCACTCTTGCTCGGACTCATCGGATTCTTCTGGCAGGCATTCCGTGGAAAGCGCGGCATACAGCAGTTCTGGGTGGTGTTCTTCCTGTTCTTCATGACAGGTATCGCCATCGTGCTCTACCTCAACCAGACACCGGGACAGCCTCGTGAGCGCGACTACGCTTATGCAGGTTCGTTCTACGCATTCTCAATGTGGTGCGGACTCGGCATCACTGCCATCTATGTTTGGCTTGAAAACTTGCTTGGCAAGAAGATGAACCAGCGCATTGCTGCCATCCTGGCATCGGCCATTTCGTTTGTTCCTGCACTTGCCGTTCCATTGCAGATGGTAAGTCAGACATGGGACGATCACGACCGCAGCGACCGCTATATGTGTCGTGACTTCGGACTCAACTATCTGGAAACCATACCTGAGGATGGTATCATCTTTACAAATGGAGACAACGACACATTCCCTCTCTGGTACAACGAGGAAACCGAAGGCAACCGCACCGATGTGCGTGTCTGCAACCTCTCATACCTCCAGACCGACTGGTACATCGACCAGATGAAGCGTCCTGCATTCTCAAAGGAACAGGGACAGTCAAGTCCACTGCCAATCACATGGAAGCGCTACCAATACACTTCGGGCAAGAACGAGGGCATCGAGGTCAACCCTACCGTACAGGTCAGCAGCGAAGGCAGCATCAGCATGAAGGAACTCGTAAAGATGATGTACGAGCAGAGCCCAAAGGAGGCTCGTGCCATCTGGGGCGACGAACCATTTGAACTCAAGAATGCCATCAAGAAGTTTGTGCTCAAGGAGGACATCCCTGCTGAATATGCTGAACTCGTCAACACACTCAAACCTTGTCTGCCTTCTGACTCACTCTACATCAATGTCGATAAGGAGGCAGTACGCCGCTCGGGCATGATGATTCCTGGCGACTCCATCCCTGACCGCATGGTCATCAGCCTCAAAGGTCAGCCAACCATCTACAAGAACTTCATGATGATTCTGGAGATGCTGGCAAACAGCAATTTCAGCCGTCCAATCTATATGTCATGTACAGTAGGTCCAAGCAACTTCGGCAATCTCTACTATCACTTCGTGCAGGAAGGTCTGGCTTGGCGTATCACTCCGTTCACATTCGGCGACAACGATGTCTATGCACAGACAATGGTGTGCGACCCTGACAAGATGTACGACAACCTGATGAACAAGTACCACTACGGCAACCTGAGCCAGAAGGGACTCTACATCGACGAGACCGTGATGCGTATGTGCTGGACACACCGTCGCTGCTTCGCCTATACCATCACACAGCTCCTCAACGAGAAGAAGATGGACAAGGCAAAGAAGGCTCTCGACAAGTGCGCAAAGGAAATTCCTGAGTACAATGTGCCTTACGATGCAGGCAACGGAGCACTCGAACTGGCTCAGGCATACATGGCTGTAAAGCAGTACGACAATGCCGAGCACATCTACAACGCACTCGAAATGAAGTCGTACGAGTATCTCCGCTACTACGAATCGCTGCCTAACAACCGTTTCGCTTCACAGTGGCGATACATCCGTGGCGAACTTGGCACACTTCTCTCAATCCAGGAGGCATATAACCGTGTTGCATCGGAAGGCGAGGCTGGAAGCCATGCTGCAAAGTACAAGCAGAAGGCTGACAAGATGCTTGACGAACTCAATGCCGTATATACACGAGTTGCTCAGCGTGCAGCTTCACTCGGCATCAACTTGTAATCACTGCCGATAATGCTGATAGAGCAACCAAGCAAATGGCTCAGATGGCTTTATCCAAGCGCCATCTGGAGAATGAACCCGCAGGAAAGGGCCGTCTATCTCACATTCGACGACGGCCCCATTCCCGAGGCCACTCCTTTCATACTCGACACACTCGACCGTTACGGAGTGAAAGCCACATTCTTCATGGTGGGCGACAATGTGAGGAAATATCCTGAACTGAAAGCCGAAATCGAACGCCGTGGACACCGACTGGGCAACCACACATTCAACCACATCGGAGGGTTCCAGTGTTCGAGCCGCGACTTCCTTCGCAATGCTTATAAGGCCGACGAAGTCATACACTCGCAACTCTTCCGGCCACCGCGTGGATGGATGCGATGGACGCAGTATATGCGACTCCGGCGCAAGTTCACCATCATCATGTGGGACCTCGTGACTCGTGATTACAGCCGCCTGCTCAGTGCCGACGATGTGGTTCAGAACATCAAGAAATACGCCCGCAACGGTTGCATCATCACTTTCCACGACTCACTCAAAAGTATAGAGAAACTTCACACTGCATTGCCACAATCCATCGAATGGCTACAACAACAAGGATATGAGTTCAGACTCTTCGACATTGACCAGCCACGGTCGCGACACCTTAAATAATAATTGCAGCTGTTCATGCAAAAACAGCATAAATGCTGAAATCATAAAAGCCGAAGCCCTGCGCCTCGGCTTTTCTGCTTGTGGAGTGGCACAGGCTGGACCTGTCAGCGAAGAACATGCTGATGCCTTCCTGCGCTGGACAGCCGACGGGAAACATGCAGGAATGGCATATATGACCAACTATACCGACTTGCGGTTCAATCCTTGCAAATTGATGCCAGGGGCCCGCTCTGTGGTGTCGGTGGCGCTTAATTACTATCCACAGCAGCTGCTCGGTGCCGACCAGTACCAGTTCGCCTTCTATGCCTACGGAAAAGACTATCACGATGTCCTACGGGCGCGATTGCAGCAATTAGTGGCATCTACCCCACTTGCTGATGCCGAATGCCGTATATGCGTCGATACAGCCCCAATTCTCGAACGCTACTGGGCACAGCACTCTGGAATTGGCTGGATTGGCACTAACAAAAATCTGATTGTGCCACACATCGGGAGCTTCGTTTTCCTCGGTGAAATCGTCACTTCTGCTGAATTTTCACAGTATGATGCACCAATGACTAACCATTGTGGCAACTGCCGCCGCTGCTTTGATGCCTGCCCAACAAAAGCACTCACATCATCCCCGTCCTCTTCATCCATCTCCCCGTCCTCTTCATCCATCTCCTCATCCTCACCCGTTTCTCCATCTTCATCTTTTAATAATAGCTTCACTGCCTCTTCTCTTGATGCACGCCGTTGTTTCTCTTATTTGACCATTGAGCACCGTGGAGAATATACAGATGAAATGCTCCGTCTGTTTAGCGAATCAATGCATAACAATGCAGACGGATGCACATCTCATCCAGTGAGGGGATGTAACCTGGCTGATGAAACAGAGATTGCAACGAACGGTGAAACAGCAGAAATGATTCATGACAACAGTCCGAAACATTATGTTTATGGTTGTGACCGTTGCCAACTTGCCTGTCCACATAATCGCAACGCAGTCCCGACATCGGTTGCTGAATTCGCCCCCTCGCATCAATTTCTTTCGATGAAACCGACAGATTGGCATCAATTGTCGCGTGAAGACTACCAAAACCTGTTTCGTGGTTCTGCTGTAAAACGCGTCAAATATGAGGGGCTTTTGCGCAATATTAGCCTCTTTGTTGACGAAAAAATGGGATAGAAAGCAAATATGCATATTATAAGTCGTAAATGCATGAGATGTATCGATTTTATAACAAAATATACGAAATGAGAGTGAAATTGCTGAAATGTTACGCGAGTTCGGGATAAGAAAGTTGTCTAAAAATTTGGTAATCTCGCTATTATTTCGTAACTTTACAGTGTAAAAATCAAATAGTTAAAACCAATAACA
>JAGHSZ010000118.1 GCA_018065565.1 Candidatus Colivivens caballi
CTGTAGCGTCTTCCAGACGCTTGTCATTCTTAGACTTTTAAGGAGAGTAATACCTTGTGAAACTTAAACGGGACTCCATCACTCCAAATTCCGGATGAACCCTAAATTTTTCGAACACGCACGAAAAAACACGAAACCTGCGGACTGTTTCACTGATGCCCATTGACGGGGCGCGATAATCACGAATTGCGATATGTCGCAAACTCAAACAACGACAAAAACGAAACGAGACCTCTTGTGCGACAATGTGCGCTGAGAAGTCTCGTTTGGTTTAAAAAGTGGGGTGGTTAATTACTTTTTGGGTAAAATTGACTGAACACCCCTATAATAATTTGCTATGGTATGTCGTTCTACTGCATTAGCAGATGCCTTGTGCCATGATAGCCTTAGCAACTTTCATGAAGCCTGCAACATTGGCACCCTTCACATAGTTGATGTAGCCGTCTTCTTCCTTACCGTATTTCAGACAGTTGGCGTGGATGTCTTCCATAATCATGTGGAGGCGGTTGTCAACTTCTTCGGAAGTCCATGACAGACGCTCTGAGTTCTGGCTCATTTCGAGACCTGATACTGATACACCACCTGCGTTTGAAGCCTTGCCTGGAGCGTAGAGGATCTTTGCGTCCTGGAACACCTTCTGTGCACCTGGAGTGGTTGGCATGTTTGCACCTTCGCTGACTGCGATGACTCCGTTTGCAACGAGTGCCTTTGCTTCGTCTTCGTTCAACTCGTTCTGAGTTGCGCAAGGGAGTGCGATGTCTGCCTTCTCGTTCCATGGACGGGCACCTGCAACATACTTGCAACCGTACTTGTCGGCATATTCCTTGATGCGGCCACGATATACTTGCTTGAGTTCCATGATGTAGTCGAGCTTTTCGCGGTCGATTCCGTCTGGATCGAAGATGTAACCGTCAGAGTCTGACATTGTGAGAACCTTGCCACCGAGCTGGAGGACTTTCTCAGCTGTGTATTGTGCAACATTGCCGGCACCTGAGATGAGCACTGACTTGCCTTTGAGGTCGATGCCGCGAGTCTTGAGCATTTCGCAGAGGAAGTAAACATTTCCGTAACCTGTTGCTTCAGGACGGATGAGGGAACCTCCGAATTCGCGACCCTTACCTGTGAATGTGCCTGTGAACTCGTGTGTGAGCTTCTTGTACATACCGAACATGTAGCCTACTTCACGGCCGCCTACGCCGATGTCGCCTGCTGGTACATCCTCGTCTGGACCGATGTGACGGTAGAGTTCGAGCATGAATGCCTGGCAGAAACGCATTACTTCGGCAGCGCTCTTGCCGCGTGGAGAGAAATCAGATCCTCCCTTGCCACCACCCATTGGAAGGGTAGTCAGAGAGTTCTTGAATGTCTGCTCGAATGCGAGGAACTTGAGGATTCCAAGGTTTACTGAACTGTGGAAACGGATGCCGCCTTTGTATGGACCAATGGCGTTGTTGTGCTGTACACGGTAACCCATGTTTGTCTGAATGTTGCCTTTGTCGTCCATCCAGTTAACTCGGAACTGAATTACTCTGTCAGGAATGCAGAGACGCTCGATGAGATTTGCCTTGTCGAATTCAGGGTGCTTGTTGTACTCTTCTTCGATAGTGCCAAGAACTACTTCAACTGCCTGATGATACTCAGGTTCATTAGGGAAACGACGCTTGAGGTCTTCTAATACTTTTTTTGCATCCATAATTATAATAAATTAAATACTTTGCTTTAACTTTCTTTTTACTCCTTAAATAATATATACTACTTAATACTTATTGTCCGGCGAAGATTCACATCTGTTCACCAAACTTAGAGCCTTGTTTTGCTCTACTTTGTGTTTGTGTTGTTGATTTCGAGTGCAAAGGTAAGCATTTTCTCTGAATCGTACAACATTTTTTGACAAAAACTACTGTTTTTTCTTACATTTGGATGAAAAGTGTAAGTTTATACGATTGTTTTGTGGAAAAAAGTAAGCAATGGTGACAATCTGTGCGCTTTTTGTTGCTCGTTCCTGCTTATGGCATGACATTTGTTTTCTGCAATGGCTTGAATGGTGTGATTGTGTACGAAAAATTGTTGTTTTTGATTGATTATTGCGAATTATTTCATACCTTTGCACTGCACAATGATACAGATTTATCAAGACATAAAATATCTGCAGGGAGTGGGGCCGAAACGGGCTGAACTCCTGGCGCACGAACTGGGCATCACGACGGTGGGTGACCTCCTGACATATTATCCTTATAAGTATGTCGATCGCAGCCGTTTCTACACTATCGCTGAAATTGATGGCACGATGCCTTATGTGCAGTTGCGAGGTCAGATTCTTTCGGCTGACACTGTGGGCGAAGGGCGTGGACGACGGTTTGTGGCTCGCTTTTCGGATGGCACGGGCGTCATCGAACTGGTGTGGTTCCAGGGAATCAAGTACATACAGCAGAGTTATGCGCTGCATGTGCCTTATGTCATCTTTGGCAAGCCAAATGTGTTTGGTGGACGCATCAACATCGCACACCCCGAGATGGACAGGGTGAGTGTCTTGACTGGCGAAAATGCACGCCATTCCAGCATGAACTTCGTTCCTGCATACAACACTACGGAGAAAATGAAGCGGGCTGGACTGAATTCTGCGGCAATGATGAAGCTCACCGAGAACATGCTGCGCCTGTTCGACCAGCCGTTTCCTGAAACTCTGACTCCTTATATCACTGAACGCTATCACCTTATCTCCTACGATGAGGCAATACGCAACATACATTTCCCGAAAGATGCCCAGATTCTGCGTGAGGCACAGGCACGACTGAAATTTGAGGAGCTGTTCTATGTGCAGCTCAACATTTTGCGCTATATGCGCAACCGATTGCGCAAATGCAGCGGCATTCCTTGTGCTAAAATTGGGCAGCAGTTCAACGATTTCTTCTACAATCATCTGCCGTTTGAACTGACCGGGGCACAGAAACGCGTTATCCGCGAAATTCATGAGGACATGAAGTCGGGCAGGCAGATGAACCGCCTGCTTCAAGGCGATGTGGGTTCGGGCAAGACCCTTGTGGCACTGATGTGCGCACTGATTGCTGTCGATAACGGATGTCAGGCTTGCCTGATGGCTCCGACTGAAATACTTGCTGAACAGCACCTTCAAACTCTTCGCAAGCAGCTCGGCGACATGCCTGTGCGTGTCGAGCTGCTCACTGGTAGTGTGAAGGGAAAACGCCGCCAGAAGGTTCTTGACGACTTGCTCACGGGTGAAATCCACATCCTGGTCGGCACTCATGCCATAATCGAGGACAATGTCCTTTTCCACCGGCTCGGTCTTGCCATCATCGACGAACAGCACCGCTTTGGTGTGGCACAGCGTGCAAAACTGTGGCGAAAAAATGCTACTCCGCCTCATGTACTCGTCATGACTGCCACCCCGATTCCCCGTACATTGGCAATGACTCTCTATGGCGACCTCGATGTCAGCGTCATCAATGAACTGCCACCAGGGCGCAAACCGATTCGCACCATACACATGTTTGATGCTCACCGCGACCACATTTATGCCAAGATGCGTGAGCAGATTCAGCTGGGACGACAAATCTACATCGTCTATCCTCTCATCAAGGAGAGCGAGAAAATCGACTTGAAGAACCTGGAAGATGGTTACGAGCAGATATGTCAGAACTTTCCCGACTGCAAGGTCAGCAAAGTTCATGGTAAGATGAAACCGGCAGAAAAAGACACTGAAATGCAGCGGTTTGCATCGGGCGAAACTCAGATACTCGTTGCCACTACGGTCATCGAAGTGGGAGTGAATGTGCCTAATGCCAGTGTGATGATCATTGAGGATGCCGAGCGCTTTGGTCTGAGTCAGCTTCATCAGTTGCGGGGCAGGGTGGGGCGTGGAGCCGACCAGTCGTTCTGCGTACTGGTGACAAAATATGAAATCGGTGCTGATACACGCAGGCGTATCCAGATAATGGTCGATTCCAACAACGGATTTGAAATTGCGGAAGAAGACCTTAAACTCCGTGGTCCGGGCGACCTCGAAGGTACTCAGCAGAGTGGTATGGCGTTTGACCTCAAAATTGCCAACCTTGCACGCGACGGACAACTTTTGCAGATGGCACGCGATGCTGCGTCGCTTGTGCTCGACAATGACCCCGATGAGTCCCTCTCCCAGAATGCCGTACTCTGGGCACGCCTCCGTGAATTGCGTAAGACCAACATCAACTGGCGTGCCATCAGCTGATGTCGTTTCACCGCTGTGGACGGCCATTTCCGTTCACTTGTTGACATATTCTGTTGAAACAAAGAAAAGAGCCTTTCGAGGCTCTTTTCTGATTATCCCAAATCGTTCATTAGCGTTATGAAGATAACAGCCTAATGACCGATTTGGGATTATTATGTACTGTTTCGCTTTTTGGTGATGCTTGCCGTTATTGCGAAAGTCGTGTTGCTCATGATTGCAATCTCATGCTTGCTTCTTTGCATTCGATTCCTTCTTTATGAAGAACCATGTTGCCAGTCCTACCGTCACCACACCACCTATAATATATGATATGTGTGGAGGTAATTCGAATCCTTCCGATGCGATGCAGATATATGAAGAACTTACATACGACAGGAACAGCGCAGGCACCAGCGTGATGAAATAGTTCTTCTTTTGCTTTTGCAACCATACGGTAAATGACCATAGCGCAATGCATGCCAGTGTCTGGTTGAACCATGCAAAATAGCGCCAAAGCACTTGGAAGTCGATGAAGAACAGATAGATGGTGATGGCAAATAATGGCAATGCTAACATCAGGCGTTTTAACAATTTGTCTTGCTTGATGTGCATAAACTCTGCTGTAATCAGTCGGGCGCTGCGGAATGCCGTGTCGCCACTTGTGATTGGTGCTGCAACCACTCCTAACACTGCCAGTATCGCGCCTGCCGTTCCTAACCAAGAAGTACAAACGGCATTGACCAACAGGGACGGATTGGCAGAGTGTGTACCGTTTTCTGTCATCAGACACAGCAGTTTCTCATAAGGGGTGCTGCCCGCAACATCCAGACTGTCTGCGAATTTGATTGCACCAGCCGCCCAAATCAATGCGACAATACCCTCGGTGATCATTGCTCCATAAAACACAATTCTGCCGTTTTTCTCATTGTTGATGCATCGAGCCATCAGTGGTCCCTGGGTTGCATGGAAACCACTCACTGCGCCACATGCAATAGTGATGCAGATGCATGGGAATAACGGTATGGACTGTTGTGGATAGTGATTTGTGAATGCTTCGGTAATCTCAGGTACAGAACCTTCCTCGAAAAATATTCCATAGCATATGCCAGCTGCCATTATCAGCAAGGCTGCACCGAACAAGGGGTAAATCCGGCCAATCAACTTGTCAATTGGCAATAGGGTAGCAAGGATGTAATAAATGATGATGACAATGAGCCAGAACAAGCCGCCGCCCCAGAAACCATTGGTCGGGGTCAGGCCTGCAATGAGGTCTGCCGGAGTGCGGGCAAACACTGCACCTACCAAAATTAGCAGTACCAGTGACACCACGCGCAGAATGATTCTCGCACTCTGCCCCAGTTCGTCGCCGACAATCTCAGGTATGTTTGCTCCGTTTTTTCTCAGCGAAATCATCCCTGTCAGGTAGTCGTGTACCGCACCGGCAAAGATGCAACCGAACACAATCCAGAAGAATGCAGCTGGTCCGAACAATATACCAAGAATGGCTCCGAATATAGGCCCAGTGCCTGCAATGTTCAGAAACTGAATTAAATACACTCTCCATGTCGCCATAGGGATGTAATCCACATTGTCACGCAGAGTGGTGGCGGGAGTTTCACGACTGGCGTCTGGGCCGAATGTCTTTTCCACATATCTGCCATAAAGCAGATAACCTAAAATCAAAGTGATGGTGCTGACTGTAAAAGTAATCATTTTCTGTGATTGTTTGTTCTTTGCTTGTCTTTTACTTGCTTTTGGCTTCGCCTTTGCTTGGTCTTTGTTCTGTCTTTGCTTGGTCTTTTGGCACAAATGACATCGTGTTCAGTGTGCTTCAATGCCCATTTTGTCTGCAAATGTACGAAAAATTCTCAACCTACCATCATTTATTCTTCTATATTTACTTTTTTCCTTTCCCCTTTTTCCCTTTTTTTTGCCCTCTCTTCCCCTTCTTCCTTTTTTCTCTTTTTTCATCCCCCTGCCCCTGTGCGCCCGGTTTTTCCCGGGCGTTCCACCCTCCGTTCCCTTCCTTCCTCCCCCTCTTTCCCTTTTCTTGCCCTCTCTTCCCCTTCTTCCTTTTTCCTCTTTTTTCATCCCCCTGCCCCTGTGCGCCCGGGTTTTCCCGGGCGTTCCCACCCTCGGTTCCCACCCTCCGTTTCCTTTCTTCCTCCCCCTCTTTCCCTTTTCTTGCCCTCTCTTTCCTCTCTTTCCCTTCTTCCTTTTTCTTCTTTTCCCATCCCCCTGCCCCCGTGCGCCCGGGTTTTCCCGGGCGTTCCACCCTCTGTTCCCTTCCTTCCTTCCTCTCTTCCCCTTCTTTCCCCGCCTTGCCCTTCACCCCCTTTTTCCCTCGCGCGCACAATATATTATAAAGGAGGGCCGTCCCCCCTCGCGCCGTTTGCATAAAAAATGCACATAAAATGCAAAAAAGTCTGAAAAAGTTTTGCCAGTTCGGAAAAAGGTTGTACCTTTGCACTCGCTTTCGGAAAGGCAC
>JAGHSZ010000104.1 GCA_018065565.1 Candidatus Colivivens caballi
TTGAATTTTCGTGTACACCTTTTCCAAGTTTGCTGTACACCTTTTCGCAGGAAGGTGTACACCTTTTTCAATTATCCTCCGCTCGTGTGAACATTTACGAGCGCTCGTGAGGCAATTTATGTGCGGACGTGAGGTGATTTGGGCCGTTAGATTTGGGCTATTTGCCATTAGCCGTTGGCCATTGGCGTGGGTGGGGGTTGGGCCTTTAGCCATTAGCCATTGGCATAAGCAACTAAACCACCAAACCACAAATCTCCTAAACCACTAAATAAATTGCATGCAGAAAGCGCTGAATAAAAAGGAAGATCTGTTCACTCCGTGAATTCTGCGCAATCTGCGTGAAACAATAAACATCGTTTTATCTTTATCGAACACGAAAGGCGAAATCTACGAAATTCTCACGCAGAATGGATGGATAATATTAGGTGATTCATGCGAGAATATGCCTTATCACACATTTTTTCATTACGCACAGACTGAGTGTCAGATTTTTGTTGTATATTTGTCGGTTGAAGAGTGAAAAGTGAAGAGTGAAAAGTGAAAAGTGAAGAGTGAAAAGTGATAAGTGAAAAGTGAAGAGTGATAAGTGAAAAGTGAAGAGTGAAAAGTGAAGAGTGAAAAGTGAAGAGTGAAAAGTGATAAGTGAAGAGTGATAAGTGAAGAGTGAAAAGTGAAGAGTGAAGAGTGAAAAGTGAAGAGTGAAAAGTGAAGAGTGATAAGTGAAGAGTGAAGAGTGCTTTAACCTCTAAGTTCTAAAACCCCAAAACCAGATTACTTAAAAAACAATAATATGGCAAAGAAAGCAAAAGTTGTTAAGGAAAAATCAATTGAAGACCGTATATGGGATTCGGCTAACAAACTGCGTGGCAACCTCACTGCATCGGAATATCAGAATGTGGTGCTTGGCCTCGTATTCCTCAAATACATCAGCGATTGCTTTGAGAAACGCTATAACGAACTGGTGGAGGAAGGCGACGGATTCGAGGAAGACCGTGACGAATACACTGCCGAACATGTGTTCTGGGTTCCACAGGATGCCCGTTGGCAAAATATAGCGTGCATGGCTCATGACCCTAAAATCGGTCAGGTCATCGACCATGCCCTCGACGAGATAGGCCGTGAAAATCCACGCCTGAGAAAAGTGATGCCAAACAACTACTCACGCCCTGAAATCGACAAAATCCGTCTGGGTGAGGTTGTGGAACTGTTTGACAACATGGACATGCACGCACAGGGCGAGGGCATCGACCTCTTCGGCCGCGTGTATGAATACTGTCTGCAAAACTTTGCCGCTGAAACTCAGTCGTCGGGAGGCGAATTCTATACCCCGTCGTGCATTGTCCGCACCATAGTGGAAGTGCTCCAACCGTTCGAAGGGCGTGTCTATGACCCTGCATGTGGTTCGGGAGGTATGTTTGTGCAGAGTGCCAAGTTCATACAGCAGCACCAGGGCAACCTCCGCAATGTCACCATCTACGGTCAGGAGTTCAATGCCAACACCTGGAAGATGGCACACATGAACCTTGCCATCCGTGGACTGGAAGCCGACCTTGGCGAAAGCTGGGGCGACTCGTTTGGCGACGACAAGCATGCAACGAAGAAGTTTGACTTCATCATGGCAAATCCACCGTTCAACATGAGCGAATGGGGAGCAAAACGACTTGCCGACGATGTCCGCTGGAAATATGGAGTACCACCCGAGGGAAATGCCAACTATGCATGGATTCAGCACATGGTGCATCACCTCTCCCCTACCGGCCGCATCGGTCTGGTGCTGGCAAATGGTTCGCTCACCACTACATCGGGAGGCGAGGGCGACATCCGCAGAAGGCTCATCGAAGCCGACCTTGTGGAGGGAATCATAGCCATGCCAAACCAGTTGTTCTACAATGTCAGCATACCAGTGAGCGTGTGGTTCTTCAACCGCAGGAAGGCGAACCCGGGCAAGGTGCTCTTTGTGGATGCCCGCGAAATGGGAATGATGGTCGATCGCACCCACCGTGAACTGAGTGACGACCAGACCCGCTACGACTATGTGAAGAAAGAAGACAAGCCATGGGCAGCACTTCCTGCCGAGGAATGCGATGTGCAACGCATCGCAGCGGCTTTCCGTGCCTACGAGGACGGAACTCTCGAAGATGTGAAGGGATTCTGTGCTGTCAAGACACTGAAAGAGATTGGCGATCAGGACTGGGTGCTCACTCCCGGGCGCTATGTAGGCATTGCCGACGAAGAAGAGGATGCCGAGCCATTCGAGGAAAAGATGGCACGCCTCACCGCCGAACTCGGCGACCTCTTTGCCGAAAGCCATCGACTGGAAAGTGGTATAAGAGAAAAACTCGCTGGAATTGGATTTAAGGTTAAGGAGGCATGAGTATGAGTGAGTGGAAAGAATGTACATTAGGCGAAGTGCTAATTCTAAAAAGAGGCTATGACCTTCCTCATTCTGAAATGAAAGAAGGGAATATACCAGTAGCCGGTTCCAATGGCATAATCGGCAATCATAATGTTGCAACTGATATTGAACCATGTATTACAGTCGGAAGAAGTGGATCTGCTGGTTCTACTTTTTACTATAATAAAGCATGGGCTCATAATACGACTCTTTATATTGATGATTTTAGGGGAAATAGTCCAAAGTATCTATACTATTTACTTTTAAGTTTACCTTTAAAGAAAATGGCGGGTGGCAGTGCGGTCCCATCATTAAATAGAAACCATATACATCCTTTACTAATAAAATTCCCGACATCATTAGAAACCCAGCACCGCATCGCCTCCATCCTTTCCTCTCTCGACGACAAAATCGCTGTAAACCGTCGTATCTGTGAGAACTTGGAAGCACAGGCACAGGCTCTTTTCAAACATTGGTTCATTGATTTCGCACCATTCAAAAATGGCAAATTTGTGGAATCAGAACTGGGAATGATACCAGAAGGGTGGAAAGTAGGAAAGTTAAGTGATTTAGGAGATATTATCTGCGGTAAAACCCCATCAAAAGCTAATAAGTTGTATTATGGAGGTAATGTGCCATTTATTAAAATTCCTGACATGCACGGAAATATGTTTGTTATTAACTCTGAGGATAATCTATCCAATGAAGGCAGCAATAGCCAATTGAACAAACTAATTCCAGAGTTTTCGATAATGGTGAGTTGCATTGCAACAGTTGGACTTGTTTCAATGAACACAAAGCCATCACATACTAATCAACAGATTAATACAATTGTTCCTTATGTACCATCTTATAGGTATTATATCTATGAGAATCTTAAATTAAGAGAAAAAGAATTGTTATTGTTGGGTTCTTCTGGTACAACAACATACAATGTTAACACCAAGACATTCAGTTCTTTGAAAATATTGATGCCAGATTTAAAGGTTATAGAAGATTTTGATAAATCCATTAAATATCATTTTGAAGAAACGCTGAATCTTTATCAAGAGAACCTTCGTCTCTCCACCCTCCGCGACACCCTTCTTCCGAAACTGATGTCCGGTCAAATAAAAGTATAGGTATGGATACAGACAACACTCAAAATAAAGTGCTGAAAGTGCAGACACAATGGAAGAACCTGTTCTTCTATCAGAAGTCGGATGTCATTTATCAGATGTCATTCGTGTTCTGCGACCGTTTCATACACCTTTATAAAGACCGCACGCGCGATCAGGTGATACAGGCAGCACGCTCCTGCAAACAAAACATAGTGGAGGGACTTGCCGACGGTGTGACCTCGACCGAGATGCAACTGAAACTGCTGAATGTGGCACGCTCTTCGCTTCAAGAACTGCGCGAAGACTTCGAGGACTACATCAAGTCGCGCAAACTCAAATTCTACGGTGAACCGACAGACGGAGCACCCGCCGACAGTTTCGACAACAACAAGGCACGCTATGATGCCATGCTTGCCTACTGCCGCACCCACAACAAACTGGAAGAGTACCAGCCCTTCTTCACACAATGGACGGACGAGGAGATGTGCAACTACGGCATCACACTCTGCCACATGATAGACCGCATGATGATGTCGTTCATGGAGAAACTGGAACAAGAGTTCATCACCGAAGGGGGCATCAAGGAGCGTATGCACCGAGCACGCACAGGCTATCGCCAGCAGCAGGACGAGCGGCTCCGGCAGTTGGAGCAGGAACTCCCCTTGCTGCAACAGCAACTGCACGATGCGCAGCAAGCCGCCACACACTGGCAGGCTGCCTACGAAGACTTGAAGCAGAGGGCCTTGAAAGCCTACAACGCTCAGCAAGAGGAAATCTCACGGCTGAAAGAAGAACTGGAAAAATCAAAGAGATAGAAGGGGAAGGCTGGAAAGACTGGAAGCCCTAGAAAGGCTAGAAGGACTAGAAGAGCTAGAAAGACTAGAAGAGCTAGAAGAGCTAGAAAAGCTAGGAAAAGCCAGGAAAGCCCCTCAAAACAAAAAAGCATAAGCCATGGCAATATTCTCAGAAGACACATACGAGCAGGCTCTGATTGAGCTGTTTCAGCAGCTTGAAGGCAATCACTACCGCTATCAGTACGCGCCCGACATAAAGCGCGACTACACCAATCCAATCCTCGACGATGTGCTACATGAATCGCTGCAACGCATCAATCCTACCCTGCCATTATCTGCCATCAACGATGTCGCCAGGAAACTGCACCAGATTGAAGGTTCTTCGCTCTATGAGTGCAACTTCAAGTTCACCCAGATGATGCAGTATGGCGTAGAAGTGACATTCAACGAAGCGGAAAGAGAAGCGAGAAGGGAAACAGAAGGAAAAGCAGGGAGAGGAACTGGAAGGAAGGAGAAAAGGGACGCAGAAAGGGATGTGCTGTGTGTAAGTGAAGACATGATATACTACGGCCGCGACAATGAAAGCGTGGAACGCTCCATGAAGGAGACAACCCATGTGGCAAGGCTCATCGACTATGACAATCCTGCCAACAACAACTTTCTGGTGGTGAATCAGTTCACCATGAAGGAACTCGACACCAAGCGTCCCGACATCGTGGTGTTTGTAAACGGTCTGCCATTGGTGGTGATAGAACTGAAATCGCCGTCGAGAGAAGAGACCGATGCCAGCGAAGCATATCTGCAACTGCGCAACTATCAGAAGTTCATACCTTCACTGTTTATCTACAACGCCTTCAATGTCATGAGCGACATGGCACTGACCAAGATAGGCACTGTCACTGCCAATGAAGACCGCTACATGGAATGGAAGCAGCAGACGGGTGAAGTGGCAGACTATGATGTGGCATTCGAGTCGGTGTTCACTCCAAGCGTACTGCTCAACCTCCTGAAAAACTATATCCTGTTTGATGTCCGTGAAGGCAGTTATGCCAAGATTCTTGCTGGCTACCACCAGTATTATGCTGTGGAGAAGGCAGCAAGGCGTGCGGAGAAAGCCGTAACGGAGGATGGCAAGATCGGTGTGTTCTGGCATACGCAGGGTTCAGGCAAGAGTCTGTCGATGGTGTTTCTCGCCCATCATCCAAAGTTGCAAAGGATGAATCCCACCATTGTGGTTGTCACCGACCGCAACGACCTCGACGAGCAACTGTATGGCCAGTTCTCACGAACAGAGGCATTCCTTCGCCAGCGTGCAGTACAGTGTACCAGCCGCAATGCCGAGAACGACGACACATCGCTCAAATCGTTGCTGAAAAACCGTCATTCAGGCGGCATCATCTTCACCACGATGCAGAAGTTCGACGACTGGGACGGCGCACTCTCTGACCGCCAGAACATCATCGTGATGACGGATGAAGCACATCGTGGCCAATATGGCATGGAAGAGAAGATTGACACGGACGGCAACATCCACATCGGGGCAGCACGCAAGATCAGGAACTCACTGCCAAACGCATCATATATCGGATTTACAGGTACACCAATATCCGACAAGGACCGTGACACCCGCGAGGTGTTCGGCGACTACATCGATGTCTATGACATGACCCAGGCAGTGAAGGACGGAGCCACACGGCCAGTCTATTATGAAAGCCGAGTCATCAAGCTCAAACTCAACGACGACATCCTGATGCAGATTGACGCCGAATATGACCGACTGAGGGCAGAAGGAGTATCGGAAGCCGACATTGAAGAGAACAAGAAGGAAATGTCGCACATGGATGCCCTTCTGGGCAATGATGCCACCGTCAACGACCTGGTGACAGACATCATCACTCACTATGAAGACAACCGACAGTATGTGTGTTGCGGCAAAGCCATGATTGTGGCTTACTCCCGACCAATAGCGATGAAGATATACAAGAGGATGCTTGAACTGCGCCCAGAATGGACGGAGAAGGTGAAGGTGGTGATGACCAGCGGCAACAAGGACCCGGAGGAATGGGCTGACATCATCGGTGGCAAGGCACACAAGAAGGAACTCGCCAAGAAATTCAAGGACGAGAACGACCCGATGAAGATTGCCATCGTGGTGGACATGTGGCTGACGGGCTTTGATGTCCCGTCGCTGGCTACGATGTATGTGTATAAGCCAATGAAAGACCATAACCTGATGCAGGCAATAGCCCGAGTGAACCGAGTGTTCCCAGAGAAGGCAGGTGGGCTGATTGTCGATTATGTAGGTATCGCGGCAGCACTGAAAGAAGCCATGAAGCGATTCACCAAGCGCGACCGTGACAACTTCGGCAGAAACGACATCAAGGAAAAGGCATACTCTGAGTTGAAGGAAAACCTGGAAATCTGCCGAGACCTCCTGCATGAATATGATTACAGCAAGTTCCATCATGGAAGTCCGTCGGAACGGACACAGCTGATAAAGGGTGCCTCAAACTTCATGATTGCCCCCAAACGGGCAGAAGCATGCAAGGCCTTCATCAAGAATGCGTCGCTGCTGCGTCAGGCTGTCACGCTGTGCCGTTCGCTGCTTGAAGAAGACGAGCGCTACGAGGTCGGTTTCATGGAGGCAGTCCGCATTATGATTATCCGCTTCCAGAGTCCGGGCATAGTGACAAAGAAGGAAATCAACCAACGGATAGCAACACTCATAGCGCAGAGCGTAAAGAGCGATGGAGTGGTCAACCTCTTCGATGAGCAGACTGAGTTCTCGCTCTTTGACGAGAAATTCATGGAAGAAGTGAAGAAGATGAAGGAGAAGAACCTTGCAGCAAAGTTGCTCGAAGACCTGCTCCGTGGAAGAGTCCGTGCAATGATTCGCTCCAACATCGTCACAGGTGAACTGTTCAGCAACAGGTTCAGCGAAACTCTGAACCGATATGTGAACGGACTGCTGACCAATGAAGAGGTCATTCAGGAACTGCTGAAACTGGCGCAGGAAATGATGGATGCCGAGCAACAAGGCAACGACCTGGGGCTTTCCAATGAAGAAAAGGCATTCTATGATGCACTGACACGTCCGCAAGCCGTAAAGGATTTCTATACAAACGAACAGCTGGTGGAACTGACAAAGGAACTGACCGACATGCTCAGAAGAAACCGCACTATCGACTGGAACCGCAGAGACTCAGAACGGGCAAATATGCGACGACTGGTGAAGCGCCTGCTGAAACAGTACAACTACCCACCTGAGGAAGCAGAAGGCGCCATGACAACAGTGTTGAAGCAATGTGAGCAGTGGACAGAGAACCAAGACATAGCATAGGACTACGCGAGTTCGGGATAAGCAACCTCAAAATAATGACAGTTGCAGTTCGTCTTCTACATGTACAGGCAGGGCGTCAGGCTTGTTGTCATAGAAACAGTAT
>JAGHSZ010000076.1 GCA_018065565.1 Candidatus Colivivens caballi
CAAGTGGATGGTCATACTCATGGCATCGATATCTGACTCTTCTGTCTCTATCTTTACTATATCGAAATAATCAAGAATCTCCTTGGGGAGAACCAAACGGGATAATTGTTCAAGCATGTTCATAATGCAAAAGTACGATTTTTTTTGCATTTTTCAATCATTTGTCCCCAGTATTTTTCCACTGACCCAAAAAAAATGCACAGCTGCATTCATAACTGGATTGCCACATGCTGCAACAGATGGCATTTGTGTGATTTCTACCGTCCCACCGTCAAGCACAAATGTGAAGAAACAAAAAAGCACCGCGAACAATTTGTCAGCGATGCTTGCAGTCTGTTGGGATATCGGGACTCGAACCCAAAATAACAGGACCAGAATCTGTTGTGTTGCCAATTACACCATATCCCAATCAATGTATGAAACATTCAGTGTGAGACGCCGTCTCTTCTGAATTGCGGGTGCAAATGTAGTGCTTTTTGCTGAACTGACAAAACATTATCGAAAAAAAATGAGCATATATGGTGTTTTTTTAGTAATTTTGCACTCAAAACAAAGATATGGAAGCAAACAAACGACCTCTTATACTCATTTCGAACGATGACGGGTACAGCGCCAAAGGCATCAATTTTCTTGCTGAAACTGCACGCCAATTTGGTGATGTGATTGTCGTCGCACCTGACGGTCCACGCTCGGGTGCATCGCTTGCCGTGACATTTCATCAGCCTGTCACATGGAAACTGATTAAGGAAGAACCGGGGCTGACCGTCTATTCATGTTCGGGTACTCCGGGCGACAGTGTGAAACTGGGAATGGCACGGCTCTGTCCGCGCCGCCCCGACCTGGTGCTGGCTGGCATCAACCACGGCGACAACTCGGCTGTCAATGTTCACTACTCGGGTACGATGGGTGTCGTGATTGAGGGATGCCTCAAAGAGATTCCGTCTATCGGTTTCTCGCATTTCTCGCATGGATGGGAGACCGACTTCACTCCTATGCGCCCTTATATAATTAAGGTGATGGAATATGTGTTGAAGAACGGACTGCCAAAGGGCGTGTGCCTCAATGTCAATGCACCCGACATCACCGAATACAAAGGAATGAGAATCGCAACGATGGGAAAAGGCATCTGGGGAAAGGAATGGGATGAGCGCATCAGCCCGCGCGGCTGGACTTACTGCTGGCTGGTCGGACAGTTCAGCAGCAGCGACCAACCCGACGACCCATCCGACTGGAACCTTATGCGGCAGGGCTATGTGACCATCACCCCGACGAAGGTCGATGTGACTGCATACGAAATGTTTGAACGGCTGAAAGAACTGGAAGTAACGGATTGAAAACAAGACTGAATTAAGCATTGAAATACTATCTGATAGCAGGCGAGGCATCGGGCGACCTTCACGCGTCGAACCTGATGGCGGCACTGAAAAATGAAGACCACGAGGCACAGTTCCGTTTCTACGGAGGCGACTTGATGCAGGCACAGGGTGGCACACTTGTGCGCCACTACCGCGACCTTGCCTACATGGGGTTCATCCCAGTGCTGATGCACCTGCGCACCATCATGAAGGGAATGGCTGACTGCAAGCGCGACATTGTGCAGTGGCACCCCGATGTACTGATACTGGTGGACTACCCTGGTTTCAACCTCGATGTGGCAAAATACATCCACAGCCACACCGACATACCTATATATTATTATATATCGCCAAAGATATGGGCATGGAAGGAGTTCCGCATCAAGGCCATACGCCGCGACATCGACGAGATGTTCTCCATACTGCCGTTTGAAGTGGAATTCTACAAGAAGCACAACTACCGAATCAACTATGTGGGCAACCCGTGTGTCGATGCCGTGCAGAAGGCATTGACCGACACCGCGCCGACAGATAAGGGCGACAGGTGCATTGCCATTCTCGCAGGCAGCCGCCGGCAGGAAATCAAGGACAACCTCGGTAAGATGCTCACAGCATGCAGCACATTCACCGGTTACCGGCTCGTGCTGGCTGGCGCGCCCAACATCGAAGAGGAATTCTACCGCAAATACATACCCGAAGGCACCGATGTGGACATCCGCTTCGGACAGACCTACGACATTGTGCGCAATGCCGATGCAGCGCTGGTGACCTCTGGCACTGCAACTCTTGAAACGGCACTGATTGGCACTCCACAGGTGGTGTGCTACTACATCCCGTGCGGCACAGTGGTCAACTGCCTGCGACAGATGTTCCTCAAAGTGCCTTACATCTCGCTCGTCAACCTCATAGCCGGCGAGGAGGTTGTGCCAGAACTGGTTGCCGACAAGATGAATGTCAGCAACATACGCACTCACCTTGCACAGATTCTCCCTGGTGGCACAGGCAGGCAACCTATGCTCGATGGCTACGGACGCATGAACAGAATACTCGGGCCGGCGGGGGCTTCCGAACGGGCAGCAAAGATAATGGTGGAACGACTCACATCATCAAAAGGTGCGAGCAAACTGGATAAATAGAAACATAATATGGAATTTAAGACTGAATATACAAATGCCGAACTGGCAGAACTGTTTGCATGGTTCGAATCACACAAGGTGGAGAATGTCATCGACATGGGACACGGTGAAAAAATCATTGATGTACAGAAATGCGTGTCCAGCATCATGGCACAGATAAAGCGTCACCCGGGCAACCCCACTTACCTCGGTATGACCTATAAGTTGTTCTGCATCCGTGAAGAACTAATCAATCAGGGGAAAGTCATCGAAAATTCATAAGAGACCTGCACGAGCAGGAAAAGGCAGCAATTACGGCAACAACGGTTGCACACGGTTTGTCAGTTCGACAAACTCATCCACCGACAGTTGTTCAGGGCGGCGATTGAATATCGCATCTTCAAGCAGCGGACAGTCTTTACCCACAATCTGCTTCATGCCGTTGCGCATCATCTTGCGGCGCATCGTAAACACAGTCTTGACAATGCGGCGGAACAAAGCCTCATCGCATCCGAGGTCGGTCTTACCGTTGCGGCGCATAATCACCACAGCACTCTTCACCTTTGGCGGTGGGTTAAACACATTTTCGTTTACAGTAAACACATACTCAACATCATACCATGCCTGAACCAGTACGCTCAGCACCCCGTAAGCCTTTGTACCAGGTTGTGCAGCAAGGCGTTCAGCCACCTCTTTCTGAATCATGCCAGTGCAGCAGGGTATCAGTTCCTTATTGTCAAGCATCTTAAAGAAAATCTGGCTGGATATGTTGTAAGGATAATTGCCTGTAAGCACAAATTTCTCGCCACCGAACGCTTCGCCGAGATTCATCTTCAAGAAGTCTGCCTCGATGATGTTGTCGCCAAGTTGAGGAAAATGAGCGTGAAGATAAGGCACCGATTCGCGGTCGATTTCCACCACCTTCACAAGTCGGTCCTTCTCCATCAGGAACTGCGTGAGCACACCCATGCCAGGTCCCACTTCCAGTACTGGAATCTGCGGGCAGGCATCGACAGTATCGGCAATACGACTTGCAACATTCAAATCGGTGAGAAAATGCTGTCCTAAAAACTTCTTTGGACGCACTTTTGAAATTTCTTCACTTATCATTCGGCTTAATTCATATTTATTTTATAACTTTGCAAAGTTAAGCAATAATTCAAAACGAGCAAAGCATAATGTCGAAAAAGTGGAACAAGACAGTCAATATAGCGCTGCCGCTGCTGTTAGGCGGCGGCATACTCTATTGGATGTACCGCGACTTTGACTTTTCACAACTTGCAAAGGCAAACGAGCAGATCAACTGGTGGTGGATGCTCCTCTCGCTCATTCCGGGCATCACAGCCCAGGTGTTTCGCGGACTGCGATGGCGTCAGACCCTCGACCCGATTGGCGAGCACCCATCGGTCATGCACTGCATCCATGCAGTCTTCATCTCCTATGCCACAAGTCTTGTCATCCCGCGTTCGGGCGAGGTGACACGCTGCGGAGTGCTTGCCAAATACGACGGGACATCATTCTCGAAGGCACTGGGCACAGTTGTCACCGAGCGCATCATCGACTCGGCACTGGTGCTACTCTTCACCTTCATCATCTTCCTGATGTCCATACAGATGTTCACCAGTTTCCTCGATGAGACAGGCATGTCGTTCACCCGATGGCTCAACCACTTCACCACAACTGGATTCATCGTCACAGGTATCTGTGTGGCAGCAGTCATCGTATTGATTTACTTCATTATACGAAAACTCAAAGCCGACTCAAAAGTGAAGCAGATGATGACCAACATGCGCGACGGCATTCTGTCGCTGCGCGATGTGGACAACAAGCCACTGTTCATCTTCTACACACTGGCCATATGGGTCAGCTACTTCCTCCACTTCTATCTCACCTTCTTCGCATTCCCATACATCTGCGACCTCGGCATCATGGTTGCACTCATTGCATTTGCAGTGGGCAGCATTGCAGTTGTCGTACCCACACCTAACGGCATGGGGTCATGGCACTTTGCCGTCAAGACCGTGCTGATGCTCGCCGGCATTCCGTCGGCAAGCATTGCAGAGATGTTCGTACTCATCGTACATGCCGTCCAGACCGCACTCATCCCATTGCTGGGAGTTTACTCAATGATTGCCCTGGCAGTCAAGAAAGATGATAAGAGCGGAGAGATGTGAGGTTAAAGATTAGAGTGGAGAGATTAAAGATGAGAGATGAGAGGTGAAAGATGAGAGTTAAGAACTAAAAACTAACGGCTAACGGCTGATGACTAACGGCCGATGGTCTTCCAACATTACAAATAAACCGAACTTATGACAATCCAAGATTTACAACCTCAGAATGTATGGCGCTGTTTCCATGCACTGACACAGATTCCTCGTCCATCAGGACACACACAGCAGGTAGCACAGTTCCTCGTTGACTTCGGCAAGAAGAACGGAGCAGAGGCATTCATCGACGAAGCAGGCAATGTAGTGATGCGCGTCGGTGCAACACCTGGATACGAGAACCGCGAGACTGCCATTCTCCAGGCACATATGGACATGGTGCCACAAAAGACAAAGGACTCACCACACAACTTCGAGACCGACCCTATCCAGACATGGATTGATGGCGACTGGCTTCGTGCAAAGGACACCACCCTCGGAGCCGACGACGGCATGGGCGTCGCTGCTGCAATGGCAGTCATCGAAGACAAGACACTTGAACACGGTCCGCTGGAAGTGCTCATCACTCGCGACGAAGAGACTGGCATGTATGGTGCCTTCGAACTCGCTCCCGACACACTCAAAGGCAAGTATCTGCTCAACCTCGACTCTGAGACAGAAGGCGAAATCACCATCGGATGTGCCGGTGGACTCGATGTAGTCTGCTCAATGGAATACCAGGAACTCGATGTCAACCCAGAAGGCATGGTGGCTTATCGCATCGCCGTGAAAGGTCTGCTCGGAGGTCACTCTGGTCTTGAAATCAACCAAGGACGCGCCAATGCCAACAAACTGATGGCACGAGTGCTGTTTGCAACAGTCAACACTGGACTCGCTCATGTCTGCACTTGGCACGGAGGCAACATGCGCAACGCCATCCCTCGCGACGGAGAAGCAGTTGTGCTCGTTCCACAAGTCAAGGAAGACGAGTTCAAGGCTATGATTGAGAAGTGCAAAGTCACATTCAACCGCGAATTCTGCGACATCGAGAAGGAAGAAATCCAACTCACTGCCGAACCATGCGAAGTGCCTGCAAAGGCAATGCCAGAGGACATTCAGGAAAACATCATCAATGCAGTACTCGCTGCACAGGACGGTGTACTCCGCAACATACCAACCATACCATCAATCGTCGAGACATCAAGCAACCTCGCCATCATCAACATAGCCGACGGCAAGGCAGCAGTTGCCATTCTGGCACGAAGCAGCCAGGACAGCATGAAACTCTACCTCTGCAACGGACTGAAAGCATGTTTCTCAATGGCAGGAATGAAGGTAGAATTCGAAGGTGGTTACAGCGGATGGCAGCCAAACACCAAGTCGCCACTCGTGGCTGCGATGTCGGATGTTTACGACAAGATGTATGGCAAGCGTCCAGAGATTCTTGTAGTCCACGCCGGACTCGAGTGTGGCATCATCGGACCAAAATACCCAGAAATGGACATGGCGTCATTCGGTCCAACACTCCTCAGCCCGCACACACCAAGCGAGCGTTGCTTCATACCATCAGTCGGCAAGTTCTACAATTTCGTAGTTGAATTGCTGAAAAACATTCCAGAAAAGGCATAATAACGAACTGACATCATCGTGTTAAACAAGGACAAAGACCTCAAAATGTACTACTCCATCAAGGAAGTGGCACAGATGTTTAATGTGGCAGAGTCGCTGCTGCGTTACTGGGAAAGCGAGTTTCCGACGATTCATCCGAAGAAAGCTGGTCGCGGCATACGCCAGTACACAAAGGACGACATCGAGGCAGTGCGCCTTGTCTATCACCTGGTGAAGGAACAGGGCATGACTCTGAGCGGAGCGAAAGAGGTGCTGCGCCACGATGCCGACGCCACCTCATCGAGAGCCGAAATCATTCATCGGCTCGAACACATCCGCTCAGAACTGCAAGCCATCAACCGAATGTTCAACGAACTCACATAGTTACTCGCAGTTCTGATTATATTGTAGGTTTGCCTTCTATTGCAAAGTTACTAAGCCATTTTGAAATACAGTTGTTAATCATTGGGAAAAACGCACTGAATTATATGGGTTTTTCGTATTTTTGCAAAAAAGAAGTTCAGGAAATCAAATCGAATATAATAAAATAGCATTAATCAAATCAATTCTGCCAATATGAAAAAAGTACTTTTTACATTCCTCGCAGCAATGTGTTGCATGAGTGTTTTTGCTGATAATTTCGAATTTGATGGTATTATGTACAATGTTACAGGTGATAATACTGTAGAGGTTGTGAGCAAAGAACAACGATATTCGGGAACAATCACAATTCCATCTACTGTCACCCATAACAGCACAACATACAATGTCACGAGTATCGGAATTATGGCCTTCTATGCTTGCAGTGGCTTGACTTCGGTAAACATTTCGAGCGGTGTTGAGACAATTGGAGATTGTGCATTCTATGATTGCCCTAGCCTTACTTCTGTTGATGTTCCAAATACTGTGACCAGCATCGGGTATGCTGCGTTTTATGAATGCTCACAACTGCGCTCCATTGAAATTCCCAACTCCGTGAAAAGCATCGAGCGGCATACATTTTATGGCTGCACCAGCATGAGCTCCGCCATAATTCCCAACTCTGTGGCCAGCATCGGAGATTGGGCGTTCTGTAATTGCTATAGCCTTACCTCTATTAATATTCCCAACTCCTTAACCAGCATCGGAGAAGCTGTATTCTCCGGTTGTATAGGTCTGACTTCCGTCATAATTCCTAACTCCGTGAAATGCATCGGAGATTTGGCATTCAGAAGTTGTTCTGGCCTGACCTCAATAGATATTCCTACTTCTGTAAACATCATCGGAATTGAGGCATTCAATGGATGCAAAGGCTTGACTTCCGTCATAATTCCCAACTCCGTGACCAGTCTCGGAGGTTGGGCATTCGCATCTTGCTCTGGTCTGACTTCTATCGATATTCCTAATTCTGTGACCCATATAGGAGATTGTGCATTTCGTAATTGTACAAGCCTGACCTCAATAGAACTTCCCAACTCTGTTGATAGCATCAGTGATTTTACATTCCTAAACTGCACCAGTCTAACCTCGATTACCATCCCCAACTCAGTGAAAAGCATCGGAGCTGCTTCATTCTATGGCTGCTCTGCCCTGGCCTCTATTGATTTTCCAAATTCTGTAACCAGCATCGGTGGTAGTGCATTCGAAGGCTGCTTAGGTCTGACTTCAGTCAATATCCCTACCTCCGTGACCAGCATAGGGTATGCTGCATTCGCAGATTGTTCTGCCTTGACCTCCGTTATTATTCCTAACTCTGTGACCAGTGTCGGAGATTGGGCATTCGATGGCTGCTCCGGCTTGACTTCTATTGATATTTCCGACGCCTTAACCAGCATCGGAGAAGGCCTATTCTCTAATTGCGTTGGTCTGACCTCCATCATAATTCCTAACTCTGTGGCCAGCATCGGACCTGCGGCATTCCAGAATTGTAAAGGCTTGAAAGAAATTTATGTCCTTGCCACAACCCCTCCGTCTTTGGAAAGTGATGCATTTGATAAAGTACCAACAAATATCCCTGTATATGTGCCTGATGTGGAGACGTATAATGGTTGGGGAGGATTTGTGAATCTGATATTGTTGACAAATGATAAAGCCATCGCAAACTTATTGTCATTTATTGAAGAAGAGAAGATAGCGAATGCTCCAATGGATGAATATGCTGGTCTTATCTACGCCGCAACAACTCCTAAAGACATCTTGGATATTTTCAATAATATAAAAAAAGAAATAAACAATTTTGATAAATTCACACTCGGCGAATGGAAGTATCTTTTGAAAGATGGCGCAATTGTTGGCGACGAACTGACATTTACGGACCAGGAAACTTATCAATCCGACTTTGACTTCACTGTTAATAAACTGACCTACAGCCGTACATTCACAGACACGAATTGGCAAGCATTGTATGTGCCGTTTGCGATGAGTTACGATGACTGGCAGAACAATTTCGAAGTCGCTGCCATCAACAACTTCCACGAATATACAGACAGCGAGGGCAATATGTTAAAGACAGAACTTGAAGTGCGACTGGTCAAAAACCATATCTTGAAACCGAACCATCCTTACCTTATCCGTGCAAAGGTAGCAGATGAAGCTAATCCTCAAACGATATCACCTTCTGGCAACAAAATCAAAATTTGCAAATCGGATGAGAACAACATTGTTTGTTCAAGTATAGAAAGCAAATACACCTTCACCGGAACATACAAAGATATTGCTGGAATGAAGGCAAACGATTGCTACCTCTTGAGTGAAGGCAAACTCTACAAGGTTACGAATGACGATGTAACACTGTCCGCTCAACGCTGGTATCTGTCCGTTGAGTCACTCGATAGTCAGTTTGGCGATGACAGCACTATTGATGCCAAGGCAATGCAGTTCGACATCAAGTTACTGGATGACGATCCGACCAGCATAGACGAGATTACCACAACACGTACTCCGCTCAAAAACAACGACGACGCCATCTACAATCTCAACGGTATGCGTGTAAACAATAGTTACAGGGGTATCGTGATAAGACACGGAAAGAAATATTTAGTGAAGTAGGGAATTAGGAAAGTGAAGCAAGGACTGATTACATAGCAAGGGCTGGTTCCACACTCATCGGAACCAGCCCTTGCTCTTTTTTTCATATATCACAGCAGTCCATGCTGTTGCGTTTACAGCGTCCCTTGTACAAAGGTTTTCAAGCATCAATCTATACAAAACATGCCATTATCAGGGTATTTAATACATCAATCGTGGAAATTTTCATAAAAAGTGTAAAAAAATATGCAATAATGTCGTTTATTCGTTAATTTGTGTTATCTTTGCCATCGATATCACATATGTTATCAGAACTCTATTGAGTCCGTGTTCAACATTGTAACCTTACACACAATTCATTATTATTACATATTAAACCTCTTAGTACAATGAAAAAAGTATTACTAATCATTGCAATTCTCGCCACCTACACTTGTGGCATGATGGCACAAACAAAAACAGCAAACGAGTACAAACAGCAAATCAAGGAACGCAAAGAAATGCTGAAGTATTCAGACAAAGTTTTAAAATCCAAAATCGCAAAATCAGCAAAAGCTGCTGTAAAGCAACTGAAGAAGGAAGGTTGGAAGCCATTTCCTGGTGAAGCCCCACTTGAGAATCAGTTCAACGAGAAGATGCGCCTTGCAACTCTCATGGACGGCATTCTTCCAAAGTATCTCATGGGGGAAGGCAACGCAGTGTCAAACATCCGACAAGTAGCAACAAAATCGGCAGAAGTCAGTGCAAGGTCGGGCATTGCAGCACAGTTTAAGGTGGAAATAGATGAGGTCATAGACCAGTCACTCAATGGAAACCAAAGAAACCAAGACGAGGACGCAATGGTAAGAATTGTGTCGGAAGAGACCCAGCACATCTCGCAGACACTGCAATATGTTATGCCTATAATAAAAATGTACCGTGAGCGAAATGATGGTAAAGTAGAAGTCAATGTCACGATGTACACTGAAACCAATCAGGCAAAACTTGCTCTCTTTGAAAAGATGGAGGCTCAAAACGCTGCCCTCCGTGAAAAACTGGAAAAGGCAATAGAAAACAAGTAAGATGCACCATCGCGAGCTGATAAAAAACGCCATCATATCTTTATTAGCTTTCATCATAATGGGATTTTTTGTTGTCATTGCTGTCAGCATTAAATCCCTAAATCCTCTGACAGAAACTGTATCTAATTTCTCTTTCACAGACATCTACTACAGTATTCTTCATCAGACCTCCACACCCCAGGAAAGCAAACTCATCTCCATTGTGGACATTAACATGTTCCAGGGACGCGGCAATTTTGCAAAGCTATTAGAGGATATCGAGTCAATGCATCCAAAGGCGATATGCATTGATGCAGTATTTGAGGGTCCACATCTTGATGACCCCGAAGGCGACATGGCACTTGCTGATGTGGCTGAGAAATACAGCAACATCATCTTTTCCATGAAAATGGAGAACCTTTACGATCAGGATGGGATGTGGACATCAAACTTCCCGATACACTCCTTCTTCACTGAATACCTTTCTGTAAAAGAAGCCTTTTGCAACATGCCACGGGGCAATCTTTACGACAGCATGAAGAGGTCAATTCCGATTAGTGCTTGTGTTGACTCCGTCACATACCACTCAATGATTGTTGAGACTGCAAACATGTTTGCCGGAAAGGATGTCACAAAAGGCAGCAACGACATGGTGAAAATCAACTATTCGCCACTTGAATTTGCAAAGATTCTCCCGGACGATGTACTCAGTCATCCTGAACTGTTCGACGGGCGCATAGTCCTACTTGGTGACCTTCACGAGGCAAACGACCAGCACTGGTCACCAATCGGTGAAAAACTTGCAGGAGTGGAAATCCTTGCCTATGGCATCCAGACGCTGCTCGACAAGAAAGAAGTTATCCAGCCACCGCTCATCGTCACATGCATTCTCAGTTTCCTTGTGATTTTTGTAATGTGTACCATTTATGATATGCACCAGAATCACACACGAGACTCAAGCAATTTGGCAGTCAAATACCTAATCGGTTCTATCTATGTGTGGAACATTATTATTTTCTTTGTGTCATCAGTGTTGGTCTTCATCAGTTTCATCATATTCTCAAAATGGAACATCAGCTTAAGTTGGGGGTGGACTCTTTCCACGCTCGCATTCCTCAGTACCGCTGAAAATCTCTACTTATCTATAGGCAAATACATACAGGCAAAAACGATTCAGCCTCATAAACCTTAAGAAGCAAAACAGCGAAATCAAAACAACAGAACCAAAACAACAGAACCATATGAAGAGATTTATTAGTATATTTCTTCTTGCCATCCTGTGCCACAGCATTCATGCCCAAGACCTCACTGTAGTCTATGTGGGCGGAAAGGTCACAAGCGTAAAAAACGGCAAAAATGAAAAGATCAATGTCAACTCAAAACTCACAAAAGCAACGGTCGTAGATATTCCTTATGAAGGAAAACTGGACTTGATTGACGAGAAGAACAAGAAAAGATATTCCATCAGCAAACCGGGAAAATGTGACATCGCCACCCATATATCAGCGGCAGGCAATTCCACAATGGAACTGACTGAACGCTATCTGGCTTATCTAAAGAACCAGATTGGCAGTAATGACACGAAATCAAAGATAGTTCATGCTCAGGTTTATTCTGACTATGCTACTGTGACCCGCGAAATACAGGTCAAGGAAGAGGAGGAAGAAAAGGAACAGAAACTGAAAGAGCTCGACAAACTGACTCCGATGGAGAGGGTACTTGCAAAACGCGAACTGAACCACAAACGCCATAATGCCTTCAGAGACTCTGTTATAAAGGTACACTTAGACTTTGTGCGCAAAGCATGGAACAAACATGATGTCAATGAAGCTCTGGCACGGCCTGTATTCGATGAAATCAGACCATTGGTGATGAAAGACAACGGCAACACCACAAACAAGTTGAAAATAGCGGACTGGTTGCGTGGAGTTTTTTCATCAAAAAAGCACAAGGAGGTAATTGTCCAAGCACCTACAAGAGCCGAAAAAGAACAGCCAACCCCATTGTTCGACATCGAAAAACTCAAAGAATCAGCAACAAGCGACACGACTTATTTCCCGTTCGAATACTGCGGTACAGATTTTAAGGTTCGCCTTGACGAAACCAAGCGCGTGAATATCGGGAAAGTAAATCCGGACCGAATAGCCGATGTACTCGGGCGTTTCTCAAGTGGGAAATATGACAATGCACTCTACGACTGCATTCAAATCCGAAAAGAGCACAACCTGAACGACTGGGCATATTACAAGATGATTCAGACATTATGCGATGAATTCTTCGGAAAAGGCACCAATGAATCTGTATTGCTTGCTGGTTACCTTTGCTATCAGTCGGGATTTTGCATCAGATTTGCAAGCACGACCGATGGCAGCAAATTGTACCTGCTGTTAAACAGCATCCATGACATTTACAGCACACAGTACATCACCTGTGGTCCTAATGCGCAGAAATTTTATATTTTTGCCGATGAAATTCCAAAAGCGTTTATGGTTTGCGATGCAGAATTTCCAAAAGAGAAAGGTATATCATTATACATCAACACCCCATTGTTGCTAAATACGAATCAAGGCGAGACTCATGTGATTCACGGCTTTAGGTTCGACAATGATTCGATTAGCATTTCAATCAACCAAAACATAATGAAATTCTGCGACACTTACCCTGCGTCTCAAACACACAACAATGAGCTTACCCGTTGGGCTATGTATGCCAACACTCCTTTGCAGCCTGATGTGAAAGAGCAATTGTACCCTCAGCTCAAAAAGATTATTGAAGGAAAGAACGAGGTTGAACAAGTCCATCGTCTTATGGACCTTATACACGGAATACCTTATGAATATGATGAAAACATCTGGGGACACGACCGGGCATTCTTTGCGGAAGAGACCCTGAACTATCCGTTCTGTGACTGCGAAGACCGTTCAATCCTCCTAACCCGATTGGTACGCGATCTCGTAGGGTTGAAATGTGCGCTGCTGTATTATCCTGGTCATCTTGCTACACTCATCCATTTTAACGATGAAGTAAAAGGTGCCCACTATATTATTGATGATGTAAAATTTACAGTATGTGACCCAACATACCTCGGTTCAAATATTGGCGATGAAATGCCTAATTTGGACACAAAGGGCACAAAAGTAATTCTTCTTGATTAATCTAAAAAACGATAATTCATGTACTTAATGTTGAAGAGATTGAAATTTGCAATGTTATGCCTGTGCTTATCAGGCATGGCTGATGCACAGGTGGCAACATGGATGGTCACTCCTGAAATGGACAATATTGAATTTGACGCTGCAAATAAATTGTTTATCTGCAACAAGAAAGACTCGACTTTCATCTGGAACACAAATGGCAGGCAGATAGTTGCGACCAACAAGCATGTAACACCATTCATGCAGCAATTATGTCTCCTTACAGAAGAAGATAACGGTCTTTATGGCATTCTGTCGGTCGATGGTCGTTTGAAGAAAATGGAAAAGAACGATGGCAAATGCCGCTACAGCATCGACAGCCAATTCCCTTATTATTCTCTCGGCTATCTACTCGTTTTAGACACGCAAGACAGCCTCTACCATTATGTAAACAAAAATTGCATCATAAGCCACGAAAGTTACTGTGAAGCATATCCTTTCCTGAACAGATATGCATCGGTTTCATACTACAAGAACCCAGAAAAGCGTAAAAACAGAGTAGCAGCACTGATTAACACAAAGTATGAAGAGGTCACGATGCAGAAAAACGGTAAAGCAGTTGAAACAGGTGACTTTGAGTTCATCTCATCACTGAACAGAGAGAAAAAAGCAATCTGCATCTCTGGTAAGCAAGTGTTTGTTTATGATTATGAAACCGACAACTGCACCCGATATTCTGACGATGAGTCAAATAGCAAAGAATCATTTGTTCAGATTGTGGACAAAGTGCTGACAAAGGAAAATACAGAAGATGGTGGATTCACCATTGCCACCAACAAAGGCAAACTGATATTCAACCACAATGGAGAGTTTAAGGGGGCAGACTGGCTTGGTCCTATCACAGAACCAGCAAGCAAACAGCAGGCAAAAGTTCAGAAAAACCTTAAGGCATTCAAGGACAACGACATGGTCGGACTCACATGGTTCAGATTTGAGGAAGAAAAGACTGTTATGCCAGCTCAGTTCGAAGATGTGAAAGAAATGTTCAACAAAGACAACTATAACGACCTTGCAGTAGTCCGCAAGAACGGCAAATACGGCATCGTATCAGTCAACAACAAGGATGTCATTACAATGCAAGTCAACAACAACGACACACTGTTCTTCACATCCGACACATGCCGGAGCAAACTGGTCATCACCTTCCCATTTAGAATAGCAAGAGAGTCAATACAGAACATTGTAACTTCAGGCGACAACATCTGCGAGGTTGACATGGCGTCATTGCAAGAAAATGTTACAGGTTCTGGTTCAAAATTCACTTGCGACTGCACACCTCATCTGCCAAATATGCAAGCAGACAATTCTGCTAAACAGAAGTACTCATTCTCTGTCCAGTATAACGACATCAGATCACTGCCTATCGAATGCAACAACAGCATCAGTTATAAAAGTTCATGGGCAGTCAGCAATGCCAACGCCAGTGTCCAGAGTGACACTGTAATAGTGGAGTTTAGCATTGTGGATGAGAACTCAGAACAGAGGGATGTCAAGATATCAATCAATTCTGATGCTCCGATAACTAATGAAATCGAAACAGTTGGTAAGAATTCGTTCAAAGCAATGATTTATGGGCTGAACCCAGGTGAAACACAGTTCGACATCATAGTTAAAGAGCAGAAGGGCTACACACAATCATTCCCTTTCAAACTGAAATATGAACCTGCTAAGGGCAAAAAAGCGGGTACAGCTTCACTGAAGCAAGCAGTTTCAACAAAACAAGAAGAATTATAACATTACCAAAACCTACAAATAACATATATTTGCTATGCGGAAAAAGATTACGGTTATCGTTTTATTTCTGACATGCTTCGGGCTCATTGCCAATGCACAAAAGAAAATACATGGGACATATAAGCTCAACCTGTCTGAAAACAGGAACTTGACTCTTGCTGAGGCAGAAAAGGAGTGTGAGAAGCAAGCTAAGCTGAATGCGTTGACAGAAGCATTTGATACTGACATTAGTGATATTCAAAAAAGAGTATTAGTTCAAAATGGCAACGATGAAGCTCAAAGCAATTTTCGTCAGGTGACTGAGCAGCGTATTAAAGGCACCTGGCAAAAAAACACAAAAAAGCCCAAATTCACCTATTCATGTGTAGATGACATATTCTTTATTGAATGTGAAGTATGGGGCGAGGGCCGTGAAAAACGGAATACAAATATCGACCTGCAATGGAAAATACTCGTTGGCTCACCCGACCTCAAGAATGAGGGTACGACATTCAACAGCAAGCAGAAACTCTTTATTAATGTCAAAATCCCTCATAACGGCTATCTGGCTGTTTACCTTGTTGATGAAAAGGCAGGCCAAGTCACTCGGTTGCTACCTTATTGGGAAGACAAAGATGGAGTATTCGATGTGGTGCAAGGAAAAGAATACACACTTTTCGACAAAGAGAATTACAACAATCTATATCCCCGTTCGGTTACATTGATTACATCAAGCAAAGTGGAAACAGATAAGATTGTACTGGTTTACTCATATAAGAAATTTGCCCAATGCTATACAACAAAGGGACCAACAGACCATTATGGAAGCTGCAAATATGCAGATTTTCAGCAATGGCTTGAGAATTCAGAGATTGCAGATGACTCTTTTACGACTTTTGAACAGGAAGTCAAGATTATAAACAATCAGGCAGAAGAATAGTGTAATTCAATATTCGCAGCCATGGTAGCGACTACACAATCAGCCTGACGCAAACATAAGAGGTTCACATAACTAAACAACTAATAACTCATTTAATTTATCAGCAACATGAAGAAACAATTAATTTTATTGACATTTGTCGCTTTTATAGCGAATGCCCTTTATGCACAAGATGTTGGTAGAGAAACTTATGTCATCGACGAGTTGGAAGACACGACCGATGTCACCACCATCAAAGACATCATCAAAAAACAACAGAAAGTCTTTTCTAATGTGTCCAACACCGACCACATCACCGATGTGTGGAAACGCAAGTCGTTTTTCAACATTTCTTTTGTTAACGAAACACTGAAACCAGATGGTCAAGTGCCAATAACCAAAAATGATGAAAATAATGACTGCAAATCATATCTCAATGACGGTTATGCGGGAGAATATAAATCCGACTGGGGTGTAAGTTTACAGGTTGGTCACAACTATAGAATATCCAAACCTATTGCCGATATGGTTTCTTTTAACATTGATTGGAATATTTTTGATCTCGGATGGTTCCATTTTAGCGCTGAAAAATCTATTAATAGTAAGAAAATTGTGGACAACAATGAATATACCAACGAACCGATAAAGTACTACACACCATTTAATGCCGAAAAACATGATTTTAACTTAAGTTCTTCTCCAGGAATTTCGCTGGATATTGCACCATTTGCTCATAGCAACTCTTCTTTTTTATCTTTCATTAAGATAAATGCATATTTACATATAGGCTATGGTACATCATTACTTCTAATGAAAAGTAATAAAGAGGATGGTAATAATAAAATTGATAATACTGCACTGGACTGGGGACACGGCATTCTCACTTCGTTTGGAGCAAGTATAAGTATTTTGAAATCCATTGGCATTGGATTTGAGAGACGAAAATCTAATTACAAATACACAAGTCTTGATTCTGATAACTATGGAGATAATAAATGGGATTTTAATTCCATTTCATCACGCTTTTATCTTCAAATTCGGTACTAATAAACAGCAAAACCACCAATAACTATGAAACGAAGTTTATTTATATTTTTAGTCTTTTCCATGTGTGCGATGGTTGCCATGGCACAGAAAAGAATCGAAGGAACTATTGACAAATACATTCAATGGTCGTTTGACGGACAAACTCTTACCATCTACAATACTAACCAGAAAACTAATTCAATGAAGATTCCAGACTACAACAACACATCAAAGTTTGCTCCATGGTTTAAGAAACAGATTGCCAACAACATTGAGCGCGTTGTCATCCAGAAGGGCATCAGTCGCATTGGTTCATGCGCATTTGCTGATTGCAAGAATCTGACAGAAGTCATCTTCCATGACAAGATGGTTACCGAAATCGGATGGGGTGCATTTATGAACTGCAAGAATCTTCGTACCATTTCGTTCCCAATCACACTTGCATCGATTGAGACCATTGCCTTTGCAAACTGCACATCACTCTCTGCAATTCAGATTCCTGCACACTGTAAAGTTGGTGAACAGGCATTCGTGTCATGCGACATCAAGTCGCTGGACATCAACCCAACTGCAACTATCGGTTCGTATGCATTTGCCAAGGAAGAAGAAATTGACGGCAATATTCACCATTTTCTCTACAATGGTGAAATCCTGAAACTCGCCAATGGCATCAACACCCGTAACTGTCATGAATATGGACTGGCATTTGAGGCCGTTGACAACTTTCTTAACGGGCAGAACCGCTCTTACAAAAATGCAGACTATGACCTTATTTCTTCAGACATCGACATTGATATCCCTGTAGCATACAGTGTACAAAACGACATCTATGCGCTCATCATTGGCAACCAGAACTACTACTGGGGACAAGCTTCTGTGCCTTCTGCCATCCATGACGCACATGTGTTCGCAACATATTGCAGTCAGTCACTCGGTGTGCCTGCAGCAAACATCAAGGCTTACGATGACGCCACAAAGATGATGATCAACGAAGAGGCATTCGACTGGCTCGAAAACATCAGCGACCGCACCAACAAGCGTCTTATAGTATATTATGCTGGACACGGTGTGCCTGACCTGAAAAAGAAAAACGAAGCATACTTGCTTCCAACCGATGTACGCGGGTCTTCACCTCGTTTCGGCATCCGCTTGAACGACTTTTATGCACGAATCGGCGAATTAGGATTCTCAAAGACAGCTATCTTCATGGATGCTTGTTTCAGTGGTGGATTTGATGGAAGTACTCGTGGTGCAGGAGTGGCAGCAGAGGATGTTGAAGTTCAGAATCCGTCAATTGTAGTGTTCAGTGCCGCACAAGGCAACGAAGAATCCCAATTGTATCCTGAACAGGGACACGGACTATTCACATACTACCTGTTGAAGGACATACAGACAAAGAAACAAAACAACAATCCAGTATTCTTCGGCGACCTTTCCGACAATATCCGCACATATGTCCAGAGCACCATTGACGAGTCACACAGCCGCTTGCAGCAGCAGACTCCAAACACTCAAAGTGGTGACGAAAGCTGGCGCGACTGGTCGTTCTAATCACGCGATTGTGTCGAAACAAGCATTTTTTGAAGCAAGCGCTCAGGCACTTGCATAAATACAACAACAGCAACTACACACCGATGTAGTTGCTGTTGCTTATTTTGTACTTCTATATGAAGACCTCACAATTGCATGTCAGGTCGCATCACATCGTGGCACTTGACAGTCATTGCCTTTGACTGTCGGTAAGTGGCAGTGGCACGGATGTCCTCAACATTGGCACCAAACTGAACAGAATAGGTGCCAGCAGCAGTTTCCCATCTCTGGGTCTGTTCGTTGTAGGATGCAAGGTCATAGGCTGTGACATTCATCGTGAGAGTCTGGCTCTCGCCCGGACGCAGTTCGCGGGTCTTGGCAAACGATTTGAGTTCGCGTGCTGGTTTGTCGAGTCCACCCTTTGGTGCAGCAACATAGAGTTCAACAGCCTCCTTGCCTGCCACCTTACCCGTGTTGGTCACGGTGATGGTTGCAACAAATCCGTCCTTTGCAGCCTTGACCGACGGACGGCTGTAAGCAAAGGATGTATAGCTCAGTCCGTAGCCAAACGGATATGACACTTCCTTGCCGTATGTGTTGAAATAGCGGTAACCCACATTCAGCCCCTCAACATGGCGTGTGTAATCGGTGAACTCGGTCTTGCCACCGAACTGGCGCTGAGCCGCACGGACATTAGGGAAGTTGTGTGACGAAGGAACATCAATGAGCGAAACAGGCCATGTCATCGACAACTTGCCCGATGGATTTGCCTTGCCCGTGAGCACATCAGCCACAGAGTTGCCACCTTCCTGACCAGGTTGCCAAGCGAGCAGAATGGCATCGGGCTTACCCTTCCACGATGCGGTCTCGAGCACATTTCCCATATTGAGGATTACTACCACCTGCTTGTTCTGTGAATGGAATGCAGCACAGACATCGGAGATGAGCTGCTGCTCGGTGTCAGTGAGGTTGAAGTCGTCAGCCTCCTTGCGGTCGCTGCCCTCACCTGCCTGACGACCAATTGTGATGATGGCAACATCCGACTCCTGTGCCTGTCCGTCGATGATCTGGCGCGACAGAGCCATTTCTGGCAACAATGCCTTGCCCCAGAACCATCCACGGCGAGGTATTGCGTCGGTCAGACTCTGCTGATATTCCTTATATTTGAGATAGACATCGGCAAGTTTCTTGTTGACTGCAACTCCTGCATTGGAGAGTCCGGTCATGAGGTCGATGGTATATGCCTTGTTGACATCGCCCGAACCAGTACCACCGGCGATGAAGTCGTAAGCAGTGACACCAAACACCGACACCTTTGCCGTTGACTTGATAGGCAATGTGGCAGAAGAGTTTTTCAGGAGCACCATTCCCTCGGTTGCACTCTGGCGAGTGACCTCAGCATGTGCTTTCAAGTCGGGACGATTGCTGTACTTGTAACCACGGTAGCGTGGAGTCTTGACCAGATATTGCAAGATGCGCTTCACACAGATGTCGAGGTCGCTCATCGACAGTTCTCCACTTTTCACCTTGGCAATGACTTCCTGTGTCTGAGCCTGTGCGCCCGGTTCCATCAGGTCGTTTCCAGCCTTGATTTGCTCGGCAGTGTTGCGCTGACCAGTCCAGTCGGTCATGACCACTCCGTCGAATCCCCATTCATCACGCAGGATGGTGGTGAGGAGGTCGCGGCTCTGCTGAGTATAGACACCGTTGACCCGGTTGTATGACGACATCACAGTCCATGGGCGTCCCTCACGCACTGCGATTTCAAATCCTTTAAGATAGATTTCACGAAGGGCACGCTGTGACACCACCTCGTTCACCTCGGTACGGTTGGTCTCCTGTGAATTGACAGCAAAGTGCTTCACTGATGTGCCGACACCCTGACTCTGAACACCACGGACATAGGCTGCGGCGATTTTTCCTGTCACAAACGGGTCTTCTGAATAGTATTCAAAGTTGCGTCCGCAGAGTGGTGAGCGGTGAATGTTCATGCCTGGAGCCAGAATCACATCGCAACCATACTCCAACACCTCATTGCCAATGGCACGGCCCACCTGTTCCACCAGTTCCTGATTCCAGGTACATGCCAATGCTGTACCAACGGGGAAGCCAGTGCAGTAATAAGTCTGAGTGTCATTTTGCCTTGTCGGGCTGATGCGTACTCCCGCAGGACCATCCGTCAGGATGCTTGGAGTGATGCCGAGTCGGGCAACAGGCTGAGTTGTGCCAGCAGCGCCTGGAACCAAGTCGGCATGAGCACCGACCATTCCGTTACCGCCCTGCATACCGCCCGTCGAACCCTGGCGACTGGTTCCGACCACGAGAGTGGCCTTCTCTTCGAGAGTCATGGCACGAACCACATCATCGATGTTGTCTGGTTTCAGACTTACCTGTGCATTGGCAACCAGTGCCGATGACACAAGAATCGCAGAAAGGATTGTTTGTCTCATAATCAAAATAAGGTATGTATTAGTAATTACTGATAACTTGATTAGTACATCTAAACACTTGCAAATGTACAACAATTTCTGGATACGCACAATGTTAGAGGGGGAAAATGCAACGAAGATGGTGATTATCTCGTTTGTTTTTGCTAACTTTGCACCCAATTATATACAAACAGCAAAATGCCACTAAACCTACCCGACAGACTACCAGCCATTGAGCTGCTGAAACAGGAAAACATCTTCGTGATGGACACCACCCGTGCCCATGGTCAGGACATCCGTCCGCTCCGCATTGCCATTCTCAACCTGATGCCTATAAAAATCACGACTGAGACCGACTTCGTCCGCATCCTGTCGAACACACCATTGCAGATTGAGATTGAATTCATGAAGATCCGTTCACACACTTCAAAAAACGCCCCCGTAGAGCATATGAGGGCTTTTTATCGTGACTTTGAGGACATGCGTCACAAGAAGTACGACGGATTCATCATCACGGGCGCACCACTGGAGCAGTTCAACTATGAGGAGGTAAACTACTGGGATGAACTGAAAGATGTGATGGACTGGGCACACAGCAATGTCACTTCGACACTCTACATCTGCTGGGCAGCCTTTGCCGGACTGTATCACTTCTACGGAATCGACAAGCAACCGACAGCAGAAAAGGTGTTCGGCATTTTCCGCCATCACGCCCTCATGCCTCAACTGCCCATCTTCCGTGGATTCGACGATGAATACTTCGTGCCACACAGCCGCCACATCACACTCGACAAAGAGGAGATTCTGGCTCATCCCGAACTCTCCATCATTTCGGAAAGCGACGAGGCAGGCGTACATATCGTAATGGCACGTGGCGGACGCGACTTCTTCATCACCGGCCACTCTGAATACTCACCGTTCACACTCGACACCGAGTACAAGCGCGACCTTGCCAAAGGAATGGCAATACAGATGCCAAAGCACTACTACAAGCACGACGACCCATCGTGTACTCCAATAGTGCGCTGGCGCAGTACAGCAAACCTGCTGTTCACCAACTGGCTCAACTATTATGTATATCAGGAAACTCCATTCAACATCGAAGATATACATGATTAAAACCAAACAACTAAAAAACTAAACGACTAAACCACCAAACATGACCTCCCTCGAACTCCTTGCACCGGCACGCACCGCCGACATCGGCATCGAAGCAATACGCCACGGAGCCGATGCTGTCTATATCGGAGCCCCACATTTCGGAGCACGGGCAGCAGCAGGCAACTCCATCGACGACATCCGCCGACTGGTCAGTTATGCCCATCAGTTCAGGGCAAAGGTCTATGTCACAGTCAACACCATACTCACCGACAAAGAGCTGCAAGAGGCAGAGCAAATGATTTGCCAACTCTATGACGCCCAAGTCGATGCACTCATCGTTCAGGACATGGGACTGCTGCGGATGCAGTTGCCGCCCATCGACCTTCATGCCAGCACACAGATGGACAACCGCACACCAGAAAAGGTGAAATGGCTCCATTCGTTAGGTTTCAAGCAAGTGGTGCTGGCACGCGAACTGACACTCGACCAGATTCGCGACATCCATCAGCAATGCCCCGACACACCGCTCGAAGTGTTTGTACATGGCGCACTCTGCGTCAGTTACAGCGGACGATGCTATGCCAGCGAATGTCTGTTTGGCAGAAGCGCCAACCGAGGCGAATGTGCACAGGTGTGCCGAATGAGCTGGGACCTCGTCACCGACGACGGACAGACAGTCCTCAAAGACAAGCACCTACTGTCGCTCAAAGACATGTGTCAGATTAAGTCGTTGCAGGAACTCATCGACGCAGGTGCCACATCATTCAAGATTGAAGGTCGGCTGAAAGACATGGCATATGTCAAGAATGTGACAGCAGCTTACAGTCAGGCCCTCAACCGCATCGTCAAGGCACATCCCGACAAATACGAGCGAGCATCCGACGGCGTAGTGGAATATGCCTTCCAGCCCGATGTACACAAAAGTTTCAACCGTGGTTTCACTTCATATTTTCTGCATGGGCGCAATCCCGGCATCTTCTCCATGGACACGCCAAAGGCAATGGGCGAAGAAGTGGGCAAGGTGAAGGACATCGGCCGCGGGTGGTTCAGCGTGGCAGGCATAGCCAAATTTGCCAACGGCGACGGTTTGTGCTTCATCGACAACAAGGGCAAGTTGTTTGGTTTCCGCGTCAACAAAGTGGAGAACGGACGGCTCTACCCTCTGGAAATGCCAAAAGGTCTGATGCCAAAGATGCGGCTGTTCCGCAATTTCGACAAGCAGTTCGACGACCTTCTGCAACACAACAGCGCACAGCGATACATCCCAATCGACATCACCATGAGCGAGACTACCGACGGTTTCCGGCTGACCATGACCGACGACTGCGGCACCATGCGCCACATCGATGTGGAATGCCAGAAGGAACTGGCACGCTCGCACCAGTCGGAGAACATTGAGCGACAGTTGTCACGCCTCGGCGACACCATCTATCGGCTGCGCCATCTCACCCTCGACTACAACAAGAACTGGTTCATCCCATCGTCGATGCTGAGCGAATGGCGACGGATGCTCGTAAGCGACGATTGCAGTCAGAGCAGCAGCCACAGCAATGAGTCTGTCACATGCTCCATCAGCACACCAGCTGCCAACACCGACAAGCACACCAATCCATCACCAGCCATCACAGCGGCGCCACCAGTCAATGTGATGAACGACAAAGCCCGCGACTTCTATCTCCATCAGGGACACAAGGCTGTGCAGTGGGCATACGAGCGCGAACACCAGAAAGATGTGCCAGTGATGTACTGCCGCCACTGCATCAAGTTTGCCCTGGGCTGGTGTCCGAAAAGCAAGCCCATGTATCAGGACGAACTGCACAAGTCGAAGTTCTACATTCAGAATTCATCAGGACGGTTCAGTCTCGAATTCGACTGCAAACAATGCATGATGAAACTCTACAAAGCATAGCACCACCTTACAAACCATCAAGCACGCCACCATGAAAGTACTGTTGTTTCTTCTGCTAACCATTGCGCAGGTTCTGCCGGCACTCGGACAAGAACCTGACACACTGATGCTGCTCACGCAGGAACAGGCAGACAGCCTGGAATTCCGCTTGAAGCACCACTACACCAACAACTTCAACTTTCAGGTGAAAGCCGACTCACTCATACTGGTGCCACAAGCCGACGAAATGGCAGACACCTGCACAGTGATGCGTGGCGACATCATCGCTGTGGCAAAAATCAAGAAGCAGAACGACACTATCTGGGTGAAAGTGGCACGCGACCAACTCACCATGGGTTGGGTGGCAGAGCCCGACCTGCTCGATGCAGCCACCCCCGACGACGGAATCTCCGTCATCATCGACCGACTGACAGGCACACGAGCCATATGGATGTCGTCGCTCCTCGCACTGGGCATCATCGCCATACTCATTTACAGCCGCCGCCACAAGTGGGAGCGCATCACCATCAACGGTTCAGGCGAAGCACTGATGCTGATGCTCACCGTGCTGGGCATGGCAGTCATCTACACTCACATCCAGACATATTCACCCGAGTTCTGGCTCGAATACTATTTCCATCCAACACTCAACCCACTCATTCTGCCCGGCATCATGTCGCTGCTGCTCACACTGGCATGGGCTGTGGTCATCATCTATGTGGCGTTTCTCATCTCGGTCTATCACAACTTCTATTTCGTGCCCGGCATGAAGTTCATCTTCCAGATTACAGGCATCTCAATGCTGCTTTACCTCCTGGTGTCACTCACATCGACATTCATCGGATGGTACACAGCACTGACCCTCGCCATCATCATTGCCATCACCATCATCACAGTCTATGTACGGTTCCTCCGCCATCGCTACCAATGTCCCGTGTGCGGCACCCTGGTTCACGACAAAGGCACATGCCCCGAGTGTGGTTCTCGGCTCATTTAACCCAAATCGTTCATTAGCGTTATAATGATAATAGACCCTTAATTCCGCAACACTTTGATTTAACTATATGTTAAAGTTCCTGAGCAACAAAAAGTTGCCCAGGATTTTGTCATGTCAGATTTTTCACTTAACTTAGTGTTGCGATTAAAAATCAAGCGATAATCATAACAAGACATGGCAAAGATACAAAATAAAATCTGAGAAACTCACACCTTTTGGAGGAATTTTTATGGTCATGGAGCAATTTGACTCCATGCTCGCACATGTAATCGATTTAACTCTGGGTCAGAGATGCAGCAGTACCATCGGTTATCAATACAGTGAGATTGTCCGTTCGCTGATGAGCGTTTATTTCTGCGGAGGCTCATGCGTGGAGGATGTAACGTCGCATCTGATGCGCCATCTGTCGTATCATCCGACCTTGCGTACATGCAGCTCTGATACCATCCTCAGAGCCATCAAGGAACTGACACAGGATAACATCTCATATACTTCCGATCAGGGCAAGACCTATGATTTTAATACGGCAGACAAGCTCAACACCTTGCTTATTAACGTCTTGGTTTCTACCGGTGAACTGAATGAGGTGGAATCCTATGATGTTGATTTTGACCATCAGTTCCTTGAAACAGAGAAGTATGATGCAAAACCGACATACAAGAAGTTCCTTGGCTATAGACCTGGCGTATATGTCATCGGTGACAAGATTGTCTATATCGAGAACAGCGACGGCAACACAAATGTGCGCTTTTATCAGGCAGAGACTCACAAGAGATTCTTTGCCCTGCTGGAAGCCAACGGCATCCGTGTGAATAGCTTCAGAGCCGACTGTGGTTCGTGCTCGAAGGAAATCGTCAGTGAGATAGAGAAACATTGCACGCACTTCTACATCCGTGCCAACCGATGCAGTTCGCTCTACGACGACTTGTTTGCACTGAGGGGATGGAAGACGGAGGAAATCAACGGCATCCAGTTTGAGCTCAATTCCATTCTCGTGGAGAAATGGGAAGGCAAGTGTTATCGTCTTGTCATTCAAAGGCAAAGGCGCACAAATGGAGATCTCGACCTATGGGAAGGAGAATACACTTACCGCTGTATCTTAACCAACGATCACAAGTCCTCAACGAGGGATATTGTCGAATTCTACAACAAGCGTGGTGGCAAGGAACGTATATTCGATGACATGAACAACGGATTCGGTTGGAACAAGCTTCCCAAGTCATTCATGGCTGAGAACACCGTATTCCTTCTTCTTACCGCATTGATACACAATTTCTATAAGACCATCATG
>JAGHSZ010000110.1 GCA_018065565.1 Candidatus Colivivens caballi
CCATCCAATGAAACCGATGTAAGTAAATGGGTATTCCCTTCGGGGTATGCAGTGACACCAGAATATGTAAATAGCGTACTACCAGAATTGCCTACATCATCTTCATTTAAAGTTGACGGAAGTAGTTTTAAGCATCCATATATACTTCTTACAGAATGGGATGGTTCCAATTACAAGTACATTCCTAATGGGAAATTTACACGAACTGTCTCCAATTTAAAACCTGGAACTTATAAGGTCGAATTATTAGTTGCAGCATGGGCTATAGGATATGCTTATTACCCAGAGGATTGTCATTTTTATACTGGTAATGATTATAACTACAGTAGTTCAAATCTGACTGAATACAATACTGCAAAAGACGAAGGTCGGGCTATTAAATTAGAAGATATTCCGGACAATGCATTTAAAACATATTATTACAATAGTAATGTGAAATCTGGTTTTCGTGTTGGAAAAGTGTCAATTAATGCAACAGTTGGAAATGACGGAATATTGAAGTTTACAATTTGGTCGCGTGGTAATACATATAATTTCTTGGCATTTAAGAACTTCACTGTAACAGGGGGAGATGGTACAGGTGTAAATATACCAACAGGTCTTACCCCAGATGCAGCACCAACCCCGGCTCCTGACGATATTCCAAAACTTACAGTTACTCCACAATCAGGATACAAGTTCACTCATACTCATGGTAGTGTCTATGATAAAACGACGCGACCATCGGATTTCCCTTCTGGTGACAATAAAGAATGGAAGACCAATGCCGATGACCCACGACTTGCCAGTGGTGTAAAATTACAGAGAACTCACGAGTATGTACATGACGTATATGTGATGCCGGGTGATGAGTGCGAACTTGAGCCATTCAGCGACTTCCACACAGCCGCACATGGAACTGCAAGTTGGGACTACAAATACTGCGACACATATCACCGTTGGTATGACTACACGACAGACCAGGCATGTGGCCGTCTCTATTTCCTTAATGATTTATACGATAACAATGACCAGGTTATAGTCTATGGCGATGGTTCAGGTCATGCAAAAGGTCATTTTGGAGGTGAAAAAGTAAACAAATGGGATCGTGCGGCTACGCGTGCCATTTATCGCGCTCCATTAAATACCAACAGTCAGGAAATTTTTGATATCGTAGCCATTGATGTGGCATGTGATGATCCAGGAGAGCATGAGGCAGGACAGACCCTGAACGAGCCGACACTCACTTATCGACATATTTTCGTGATACACAGTGCACGTTCAAAAGCAGATTATGACTGTAGAGCCACCGACAATAATAATCCAGAACAGAGAGACAGAACGGTGAATCTGTCATGTCCGGAGGGAACACCGTTCCAGTATCGCCTCGATAACTTTGAATATCGAGGAAAAGGCACCAATCAGAAAGCAACTGGATACTATCATAAAGTTCTTCATGAAGAAGGCGGAGAAGCTGCATTCGAATATGCACCAGTGTATCACTACAGGGTTCAATTATTCAAGCTGAATAGCACAGGCAGTTATGAATTACAAGGTAGCACCACCATATTAGGCGCTTATGGCGCAACCGGAGCATTCACGGGTTCCGATTTAAATAAAAATGAGAATGTCCAAAAGACAACTGAGGAAAAAGAAGAAGAACTGTGCGGCAGGATGCGTGACGACTTAGTCTATACATATAAAGGTATCAATGGATACGACCGTGTAATCTACTGGAAGAAACCAACAGTCGGCAAATACCTCGTACGATTATGCGCTGTGGACATCAGGCAAGAGAATAATGGCAGCTGGATAGCGGAAGACATAAAGGCAGCAAAAGAGCAAAAAAGTATTGCAACTGACAGTTATTACAGCCCAAACACGCTTGTACTTCAATCATATTATATCGACGTGATGCCAAAAAAGGATGCCAACATGGTCTCTGAATCGGAACTCACAAAGAGTGACTTCCAATATATATACCAGCGACCTGATGAAATGGTAAAAGAGTATGGTGACCCATTCGATGTCGTCAACTTTGACTTGACTGATGAGGAAAAGAAATTTATGAGCAATGGAGACAATCCTACTACTCCTGGTTACTATAAATTTCCGTTGGCATGGGATGAATCAGCATACGGATTCGGTTATGACAAGACATTTGACTACGATATGTATGTTGTGGCAAATAGCAGTGACCAAAGCCGTGTTCCATATACTCGAAATAAACCAAATCATATTGTGATTCACGACCGCCTCTATGCTGACACCAACGGAAGCAAAACAGGTAATTTCCTCTATGTTAATGCAGCCAGCGACCCTGGACACATGGCAAAGGTTAGTCTGGGTAATGAATTGTGTGCGAACAACCGAGTCTATGTTTCGGCATGGATCAACGAGTTTAACAATAACGCTGAAACAGCAAACCTTGTCTTCACTTTTAGAGGAATAAATTCTAAAACGAAACAACCTGAAGTCATAAGCCGATATGTAACAGGATACATACCTGGTGGAAGCAACACAGCGAACGGCTTTGTAGTTGATAATAATAATGCGACTAAAAGTAGTGATGACAACTACCCTAATCCCGATCCAGACCATGACTACCGTGGCCAGTGGATGCATGTATATTATTATTTCGACCCACCTTCTGACATTAAAGACAGAGGTTATGGTTCATACGAAATTACACTTGAGAACAACTGTACAAGTTCGGATGGTGCCGACTATGCCATCGATGACATACGTGCATTTATCTGCAGACCAAACATCAAGGCAACGCAGACAAAACCTATATGCAATGGTGAAGAATCCTCTAACATTGAATTGGCAACTGACTTTGACTTGTTGTTAAAGGCTTACGCTGCAGTCTATAATTTTAGTGAACAGTTCTCAAATGTAACCAATCCAACAAATCTTTACTACACAATCATCGACAAAGAAAAGTACATGGCTGAGTTTAATAAGAACCACAGCACAACGGATGCTTTCAATGCTTCAGTAGTTAAGGAAATTTATGGAGCAACAGGCGATAATGACGAATATGGCAAGTTGACATTCTATGCTTACTATGAGCAAAACATGCTGAGAACCACCGCTACTGATGATGATAAGAAACAGAACACCACGCGTGATGCATCATCAGGTAGGCGAATGCTTTATTTCCCTGATTACATCAAATCAGACGGATTAAAGTCTAATACTCCTTATTGGATTGTCATAGCTGCCTACAATTATGATGTACAAACACCTTATATTAACCCACTGAGCATGTGCTCAAATGTCAGAGAGTTTACAGTAACACTCGGCAATGTCATAAAAATCGATGGTCAGCCAACTGCGTCACGACACGGACTGAATATTTGTTCGAACCAGCGACCAAAGATTTCAGTCGATATGACTGGTGTAACAAAAAGTGGTTCGACAGCCACTGGTTACACTTACGACCGCTTCGACTGGTTCATCGGCAATAAAAAAGCATTCAAAGAAGCAGCGTATAATGAAGTTGGTCTGGAGGAGTCACTTGCAGCATTCCGTGACTTGTCGGGTCATTATACCGATGACGAAACAGCACTGAGAAGTCTCAGCCCAACTGGCAGTTTCACTGCGGAAATGAAGGCATGTCTGTTGCATTTCATCGACGAAAAGAAACTCTCGCTCTACAAGACCTTTGAGTTCCCATCGACATACGACCAGTTCGACGAAGACCCTA
>JAGHSZ010000155.1 GCA_018065565.1 Candidatus Colivivens caballi
AACCTTCTCACAGAGTGTGCCCTCGGCACATGAAGAGGACACGGAGCGTAGTTGTCCGCATGGCTCTGTGAACTTTGTAATGCCACTGGCATTCTCTGTGAACGGGATTAAACAAACCAGGAGGAAAATGATAATCCCGTTACTCTGTGTTTATTTCGAAAAGTGAAAAGTGAAAAGTGGAGAGAAGCCAATGGCTAATGGCTAACAGCTAACAGCCTAAATAATGGCAAACAGCTAACAGCTAACAGCCTAAATTTACATTAATCATACAAAACAATCAATTTTAACTCATTTACATTATGAAGAAAACATTTGCAATCGCACTCATGATGCTCGTGGCAGTGGTAGCATCAGCACAGACAAAGAAGGTGTCAATCCTCGGTGACTCTTACTCTACATTCCAGGGAGCCAACCCTGACGGCTACGCACCGTTCTATCCAAACGACCGAAACGATGTGAAGGAAGTGTCACAGACATGGTGGGACCTCTACATCAAGGCAAAGGGCTATCAACTGGAAAAGAACGACTCATGGGGCGGCACCACCGTCTGCAACACAGGTTACGGACACATGGACTCATCGGCATCTGCATTCAATCAACGCATCGACCGCCTCGGCAATCCTGACATCATCTTCGTGTTTGGCGGCACCAACGACGCCTGGGCAGGTTCTCCAATGGGCGAATACCAGTACAAGAAATGGACAAAGGACGACTGCAAGTCACTCCGTCCTGCACTGGCATGTCTGCTCAAAAACCTGAAAAAGCAGTATCGCAAGGCAAAGATTTATGTCATCCTCAACTCAGAACTCAAAGAGGAAGTCAACGAATCGTTCCGCACCATCTGCAAGCGCTGCAAGACTCAACTCATCGAACTGCACGACATCGAAAAGCAGAACGGTCACCCTTCAATTAAAGGTATGCAAGCCATCTGCGACCAACTGCTTGAACAAATCAAGGAGAAGTGAAAAAGTGAAAAGTGAAAAGTGAAGAGTGAAAAGTGAAAAAATGGAATAAATCAACACAGAGAAGGTTCGGTTTTATCTTATTTATGAACCTTCTCACAGAGTGTGCCCTCGGCACATGAAGAGGACACGGAGCGTAGTTGTCCGCATGGCTCTGTGAACTTTGTAATGCCACTGGCATTCTCTGTGA
>JAGHSZ010000115.1 GCA_018065565.1 Candidatus Colivivens caballi
TTGCCAGATAAACTGTATGATGCAGGGATTAAAGAGCCTATCATCGACGCTCTGCATGCTTACACACCACCTCGACTTGCTGTCAAATCCATGTCAGCCCCAAAAATCAATTGAACTGTAAGAATGTCTGCTTGAATGGTAAACCCTTAATTGTCAATTGATATTTGTCTGTTAGGGTGGGGGTCCTCATTGGGTTGAGGACATTGTGGCGATTATTTCAAAGTATAAATGTATGGATCTTTGTCATCACCTGACTCAGAAACGGTGAGCTTGTCTTCGCGAAGAAGCCATCCGATACCGAGGTTGAAGTCTTTTTCTGTGAGCTTAGTTAATTTCTTAATCTGCTTGTAAGTTTGTGAGTTGTTGGCAGCAAGTGCATTCCAAATAAGTCCTGCAATGTTGCCTGCTTTTTCCTGTAACATACCTTTTTACTTTAAATATTAATACCGTCGTTTCTTATTCGTCTAAGAGCTTATTTGCGTTTTGCGGTGCAAAGTTACTGCTTTTTCTTTAATTGACAAGTGTTTTTGCCAACTTTTTGCGCTTTTTGTGTTTAATTGTGCTCGCACACAGCCGAAACTGTATTCTGTTTCTTAAATTCTTCAAACAATTCAACTGCTGTCTCTACCATTCTGAGGCACGGGCGTTTGTGGTAGTATTCTTCTGTCCGTTGTTCGGGAACGGATGTTATTGGCGCATCTTTGCGCAGTTGCAGCAGTTCGGCACATTTGATGCTTCCGTTTATTTGTCTGAACTGCTCTGCTAAATTCTGAACTGCGTGGTAGTTTGTTTGCTTCTGTGCAGAGTCGTCAGGATTGGTCTGTCCTGTTTCCATTCCAGCCAGCATAGCCATGCCGCATACGGCTCCACAGGTCTCGCGCATTCTGCCGATTCCACCTCCAAACGATGCGGAAAGTCGTAGTGCTTGTTCCATTGGTATGCCATATTCTTCTGCAAATGCGCAGAATACTGACTGTGAACAGTTGTATCCTTGAAGGAATAGTTCGCGTGCGCGTTCAATGTGATTCATGTGCTTTGATTGTTAATGACGGTGTGGTTGTGTGCTTATGTCTCTTTCCTTGGATTATTTGTTGTAATCCTTCTGCGTGAAGCAAAATTCGAAAATAGGCTTGTGGGTGTCTGCTGAAACATATCGGTGGATGATGTTGAGACCACTTGCCTTTACATTTTTCAGGTCAATGGAGTTGATGATGCCATTGAGCAGTTGCTGACGCAGTTCTTCTTTGTTGCTGATGAGATATGCCACCTGCTCGCTGTCGGCATTGACTGAATAGTAGTTTATGTAGTTGAGTGTGCCATCGTCGTGAAACACAAGGCTGTCGAGAACCACAATCCCATCAGTGCCAATGCGCTGAGGGCAGTTCTTCTTGGTGTATTCTGCGGTCTCACGGACGAAACGCTCGATTTTGCTTTCTTGGCATGATGTGAAACAGGCAGCCGCTTGGATGAAGCACAAAATGATGCCTGTGTTGCGCAGTTGTGTGAGTGGTGACTTTGTATGTTTCTTCATGCTTTCTCTTGTATTCTTTTTAGGCAGGCTGACAATGCTTGGGCAAGTTGGTCGGGGCATGATGTGGTCTTCGAACCGCAGCGGATTCCTTGCAGTTTGTCGATGACATCTTCTGCTTTCAGCCCTTTCACCAATTGACTGATGCCCTGCGTGTTGCCGTGGCAACCTCCAATAAAAGCGACGGAGTGGATGACATGTGACTGGTCATCCACTTCGAGCTGTATTTGCTGGGAACAAGTCCCATGAGTTGTGTAAATTCCTTTCATGTTTGAAACCAAGGCTGATGTCTTGGTGCCATTGTTATGAAGTTGAAATCGTGTTGAAAAAGACCGGGGATTACTTCATGTTTGTGTAAACATTCTGTACATCGTCAAACTCTTCGAGGCGTTCAACCATTTTGTCGATTGTCTCGCGCTGTTCGTCGGTTACATCCTTGAGGTCGTTTGGTACATAAGTGAAGTCGGCAGCAGTGATTTCGTACTGGTGGTCTTCAAGGTACTTCTGAATGAGTGAGAATGACTTAGGGTCACCATAGAGTGTGATGATGGTTTCGTCCTTGTCTTCATCGTACTCTTCGTCGAATTCGTCGTTCACGCCGAGGTCAATGAGTTCGAGGATCATTTCGTCGGTGTCGAGGTCGGCAGGCTTCTTGAATGAGAACATTGCATAGTGGTCAAACAGGTATGCGAGTGAACCCATAGTGCCGAGTGTGCCTGAGAACTTGTTGAAGATGCTTCGTACATCGGCAACGGTGCGTGTGGTGTTGTCAGTAAGTGTATCAACGAATACTGCAACTCCGTGAGGTCCATAGCCTTCGTATGTCATTGTCTTCCAAGCTGACTTGTCCTTACCGATAGCGTTCTTGATGGCGCGGTCGATGTTGTCCTTAGGCATGTTCTCGTGACGGCATGTAGCGATGATTGCACGGAGGTGTGCGTTGTTGTCAGGGTCAGGACCGCCTTCTGCTACTGCGATTGCGATTTGTTTACCGAGACGCGTAAAGGTCTTTGCCATGTTGCCCCAACGCTTGAGTTTGCGGGCTTTTCTAAATTCAAATGCTCTTCCCATATTAATGTGTATGATTTATGTTTTCGAGTTATGATGCTGTTGTTGTGGGGGACGCCAGATATACTGGCGAGAACTTGGGGCGGTTGTTATTTGCCTCTGACTTTTGCCCCGAGTTTATCGACGAGTGCTTTCTCAATCTTTGACATGATGGCTTCAATCGCCTTGTCGTTGAGAGTCTTGCTTTCGTCTTGCAGCAGGAAGTTGACTGCATACGACTTTTTGCCTTCTTCGAGGTTCTTTCCTTCGTAAACATCGAAGAGAGTCACGCTCTTCAAAAGTTTCTTCTCTGACTGGCGGGCTATGTCGGCTATCTGCTGGAACTCGATGCCCTTGTCGAGCAGGAGTGCGAGGTCGCGGCTGACTGCTGGGAACTTAGGGATGTCGTAGTAACTTACAGTCTTGCCCTTAATGGTTTTGAGAAGGTTGTTCCAGTTGATGTCGGCATAGTAAACTGGTTGCTCGATGTCGAAGCGTGAAGTCTGCTTCTTGCTTACGATACCATATTGAGCAATGACTTTGCCACCGCGGTTTGTTATCTTGACTGACTTGGCATAGATGTCGCTTGATTCTTCGCCATAGACGAGTGCTCCCTTTGGCACACCGAGGCGTGCGAAGATGTTCTCGACATAGGCTTTGAGCTGATAGATATCTGTGTCTTCGTCGGCATGTGCCCAACTGCCGCTGACGCGCTTACCTGTGAGCCAGAGGCCCAAGTGATAGTCTTCTGCATAAGGTGCAAGTACCTGCTTTGATGTCTCGGCATCCGACTTCATGCCGGTGAGGTCCTGGTGACGGTCGGGCGCGAAGTAGTAGCAGTTGCCAAACTCAAAGAAGCGGAGGTTTGCCATCTGGCGGTTGATGTTGTGACTGATGCATTCAAGTCCACCATAGAGCAGGGTCTGGCGCATCACGCCGAGGTCCTGGCTGAGTGGGTTGATGAGGCGTACAAGGTTGCTTGCAGGGTATGTCTTTGCAGTGTCGTCCTCTGCTGTCTCGTAGTATGATGTCTTTGTGAGTGAGTTGTTGAGGATTTCGTTGAATCCGCAACCTACAAGTTGTTCGGCGATGAGGTTCTGCTGTTTGTATGACTTGTCGAGTTCGCCCTTTGTGGTGAGTGAAGACTTGAGCTGAGTTGGAATCTCGATGTTGTTGTAGCCGTAGATGCGGAGTACTTCTTCCACAATGTCGCATGGACGGGTTACATCGACACGGAATGCAGGAACTTCCAACTTAACATTTTCTGCATCTTCGCTGAGGATGTTCATGCCGAGGTCTGTGCAGATTGACTTGATGGTCTCTGCTGGTATCTGCTTGCCTGCGAGGTCCCACAGGTATTTGTATTCGAGGTCAACGATGGCGTTCTTTGGAAGTGTGTCGTTCTTGATGTCAACTATGTCCATAGAGATTTCGCCTCCTGCCAGTTCCTTTGCCATCAGCGCAGCCATCTTGACTGCATAAATCTGGCCTTCTGGGTCGATGCCGCGCTCGAAACGGAACGAAGCATCGGTCTGCAGACCATGGCGGCGTGCGCTCTTGCGGATCCATGTTGGGTGGAAGTATGCAGACTCAAAGAGCACATTCTTTGTTGATTCGTATGTACCGCTGCCTTTTCCTCCGAATACGCCGGCAATGCACATTGGTTCTTCTGCATTGCAGATGGCGAGGTCGCGGTCTGACAGTTTATGTTCTACACCGTCGAGAGTGACAAATGGTGTGCCGTCAGGCATTGCCTTGACAATAACTTTGCCGCCCTTTATCATGTCAACATCGAAACAATGCAGTGGCTGTCCGTAAGCCATCATGATGTAGTTGGTGATATCGACGATATTGTTGATTGGGCGCAAACCGATGGTTGTCAACTTGTCCTGCAACCACTTTGGCGATTCCTTCACTTCGCAGTTCTTTACTGTCAGGGCAACATAGCGAGGGCAAGCTTCCTGCTGCTCAATAACGATGTCGATAGGCAGTGAGTTGCTGTCAACCTTGAAGTCGTCAACAGAAGGACGGTGGAGTGTGGTGCTGTAACCGTTCTGACGGAGATAAGCATAGAAGTCGCGGGCAACACCCCAGTGACTGCATGCGTCAGAGTGATTAGGGGTGATGTCAACTTCGATTACATAGTCGCTTTCCAGTCCAAAGTATTCAGCGGCTGGCATTCCGACAGGTGTGTCCTGTGGCAGTTCGATGATACCGTCGTGACTTGTGCCAACACCGATTTCGTCCTCTGCGCAAAGCATACCCAGTGACTCTACGCCACGCAACTTTGATTTCTTGATAGTAAATTCCTTGTCGCCGTCGTAAAGCACGGTTCCGAGTGTGGCTGCTATAACTTTGAGTCCTTGGCGGCAATTAGGTGCACCGCAGACAATCTGTACAGGTTCATTCTGTCCGATGTTGACTGTACAAACATGCATGTGGTCGCTGTCGGGGTGAGGTTCACATGTGAGCACTTCTGCCACTACCAAACCTTTCAGCCCGCCACGGATTGATTGTACTTCCTCTACGGCACCAACTTCAAGTCCGACACTTGTCAGGGCCTTTGCCACATCATCTGGACTCATGTCGAAATCGACATATTCCTTGAGCCATTTATAACTTACATTCATTGTATTGTTTTCTGTTTGTCTGTTTGCTTGTTTACACTTTCAAGGTGCAAAGTTACGAATTTTTTTCTTAACGGCATTGCTTTAATAAGTAAAAATAAGGTATGCGCGCGCGAGAGAGACAAAAAACATCAATTCGTTGCAGTATAATCGTACATTTTCATGTGGCAGTACTCTGCATACAGTACTCCAGTACTCTAAGGGGAGTACTGGAGTATCGCAAGCAGAGTACAGGCTTAATATATGGAACTCGGCTTAATAATCTATGTTCATGATGATGTTGTGCAGTTTGTTGAGTGCTTCTTGACGCTTCTTTATGGTGTATTCAATCTGCTTTTCTGTTAATGTTGTTATTTTTTTTATTTTTTTGTCGTAGCCAAATTGCTCCCTTTTCTCGAATAGCGCATTCAGTTCCTCGTCGTAATTTTCGATAAGCTGGCCCAATAAGTTGATTCGGAACTTATCAGAGACATCGATATAGTCCATCATTTCTTCATCGATATTTCTTGCTTTGCTTGAACTGGCACCTTGCTGCTCTTTGAGTACCAGGTCGGGGCGCTTTGATTTTATTAAATAGATGATGCCGCTTGTACAGCCTACCTGTTCCTTCCACTTTATTGCATAGAAATCGCGCATTTCGGGGTCGTCAGTATTTTTTGTTTCCATATAGAGGAGTGATGCAGATTCATCCTGCGCAAGAATGCAGATCATGTCGGATGGATTGTCGCCTGTTAGTGTGTTGATGCTTGTGTGAGAGTCGCCCTGCCTTGTGTTACCGACGGTGTATGCCTGGCTCATGCATGACTGGAATTTGCTTTCGACATCTGCAATGATTTGCTCAAAGTCGTTTGTTACCGTGTTCGCTTTGCCTGACAAAATCTCATCCATGGGTACATTTTCAAATGCCTTGGCCGATGAAAAGGGGATAGTTGTCACAGAGGATATTAGTCTGCCAGATTCGGGATTGACTTTGTTGGATAGTGAAATGTCATTGTCGTAACCGTATTTTTTGGCTAAGTTCGACATGCTCATGAGAAGTTCCATGGGCGCTTTTTCGTGATAATACCGTTTGATTTCTTCTTCTACTCGGCTCCGTTTGATTTCTTCTTCTACTCGGCTCCGTTTGATCTCTTCTTCTACTCGGTTCCGTTTGATATCTTCTTCTACTCGGCTCCGTTCGTCGTTTTGTGCAGTGATGCTGATGGTTGACATTACTACTGCGATGATTGTTAATACGATTCGTTTCATAGCTGTTATTCGTTTTTTGTTATTTGTTTTAGTTAGTGATGATTATTTCGCTTCTGCGTATCTTCGCATGTCAGCATTGATGATTTCCTGTTCAAGTTGTAACCACTCAAGGTATTTCTCCTTTGCTTTTGCTTTCAGTGCTTCAATATCTTCGGGTGTGTATTCCAACCGTTCAGGGTGGGTCGCTGTTATGATGACAGCTTGTGATTCTTGTGACGGCTCTGATGGCGCGGCTTGTGCAAGTTCTGCGTCAGCTTCTGACGGTATGTGAGGGTCTGGCAGAGTGTCGTCAGTTTCAATACTTTCTGTCTTTTCGTTGCTGCTGTCTGTGGTTTCGACTTTGGCTATCAGCGTGTTTGCGTTGCGACGACTGCTGACAGGTGTGAACTTGCTGGTTTCTGGGCTGTCGATGTGTTCAGGTTGCTTTTGAGGAGTAGGGTTGCTGGCGATGCTGTCAGTCTTGATTTCTGCAATGAACTCATCGTCCCCCTTGTCAGGCGCTTTTTTCGGTGGCATCAGGCAGATGAACAGAATGCCAGCCACACATGCTGCGGCAATGCAATGCCAGAGTTTGAGCCTGAACCGAGGTCTGACTGCTTTATCAAATTCTTTGGTGTAGTCCACATAGAAGATGTCTTCTTCCTTGCTCTCTGCCGGTTCGTATGTGAGAATCTGCAATATTGCAGTCTCTTCGCTGGTCAACTCGCCGTGAGGTGTGTTCAGAAGCAGTGATTTGAGTTGGCGTTCCTCTTCTGCTGAGGTTTCGCCAGCCATATACTTATTTAATAATGTATTTTTTGTTGTCATAGGCTTTGTGGTTTAAGTAATGTAATCAGTTTCTTTCTTGCCATCGAAATCATGCTCCGAACTGAATTGACATGGATGCCGGTAATGATTGATATTTCTTTGGCGTCAAGTCCCTGCTCAAATGTCATTCGTATGATTCTTTGTTCTGACCTTGTGAGTTTGCCGATGGCATGTTCTACCAGCTTGTTTTGTTCAATTGTGATGAGGTTCTGGTCGGTCTCGTTGTCATCCATTGAATACTCGGCGACTTCATCAACAGACTGGTGTTGCCGCAGTTGCTGCTTGCGAGCCATGCTGACACATTGGTTCTTTGTGGCTGTGATTGCCAGCGCCTTGATGTCATCTTCGGGGTTCCATCGGCGTTTCCACATTTTGAACAGGACATCCTGTACGGCATCTTCTGCATCCTCTTCGTTGTGGAAGAATGCAAGTGCAAGCCTCATCATCTGAGGCCGTATCAGCAGGACTATATGTTCAAATTCTGTGGTTGTCATCTGTACTAATAACGCATCAACTGGAAAATATTAAGTAATGACAGCGTTTTTTTTTGGTTTATTGTAAATCTTTTTCGTTGGAACTTCACTGCTACACATAGATATGCTGGACAAACCAGTGCGTTTTTGATGCTTAACCAGTGCATGTTCGATGCTTAACAAGCGCATGTTTGATGCTTAACAAGTGCATGTTTGATGCTTGACAAGCGCATGTTTGATGCTTAACAAGCGCATGTTCTTAGTGTAAAAAATATATGTGTGTTTGGGAGGAATAAAGTAAAGGCAAAAAAATGTCCGCACAACTTTGGTTAGTTATGCGGACAAGTGTATTATTTTTTAAGTGCTTCGATTGATTGTTGCAAAGCCTTAATCTTGGTCTGGGAGTCGGAGAGCTTCTTGCGCTCGAGGGCAACAACCTGCTCAGGTGCATTGGCTACAAACTTCTCGTTTGAGAGTTTCTTTTGAACTCCGTTCATGAAACCTTCGAGTCGAGTGATCTCGGCTTCCATCTTCTTGATTTCAGCCTCTGTGTCAATGAGGTTGCCAAGCGGAACTGCAAATTCTGCCGTGCCTACCATGAATGCCATTGCTGTCTCGTCTCTCTTCTCGACTTCTGCCATTTCTGAGAGGTTTGCCATCTTGACGATGACATCAGCGAGTGCTGGCACAGGGTTGCTGCCGACAATCTGGAGTGTCAGCGGTTCCTTTGGAGCAATGTTCTTCTGATTGCGAACTGCACGGACACCTGCCACAATCTGCTTCATGACTTCGACATCAGCAAGCAACTTTTCTTCTTCTGTTGTAGGAGCATCCAGTTTCAGGCTCTCCTTCATGATGCTCTCGCCGTCCTTGCGCTCGTAGATGTGCTGCCAGAGTTCTTCGGTGATGAATGGCATGAATGGATGAATGATCTTCATCATTATGTCGAAGAAACGGAGTGTTTCGGCTAATGTCTGCTTGTCGATAGGTGCCTGGTATGCAGGCTTGATGATTTCGAGGTACCAACCAGAGAATTCGTCGGTGAATAGCTTGAAGGCAGCCATGAGAGCTTCGGACAGACGGTACTTAGAGTAGAGGTCCTCGATTTCTGCAAACTGCTTCTTGACTTCGGCATCGAACCATGCGATGGCGCTCTTTGAACTCTGTGGCTGAGGGATGTCGGCAGTCTGCCATCCTTGTACGAGGCGGAATGCATTCCATATCTTGTTGCAGAACGCTGCGCCTTGCTGGCAGAGTGCTTCGTCGAACAGAATGTCGTTGCCGGCAGGTGCTGAAAGGAGCATACCCATGCGAACACCGTCGGCACCAAACTTGTCGATGAGTACCAATGGGTCAGGCGAATTGCCGAGCGACTTTGACATCTTGCGGCCGAGCTTGTCGCGTACGATTCCTGTGAAGTAAACATTGCGGAAAGGTATTTGCTTCTGATACTCACAACCCGCCATAATCATACGGGCTACCCAGAAGAAAATGATGTCCGGACCTGTAACAAGGTCGCAGGTAGGGTAGTAGTAGTTGATTTCTTCATTGCCAGGATTGTTGATTCCATCGAACAGAGAGATAGGCCACAGCCATGAAGAGAACCATGTGTCGAGTGCATCTTCGTCGCGCGTGAGTTGGTCAGCCGTGATGTTAGGGTCAATGGCCTTTGCCTTTTCAACAGCCTCTTCGAGGGTGAGGGCAACGACGAACTTCTCTTCTTCGTCCTCGCCAGCAGGCAGGAAGTATGCAGGGATGCGGTGTCCCCACCAGAGCTGACGACTGATACACCAGTCTTGAATGTTCTCGAGCCAGTTCTTGTACGTGGTTACATATTTGGTTGGGTAGAATTTCAGCTCACCATTAAGAACTGGTGGCAGTGCTATGTCAGCAAAGTGCTGCATTGACAGGAACCACTGCTTGCAAAGGCGTGGCTCGACTGCTGTGTCTTGGTTGCGCTCGCTGTAACCGACCTTGTTGTCGTAGTCCTCGACCTTCTCGAGCAATCCTGCTGCTTCGAGGTCGATGACAATCTGCTTGCGGACATCGAAACGGTCCTGACCGACATACATGCCTGCTGCTTCCGAGATTGTTCCGTCAGGGTTGAAGATGTCGATGGTCTCGAGGTTGTGAGTCTTGCCGAGCATATAGTCGTTAGCATCGTGGGCTGGTGTGACTTTCAGGCAGCCTGTACCAAACTCGATGTCAACATAACGGTCTTCGATAACAGGGATGACACGGTTGACCAGTGGGACAATGACCTTGTGACCTTTCAGCCACTGGTTCTTTGGATCCTTAGGATTGATGCACATTGCGGTATCACCCATGATGGTCTCAGGACGCGTTGTGGCAACCACTGCATAGTAACCCTTTGCATCCTTGTGCAGGACTTCTCCTTCTTCGCCAGTAGGCTTTACTGCGTCAGAGTCTGCAACATAATATTTCAAGTGGAAGAGCTTTGACTTCTCATCGCGATAGATGACTTCTTCGCCTGAAAGAACTGTCTGTGCCTTTGGATCCCAGTTGACCATGCGAAGACCACGATAGATAAGTCCCTTGTCATAGAGGTCAACAAATACTTTGAGCACACTTTCGCTGCGCTTCTCATCCATGGTGAATGCTGTGCGGTCCCAGTCACAACTTGCTCCGAGCTTGCGAAGCTGTTTGAGGATGATGCCTCCGTGTTCTTCGGTCCATGCCCATGCATGTTCGAGGAACTGTTCGCGGGTGAGGTCACGCTTCTTGATGCCTTGGCTGGCGAGCTTGCCTACGACCTTTGCCTCGGTTGCGATTGATGCGTGGTCAGTGCCAGGAACCCAGCATGCGTTCTTGCCATCCATGCGGGCTTTGCGGATAAGGATGTCCTGAATGGTGTTGTTGAGCATGTGTCCCATGTGAAGCACACCTGTTACATTTGGTGGTGGAATAACGATAGTGTAAGGTTCACGACCATCAGGTTTTGAACTGAACAGTTTGTTCTCTTCCCAGTACTTATACCATTTGCCCTCGACTTCCGAAGGACTGTATTTAGATGCTAATTCCATGTTGTTTTGATGTGTTGATTTAATTTTAGCTGCAAAGTTAGTAAAAAGTTTTGAATCCTTGCTCGCGCGTATATTAAATAATAAGGTGTAATGTTGAAAAAGACGCAATTATTGTCATAAAGTTCTATATTTAGCATTCAATTTCGGCAAATATTCGTACCTTTGCAATAATTTGAATGAATAAGGTAAAAACAGATGATTATTTTTAGACGATTATATGTGTTTGTAGCGGCTGCACTATTGTCAACATCGGTTGCATTGGCGCAGAACAAACAGTTTGTTGTTGTACTGGATGCAGGACATGGTGGACATGATGCCGGTGCAGTGGGACGGCCGGCGACGAACCGTGAGAAGGACATCAACCTTGCAATTGTCCAGAAGGTCGGCAGTCTGCTTGAACAGAACTGTCCTGACATTAAGGTGCTTTATACAAGAAAAACAGATGTCTTTGTTACTCTTGGAGGCAGAGCCGATATTGCCAACAAGGCAAAGGCTGACTTGTTTGTAAGTGTGCATACCAATGCCATTGAGCGCTCTCCTTCGCGCCAACCAGTTGGAGTCCAGTCCTATACATTAAGCTTGAAGACTGCATCTACAAACCTTGAAGTCGAGAAGCGAGAGAATTCTGTCATTCAGTTTGAGGCGGATGGCGCACAGAAATATAGTTTTGCCAATCCAAACTCGAGCGAGTCCGACATTATGTTTGAACTGATGCAGGATCGTGACATGCAGGAGTCTGTTAATTTCGCAAAACTGGCACAGGATGAGATGGTTCACAGTGCCGGTCGTAAGGATATGGGCGTTATGCAGGCAAATCTGGCAGTGCTGCGATTGACATACATGCCGTCGGTTCTGCTCGAAGTAGGATTCATAAGCACCCCGGCAGAAGAGTCGTTCCTTATGTCTGATGAGGGACGGACTGTCATGTCAAAAGCCATTTACAATGCCATTGCCCGATATAAGTCGCAACATACAGGGCGAATGTCAAATCTGGAAAAGATTGATTATAAGGCAGCGCAGAAACAAATAGAAGAAAGTAAGGTCAAGAAGGATGCTGAACAGCAGCTTGAACCTGCTGTGCAAACTGCTCAACAGCCAGTGGCTGATAATGCTCCAAAACAACCAGCAGCAGTGGCCGATGCCCATGCTCCTTTGTTTAAGGTACAGCTGTGTGTGTCCCCAAAACCATTGCCTTCTGGCAGCAAGCAGTTCAAGGGACTGCAAACGGAGGTCTATCAGGAGGCGTCATTGTATAAGTACACCTATGGTTCAACGACAGATTACAACGAGATATTAAAAATCAAGAAACAGATTGCAGATAAATTCCCTGATTCGTTCGTGATTGCTTTCAAGGATGGGCAAAAGGTGCAACTGAACGATGCAATCAATGAATGGAAGAAAAAGCGATAGTGCCAGTAACATACATAAAAGCATTTTGACATGAAGACAAAAGAAATAAAACTTGCAATAGTTGCAATACTCTCAGTGGTGATAATCTATTTGGGCATTATCTTCTTGAAAGGCCTGAAACTGTTTTCGACTGACAACATCTATTATGTTGCCATGAAGGATGTTGGCGGGCTTGCAAAGTCGGCTGAGGTTATGTCTAAGGGAATGAAGGTGGGGCAGGTTAAGGACATACAGTATGATGCCGACAAGCAAATGCTGACAGTCGCTGTTGAACTGAATGATGGCCTCGTACCAACAAAGGGCAGCTATGCTAACATCACAAAGGAACTGCTTGGCGCACCGAAGATGAACATTGTCATGGGTGATGACCCTATGGCGCTGCTCTCTCGTGGTGACACCATACTCGGTTCGGCTGGTTCTGACCTTATGAGTGCAGCAGGAGATATGTTACCGCAGATACAACAGATGATGCCTAAACTCGATTCTATCATTAGCGCACTGAATGTCCTTGTCAATGACCCTGCCATTGCATCGTCTCTCAGCAACTTGGAATATGTGACTAATAATCTGAAAACGACAACCGATGGCATTAATAGTCTGTTGGCGTCGGATGTTCCAAAACTGATGTCGAAAGCCAATGGCATCTGCGATAACTTGCAGACTACTACACAGAAACTTGACATGGTTGACTTCGCCGGATTGTCTGACAATGCAAACAAGACTTTGGATGCAGCAAACGGCACAATGCAGGAACTGCAGTTGTTTACGAACAGACTAAACAACCCTAACTCCTCGATAGGACGGTTGATGAATGACGCTTCGATTTACAACCATTTGGACTCGACCGCAGCCAATGCTTCTCTGCTGCTGGAGGACCTCCGCTTGAATCCGAAGCGTTATGTCCACTTCTCGCTGTTCGGACGCAAGGATAAGTGATGAAAATGATTAAATAAAGTGTATTTAAATAAGTGGTATATTCGACGCTTTACATTGCATGATGTAAAGCGTTGATTTTATAGCAAAGTAAGTGGCGTCTAAACATTTTTAATGCCCTACTTTCACAATGCTTAAAAGGTAAAATCGTTTGAAAAACAGCACTGTTAAAATACACAATGAATAAACCTTGCATATCGCTTTACAAATGTGTAAAACACTGAAATAATACTGGTTGGGAAACGGGCCGTAAACGGTGCAGTTTGGCGTGCATTGCCAATCCAAAAAGAAGTCGTACCTTTGCACTGTAGGAATTAAAATGTAAGCTTAATATACCAAAAGAAATAATGAAAAAAGAGTTGAAAGAAATGTGGGATGAGTGTGTCCGGATTATTCGTGACAACATTACGCAGCAGCAATTCGACACTATCTTCGCATACATCTCTGCCAAATCATTTCAGGACGGTCAGCTGATTCTGAATGTACCAAGCAAATTTGTGTGTGAGTATGTTGAGGAACACTACATCGATCTGATGCGTAAAGTTATCACGAGAGTCTTTGGTAAGGACACAAAATTAGGATATAGCATTCTCGTAAATCAAAATAAGAACATATCTGTTGAGGAAACTTCAAATCCAGTTTCGGCAATGCCAGCACGCAAATGCCCTGATGGATTTGCTGATGTCATTCCAAGTGCAGATTTGGATTCAAGACTGTTTCCACGCTACACCTTTGATAATTTCATTGAGGGCGACAGCAATCGCCTTGTCCGTTCGGTTGGACTGTCAATTGCAAAGAATCCAGCACGAACATTCAATCCTTTATTTATATATGGACCATCAGGCTGTGGAAAGACTCATGTCCTGAATGCAATCGGATGGGCGGTTAAGGAACAGCACCCTGAACTGAGAGTCCTGTATTTGTCAGCCCACTTGTTCACAGTTCAGTTTATGAACGCAAAGTGTGACAACACAATTAATGAGTTTATCAGTTTCTATCAGACTATTGATGTGTTGCTTCTGGATGATATTCATGAACTGGCTGGTAAGAAAGCAACTCAGAACACTTTCTTCCACATCTTTAATCATTTGCATCTGAATAATAAGCAGATTATTCTAACAGCTGACCGTCCTCCAATTGAAATCGAAGGACTCGAAGACCGCTTGCTTACTCGATTCAAGTGGGGACTTCAGGCTGAGATTGAGAAACCAAACAAGGCTTTGTGTCGTGCTATTGTCAACGACATTGTCAAGAAGAAGTCGCTGCCAATACCAGCTAATGTTTGTAATTATATTGCTGATAAGGTCAATGGCAGCGTTCGTGACATAGAGGGCGTGATTAACTCGTTGATGGCATATTCTGTAATCAATAGGTGTGATGTGTCGATGAAACTTGCTGATCAGGTATTGCCTAAGTTCGTTCATATAGAACAACCTTCTTTGACAATTGCTGATGTGAAGAAACGCATTTGCCGCCAGTTCTCAATTACGGAAGCAGAACTGACCTCGCAGAGCCGTCGTCAACCTTTGGCGCAGACTCGTCACATCGCAATTTATCTGGCAAGCAAACTGACTGGTATGTCTAATTCTCAAATTGGAGAAAATATGGGCGGAAGAAGCCATGCTACCGTGAACCATTCGATTTCATATATTAGAAACTTGTGCGAAACGGATGCTTCGTTTACAAACCAACTTGAAGAAATCGAAGAAAAAGTGCTTCATAATATGTAGTGCCGTTTATAAGTGGCTGTTGTCAGAAACAGTTAAGATATAACACCTGACTATAACTCGAAATGGAATAAACAGGAGGACTGTGCTCATCTGCCAGTTCTCCTTTTTGTATGACTGCTCAAACCAGAAGTGATGTATGTGTTTTACATTATGGGAAACTTTTGCTATATTGACATAATGTCAATGTTCATATAATCAGGTATATAGTAATTTGAATTGGAAAACTTTTTGAAAAATGAAAAAATAATTGTTGAATTATTTGTGTATTTCAAATAAGTGTTGTAGATTTGCAGTGGTTTTAGTAGAAGCATATTTTTAGTACATGCTTTTTGATAGTTCGCAGCGTGCGGATTCATATTCATAACCTAATTAGTGAGTGATTCCTATTGACTGAACAATCAAATCACAAGTATCAAGTAAGGTAAAAGAAAATACAACTAATTTTAACGCATAACCATAAAAGATGGACAACATGACATTTACCTACGATGAGGCGTATAGTGCTTCATTGAAGTATTTTGACGGCGATGAACTTGCAGCTCGTGTCTGGGTTAACAAGTATGCCATGAAGGATTCTTTCGGCAAAATCTACGAAAAGACTCCAACTGACATGCATTGGCGCATTGCAAATGAAATCGCTCGTATTGAAAAACAATACGAAAATCCAATGACTGCTCAGGAAGTATTTGATCTCCTTGATCATTTCAGATACATCGTTCCTGCTGGTAGTCCTATGACTGGAATTGGAAACAATCATCAGGTTGCATCGCTGAGCAATTGCTTTGTAATCGGATTGAAGGGTGATGCAGACAGCTACGGCGCTATTATCAAGATTGATGAAGAGCAGGTACAGCTGATGAAGCGTCGTGGCGGAGTAGGTCATGACCTTTCTCACATCCGTCCAAAGGGAACTCCTGTGAAGAACTCGGCATTGACTTCCACTGGTCTGGTTCCTTTCATGGAACGCTACAGTAACTCTACACGTGAAGTCGCACAGGATGGCCGCCGTGGAGCTTTGATGCTTTCGGTGTCAATTAAGCACCCTGACAGTGAGCAATTTATTGATGCAAAGATGACCGAGGGAAAGGTCACTGGCGCAAATGTCAGTGTGCGCATCACTGACGATTTCATGAATGCTGCAATCAACGGACAGAAGTTCGTTCAGCAATATCCAATTGACAGTTTGTCTCCTTCGGTTACAAAAGAAGTTGATGCAAGCCAAATTTGGAAAAAGATTGTTCACAATGCATGGAAGAGCGCAGAACCAGGCGTGTTGTTCTGGGACACAATCATCCGCGAATCAGTGCCAGACTGTTATGCCGACCTTGGTTACAAGACCATTTCAACAAACCCTTGTGGCGAAATTCCATTGTGCCCATACGACAGCTGCCGACTCTTGGCTATTAACCTTTATAGCTATGTCGATAATCCGTTTACAACTGCTGCTCGGTTCAACTTTGAAAAATTCCGTAAGCATGTTCGTTGTGCTCAACGAATTATGGATGACATCATCGACCTTGAACTTGAAAAGATTCGTTTGATTCAGGCAAAGATTGAATCTGACCCTGAAAGCGATGAAATTAAGCAGAGCGAGCGTCATCTTTGGGAGAAGATATATGAAAAAAGCAAGAAGGGGCGTCGTACAGGTGTGGGCATTACTGCTGAAGGCGATATGCTTGCCGCTCTTGGCCTGACATACGGCACTCAGATGGCTACAAACTTCTCTACTGATGTACACAAAACTGTGGCTGTTGAGGCATATCGCAGTTCTGTGCAGATGGCAAAGGAACGAGGACATTTCGATGTGTATGATGCTGAGCGTGAAAAGAACAATCCATTCGTAAACCGTATCCGTAGCATAGATCCTCAACTCTATGAAGATATGGTCAAGTATGGTCGCCGCAATATCGCATGCCTTACAATTGCACCAACTGGTACTACCAGTCTGATGACACAGACCACATCTGGCATTGAACCAGTGTTCCAGCCTGTTTATACTCGCCGCCGTAAGGTTAATCCAAACGATACCAATGTTCATGTGGACTATGTCGATGAGTCTGGCGATTCATTCGAAGAGTATCTGGTATATCATCCAAAGTTCTTGACATGGATGGAAATCAATGGTTTTGACACTTCGAAAAAGTATTCACAGGCAGAAATCGCAGAACTTGTTGAACGCTCTCCTTATTACAAGGCAACTGCAAATGATGTGGATTGGCTTGAGAAGGTAAGGATGCAAGGAGCAATCCAGAAATGGGTGGACCACTCTATTTCCGTAACGATCAATCTCCCTGCTGATGTTAACGAAGAACTGGTTAATCAACTGTATGTTGAGGCATGGAAGTGCGGATGCAAAGGCTGTACTGTTTATCGTGATGGAAGCCGCAGTGGTGTCCTTATCACAAAGAAAGATGGCAACGGCGACAAGAAAGACTGTGGATGTCAGCCACCAGTGGTTACAGAGGTGCGTCCAAAGAGCCTTGAATGTGATGTCGTTCGATTCCAGAACAATAAAGAGAAGTGGGTCGCATTCGTTGGACTTCTGAATGGCTATCCTTACGAGATATTTACAGGTGTGCTTGACGATGAAGACGGCATTGCTCTGCCAAAGACAGTGGTAAAGGGGCGCATTATCAAGAATGTTGATGAGGATGGCAACAAACGCTATGACTTCCAGTTTGAGAACCGCCGTGGTTATAAGACAACGATTGAAGGTCTGTCTGCCCGATTCAATAAGGAGTACTGGAACTATGCAAAACTTATTAGTGGTGTGCTTCGCTATCGTATGCCATTGATGAATGTCATCAAGCTGGTTGGTTCGCTGCAACTTGAAAGCGAAAGCATCAATACATGGAAGATTGGTGTTGAGAGAGCTTTGAAGAAATATGTTCAGGATGGAACCAAGGTGACAGGCCAGACTTGCCCTAACTGCGGACACGAAACTTTGGTGTACCAGGAAGGTTGCCTTATTTGCACCACTTGTGGACATTCTCGATGTGGATAGTATCCATTGAAGGAAGTACATTGATGTCTATCCAATCGGATTTATCGAAACATTGATTGAGTCATGCTAAATGATTGGTTAATTGCTTCGTATTATAAAACTATTTTATTGTGAACAAATGATTATCACTTTAAATAATATTCGGTCGTATGCATATCATGGTGTGCTGCCACAAGAAAACAAAGTCGGAGATTGGTACATAACCAACCTCCGACTCGTTGTTTCGGATGAGCGCGCCATTGATTCTGATTGCCTTGATGATACTGTCAATTATGCTGAGGCCTATGCTATTGTGTGTGAAGAGATGGATAAACCTTCTCAACTTATTGAACATGTATGTGGCCGAATTGCCAGACGCTTGTTGAAGGAGTTCGCTCCAAAGGTCACATCAGTGTATATCTCTGTTACTAAGCAGAACCCTCCAATTCCTGGCGCAGATTGTGATGGTTGTGGCGTGGAACTGGAATTGCATCAATAACAGCCTCCCTGTTTGGTCAGTTTTGCCTAAACACTTGGTTCATAGCCTGACCTAAACAAAAACTCTACGCCATACGCCAAAACATCTGACACCCAGACATCAGGCAGTTATTCTTTCTTGCTGTTGCGCTTGCACGCTTTTTTCGCTTTGCTATTTTCGAGCACTTGCTCGTTAGCTTTCAGTTTTTTCTCAGCAGCGCGGACGCTTGGCTGATATTTTTCGAGTTCCTTTTGCAGTTTTTCTATCTTTCTGTCTTTTGCTTCAATCTCTTCACCTTGATTCTTGATTGTGGTAAGGAGTGAATTGAGTTCTTCGTTGTCCATGTCAACTGGATAAAGCGAGTTGACACGGTTAATGAAGTCACCGAGAATGTTCATGTAGTTGGTGAATGCATCGTATGGACCGTCGTATATGCCGCGGCTCATGCTGACACTGTTGTTCTTGGTCGTCATGAAGCGGAAGTTGTTGGATGCTTGTAGGTAATCCCAGTCTTGTTTAAGACGACGGTCTCTGCATATACGGATGCGGTCGGCAACACTGTACAACTTGTCGAATGCTTCGCGCTGCATCTGGTTTCCGAGCCAGCAACTGGTGTCGCGCTCTTCATCTACCCAACTGATAGGGTAAGGTACGGTGAGCGGACCAACTGACTTGTTCTTTGAAGAACAGAGTTCGGATGGCGTGGAGAATGTGATGCCTCGTTCGCGGCAGCATTTTGGCAGTGCACGTAAGAAATCAAGGATGCGGCTTGACAATGGCTGGAATATGCCGAGTGCGCACAACTCCATAAAGATGTTGATGACATTCTCTCCTTCTGGCAACTGAGAAATCCAGTCGGCATAAGTGTCGGCGAAGAGTGGGTATTCGTTCCAGTCTGAATTATTGAAACGCAGGCTGAGGTCATCACTGAACTTGTAGTCGCGGAGCAATAGTTTAAGTGATGGTGCTGTGGCACAGTTGTAGATGAAATGTGGCGATTTCCATCCAAGAATGTGCTTTGCGCCTTCTGTCAGCATGCCTTTGAATCCCATGTCGGCAACCTGTGCACCAATGTCGTCAGAATAGATGAGGCTTGAGTTGCGGAATACCTTTGGTGTGTGTCCGAACAGTTCCTTGATTTTTGACTTCATTCGGAGACATTCTTCGCGGAAAGACTCTTGGTTGGCAAGTGATGCCAAACCATGGCTGTAAGGCTCACAAAGGAATTCCACGCAACCAGTCTGGTTGAGTTCTTGAAGAAGGTCTATGACCTGAGGCGCATGAGTCTCCAATTGCTCCAGTCCTACTCCGGAAAGTGAAAGGGCAACCTTGAAGTACTTGTCGTTCTCACGAGCCATTTCGATGAGGGTCTTGAGTGCTGGGACATAACTGCGTTCTGCTATGTCGTTGATACTGCGTTCGTTCTCGAAATCATCGTAGTAGTAGTGGTCGCGTCCGATTTCAAAGAAACGGTAGCGTTTCAGGTGGATGATCTGATGTATCTCAAAATACAAGCATATAGTCTTTGCCATAATATATGTTTTTTATGTCTTACTTTAATTTTACCTGTCGGATGATGTGTTAATATATTGTTGCTGGTCGGAATGAACCCTGAGCACCGGCACTGAACCTGGAATGTTCGTGCGGCCTTTCTGACTTATACGAGTTTGTCATAAAGTGCTCGGATTCTCTGCCCAACTTTCTCCCATGTGATTTCGTTGACTTCTTTGACACCTTCTTCTTGCAAGTACTGGAACAGTCCAGGGTTTGTGCAGATGGAGTAGATGGCATCTGCCATGGCGTGAATGTCCCAATAGTCCACTTTGATGACTTTGTTGAGAATTTCTCCACATCCCGATTGCTTGGAGATGATGGAAGGAGTGCCGCACTGCATGGCTTCAAGAGGTGCGATGCCGAATGGCTCGCTCACTGATGGCATGACAAACACATCTGAATTCTTGTAACATTCATAGACTTGGTCTCCTCGTTGGAAACCTGGGAAATGGAAGCGGTCTGCAATGCCTTTCGATGCAACAAGGTCAATCATGGCATTTAGCATGTCGCCTGAACCTGCCATACAGAAGCGTATGTTGCGTGTGCGTTTAAGCACGAGGTCGGCTGCTTCGACGAAATATTCAGGACCTTTTTGCATCGTGATTCGTCCGAGGAATGTGACTACCTTCTCCTTTGAATGGTCAGGGCGTGGAAGGTCGAGCAAATGCTGTGACAGCGGATATACTGCATTGTGCATTGCAAAGCATTTGGCTGGGTCTTGATGGTATTCCTTGATGACAGTCTGTCGAGTGAGTTCGCTGACACACATAATGCAGTCTGCATGGTCCATTCCGTTCTTTTCGATGGAATAAACTGTCGGGTTGACTTTGCCTCGGCTACGGTCGAAGTCTGTTGCGTGAACATGTATGCACAGAGGTTTTCCGCTGACCATCTTGGCGTGGACGCCGGCAGGGTAGGTGAGCCAGTCGTGAGCATGAATGATATCGAACTGTTCGCTTCGTGCCACAACTCCGGCAATGATGGAGAAGTTGTTGATTTCCTCGTGCAAGTTACCTGGGTAGCCGCCAGCAAACTCCATGCAGCCCATGTGGTTTACATGCATGTAGGAGAAGTCTGCGTAGATGTGGTCGCGCCAGCGGTAATAGTCTTCTGGCGACATATAATTCGGAATGTTGTTCTTGACATAGTCATAGTCGTGCCCTCGATAGACGATAGGCACCTGGTTCATTCCGATGATTCTTACGAAGTTTTCTTCTTCGCCACATGGTCGTGGCAGGCAGAAGATGGTTTCCATGTCGGGCTGCAAACTCAGGCCTTTGGTGATGCCATATGATGCGACCGCAAGTCCACCGTATATTTTAGGAGGAAACTCCCATCCAAACATTAATACTTTCATCTTGTATCGTCCTCCTTATTAATAATTATAATACTTACTCATGAGTTTGTTTACACGCAGGATGGCTGCTACATTCATAGCAAACGATGATGCTCCTCGACCTGAGAATGGAGGGTTGCCATCAAACAGTTCCGGCAGTGTGCCGAGACTGTGATAGAACATCTCCTCTTCAAGTCCAACGAGGCAGCGGTCGGCAAATGAAAGTCCGCTGTGCTTGTATATTTTCATGCAGGTTTCAAGATAGAATCCGAGCAACCAAGGCCATACTGTTCCCTGATGATATGCGGCATCGCGCTGTTGCGGTCCGCCAGCATAGATAGGGTTGTAGCCGCTGCTTTTTGGTGAGAGTGAACGCATACCTTTTGGAGTGCGCAGTTCCTTTGTGCAAATGTCGAAGATGTGCTTGCGCTCAGTCAGAGTGAGTGGAGTGTTTTCAAGCGATGTGGCAATGAGCATGTTCGGACGTACGAGCCATGATGTTTCATTCTCGTCAACATAGTCAAACAGATAACCATATTCGTTGACGAATGTCTCCTTGAATGCACTTCCCGCCTTTTCTGCCAGTCTGATTATTTCGATGGACTCAATGTCGTTGCCTTTGCTTTCAAGAATCTGTGAATAGAAAATGAGTGCATTGTACCACAGCGCATTGAATTCTACAATGTAGCCTGTTCTCGGGACAACTGGCGCTCCGTTGAGCATTGAGTTCATCCATGTGACTGGGTATTGGCGACCGTCGGAATACAGAAGCCCATTATCGTGCAATTTCAGGTTTTTAGGTTTGCCTTCGATGATGTACTTTACAAGGCGTCCGACCAGGTCCCCGTATGTTTCCATTGCCTCTTGACGGTTGTACAGACGGGCGTATTGCTGCAAGCACCATATAGCCCATAGCGGAATGTCGGGCGCATCCATCTCTTGAATGTCAACCGATATTGGTCTTCCTTCGATTAGGTCATCAAGCGCTTTTTCAGCAGTGGCCATCGCCTTCTTGAAGTTCTCTACTTCCCCGATAGCGAGCGTGAGTCCAGGCAGTGACAGGAATGTGTCGCGTGCTCGGCTCTTGAACCAAGGATAACCTGCGATGACATAGTGCTCATTGTCATGCTTGTTGTGGAACTGGTGGGCAGCGTTGGTCAGACATTGTATGAAGTTTTCGCGTGGTTTGTGTACTTCAACTTCTTCGTCGAATGTATCTTTCAGAGTTGTGGTGTCCACTTCTTCCAGACCAGCAGAGAAAATGATGCTTTCACCCTTTTTGATGTTGAATTCAAAGTATCCCGGTACATACAGGTCCTCGCTGTATGCATATCCGAGCCACAGGTCCTGCTGATATTCAATACCCTTGTACCAGTTAGGCTGGAATATGTATTCTGCGTGCGTGTCGGTTTGCATGTAGAGGGTAGGGTAACCATCATACAGGCATGTGCTGATGCCGTTGTCAATGACTTTGTAGTCGCGGTTGAGTGCCGAGTTCTCATGTGTCAGTTCGTTGGCGCGTCGGAATGCGAGGAACGGACGCAGGCGAAGCGTTGTGACAGAGTGGGCATCGAGCAGTGTGTAGCGGATGAGCACACGGTTGTGGAAGTGCTGGAACACTTTTTCTTTCTTTAACAGCACACCTCCCACACGGTAGATGGTGGTAGGCACTTTCTCCCATGTGAACTCGCGGGCATATTTGTGCCCGTTTGGACTGTAAGTTCCACCTGCATATCTGTGAAGCCCAAGATTGAACTCTGCACCATGCTGTATGACGGTCTCGTCAAGCGATGACAGCAGTACATGGTTCTCGCCGTCAAGCTGTGGTACAGGTGTCACGAGCAACCCGTGAAATTTGCGGGTGTTGCAGTCAAGTATTGATGAGGATGAGTATGCACCCGAACGATTGGTTCGCAGAATTTCTTTTGGCAAGGCCTCCTGCAAGTTCGTCATAAGTGTTTTCTCAAATCGTATATAACTCATATCTTGTTTTGTTGTATTAGGTATTAATGTTATTTTTCGATTTAATTGTTGGTGATGTGAATTCTTGCAATAATCGACTTTCTTCACTTTTCATTTCCAAAATTACAATAAATAATCCGATAGTGCAAACTTAGGCATAACTTTTTGAAAAAAACAATGCGTTTTGGCGTAGAATGCCTTAAAAAACGAAGGAAAGTACACTCTTCTTTGCAAAATACATCATCTTGGTGTATCTTTGCGACAGTAATGTAAAATCGGGTAAATATATGGCAAAGCAGATACTGGTCAATGACGAAACGAAGCATCGGAGCTTGGCTGCTCTGACTGCTCATCTTGATGAGAAAGGCCGCTCTGTGCTTTTCTCAAATGCAGAGTTCATGGAATATCACAAGGACGAAGCTGTATGCAGTACGGGCGATGTGGCACAGTATCTATATTGTGTTGTTGAAGGCCTGGTGCGGGTTCTGCATGACGATGGAATCCAGCGACGCATTCTGCTTATGGTGCTTAATGCTGGTTGCACATTTGGCTATCGGCCTTACTTTGCCCGCCACAACTGCATCAATACGGTCACTGCCGTTGAAACAGTAGTGCTGTGCCGTGTGCCGAATGAGGTGATAATGGACTTGATGCAGAGTAACCATGATTTTGCACAGTACATGATGGAACAGTTGGCTCAGGCTTCATGCGAGGTCGAACAGCATTATTTGAAGATGTCGGGTAAGCATCTGCGTGGGCGTCTGGCAGATACATTGCTATATTTACTGAAAACTGTCGGAACTCAGCGCGACTTGCCGATGGTAGGCGGTGGATTGAAGCGTGAGGATTTAGCTGATATGTCGGGAATGACGGTGGCAAATGCCATTCGCACATTGTCAAGTTTTGCTTCGGAAGGTATAATAGAAATTGACAAGCGTACTATTTGGTTCTGCGACATACCTGCCTTGAAACGCATAAGCCAGATGGAGTAACACTGTGCACTGCTCCTTGTCGCTTTATGCTTGTGTGGCAAGGTAGTCTTTCAGTCTTTCCTTCATCTGTGGCATCAGACTTTTTCTTATTCTTAATGTCATGGAACAGAGGTTGTCATAGGTCTGGCTTATGATTTGTGGCTGCATGTCTTTGACCACTTTCATGACGGTGTTCATCGCTTCAAAGTCGAATTCAATAGTCAGGTCCTCGTCGATGGTCTTTTCTATGATTGTTGCGTTTGCCAGTGCCTCGATTGCGGCCTGTCGGTATGCAACGATTAGTCCGCTTGTGCCTAATTTTATGCCACCAAAGTAGCGTACTACCACAATGAGAATGTCGGTCAGTTCGTTCGAGTTGATCTGTCCGAGTATTGGTTTGCCTGCCGTGCCCGATGGTTCGCCGTTGTCGTTGGCTCTGAACACTTCGCGTTCTGGACCTAACATATAGGCATAACAGGCGTGGCGTGCGTCGTAGTATTTTTTTTGTATGTCGGCGATGATGACCTTTGCTTCGTCAATGGTCTTAATAGGAAAAGCAAAAGCAAGAAACTTACTGCGTTTTTCGGTGTAAGTTCCTTCTGCTTTTGCTTTTATTGTCTTGTATGTGTCCACTTTGAGCTTTATTGAAGCTTATGGATAATCAGTCCGCTGCGGAGCTTTGGCTCGAACCATGTTGCCTTTGGTGGCATGATGTTGCCAGAGTCGGCAATGTCCATAATCTGCTTCATGGTGACAGGGTAGAGGGCGAGTGCCATCTTCATCTCACCGCTGTCAACACGGCGTTTGAGTTCGCCAAGTCCACGAAGACCTCCTACGAAGTCGATGCGGTTTGACTTACGCAAGTCCTTGATGTCGAGCAGTTCATCGAGAATGAGACGAGAGGATATGTCAACATCGAGCACGCCGATAGGGTCGGTGTTGTCGTATGTGCCTTCCTTTGCTTTCAGACTGTACCATTCGCCTTCAAGGTAGAGTGAGAATTCATGAAGTTCCTGTGCACGATAGAGTTCTGTGCCTTTCTTCTCGACAGTGAAGTTCTTATCCAGCGCTTTGAGGAATTCAGTGGCAGTCATGCCGTTGAGGTCGCGGACAACTCGGTTGTAGTCGAGTATGGTGAGTTGGCTTGCTGGGAAACAAACTGCCATGAAGTAGTTGTATTCCTCGTCGCCACGGTGGTTAGGGTTGTTCTTTGCCTTTTCGGCTCCGACCAGTGCTGCTGCTGCGCTACGATGGTGTCCGTCGGCAATGTAGAGTGCTGGCATCTTACCGAACTCTGCGGTGATGGTCTTGATGTCATTGTCGTCGCTGATAATCCAGAACTTATGACCGAATCCGTCGATAGGGGCGATGAAGTCGTATTCTGGTTCGGTCTTGGCGTAACGGCTGATGATGTCGTTGAGCACGGCACTGTCAGGGTATGCGAAGAACACTGGTTCGATGTTGGCATCGTTGACGCGTACATGTTTCATGCGATCTTCTTCCTTGTCGGCGCGTGTGAGTTCGTGCTTCTTGATTGTGCCGTTGAGGTAGTCGTTGACATAAGCGCCGACAACAAGGCCATACTGTGTCTTGCCGTTCATTGTCTGGGCGTAGAGGTAGTATTGTTCCTTTTCGTCCTGAACGAGCCAGCCCTTGTCCTGGAACATCTGGAAGTGCTCGGCTGCACTTTCATAGACGCGTGGGTCGTATTCGCTTGTCCCTTCTGGGAAGTTGATTTCAGGTTTGATGATGTGATAGAGCGACATTTCGTTGTCGCCTGCTTCTGCACGGGCTTCGTCGCTGTCGAGTACATCGTACGGACGACTTTCGACTTTTTCCACAAGTGCTTTTGGAGGGCGTACCCCCTTGAACGGTTTAATGATTGCCATAGTTGAATGTGTTGTTGATTGAATTTCGATGCAAAAGTACAAAAATAATGGGACATACGGGGCAGGAATAGGTAATTATTTGACTAATCAGCGTAAATGCCGTCCAAATTCATTTGTTTGTGTTTGTTTGCACAAGCGTATTTTCAATGCCTAACCTGTGGGTTTTTGATGCCTAACCTGTGGGTTTTTGATGCCTAACCTGTGGATGTTTGATGCCTAACCTGTGGATGTTTGATGCTTAACCTGCATATGTTCGATGCTTAACCTGCATATGTTCGACGCCTAACCTGCATATGTCTGGCGCCTCATGTGAAGATGTGGCATTTTGCAGGTGCATAGAGGGAGCACGTGGCTATGTTAGTGAACTGGTTTGTGCCACCTGCTTGTGACGCGGATTTTGTGTAAACGCAGTTTTTGCGCCCAATTCGGTACGCTGGCGCATTGTAAGGTTGTGCCCGACGGGGTGTCGATTTTGTTGCTATAATGGCAAAATGGGGCATTTACGGGCGAAATTTGCTGTTTTGGCGTTTTTTTATGTGTGAATGCATGTACACATTAATATATTTTAGTAACTTTGCACAGAAAAATTACTTAAGGTGGGTTCTAAAAAAATTCACCGTTACGATAAATAATCAATAATGGGTTAGAATAAACTTTTCGCCGCTTTTGGCTTTCTTTCGGCATCTTGCTGTTTGTCACTCGGTCACATAGCTCGCTATGCTCCCTCACTCCGCACAACAATCTGCACGAAACAAATCGCAAAATCGTCTGAAATGAATTTATAGAACCTACCTAAAAGAAATATCAATATAAATGGATCAAGACAGAATTATTAAAGTTGACATCAACGAAACGATGAAGTCATCCTACATTGACTACTCAATGTCGGTCATCGTGGCTCGTGCGCTTCCTGATGTCAGAGATGGTTTTAAGCCTGTTCATCGCCGCATCCTCTTCTCGATGAACAAGCATGGTATTACTTCCGATAAGTCAACAGTAAAGTGTGCTCGTATCGTGGGTGATGTGCTCGGTCACTTCCATCCACACGGCGACTCCTCAGTCTATGGAGCACTGGTGCGTCTGGCACAGCCTTGGGCAATGCGCTACACACTGGTTGACGGTCAGGGAAACTTTGGTTCAGTCGATGGTGATGGTGCAGCAGCAATGCGTTACACCGAGGCTCGACTTGCCAAACTTGGAGAGGCAATGCTTCAAGATATCGACAAGGAAACTGTCGATATGATGGACAACTTCGATAACTCGGAACAAGAACCAACTGTTCTTCCAACCCGAATCCCGAATTTCCTCGTTAATGGTGCAACCGGTATTGCCGTTGGTATGGCAACCAATGTGCCAACTCACAATCTGAATGAGGTGATTGATGGATGTATCGCCTACATTGACAATCCCGACATCGACTGCGATGGACTGATGCAGTACATCAAGGGCCCAGACTTCCCAACAGGTGGTATCATTTGTGGTGTTGACGGCATCAAGGAGGCATACGAGACAGGTAAGGGACGTGTCATCATCCGTTCGAAAACTGAATTCGAATCCGATGGCCAGCATGAGAAGATTGTTGTAAACGAAATTCCATACAATGTCAATAAGTCTGAACTCATCAAGCGCATTGCCGAACTTGTCAAGGAAGGCAAAATTGATGGTATCAGCAATGTGAACGATGAGTCTGACCGTGAGGGTATGCGCATTGTCATTGACCTGAAAAAAGATGCCAACAGCAATGTGGTGCTTAACAAACTGTATAAGATGACCGAATTGCAGTCGAGCTTCCCTGTCAACTGCATCGCAATTGTCAACAAGCGTCCAAAGACACTCACACTGAAAGACTGCATCCGCTACTTCGTTGACCACCGCCGGGATGTCACCATCCGCCGCACCAAGTACGACAAGCGCAAGGCTGAGGAGCGTGCGCATCTGCTCGAGGCACTTATCATTGCAAGTGACAACATCGATGAAGTCGTTCAGATCATCAAGTCGTCAAAGAGTCCACAGGAGGCACAGGAACGCTTGAAGGCACGCTTCGGATTCGATGATGTACAGGCAAAGTTTGTTGTTGACATGCGCCTGAGTCAGCTGACAGGTCTGATGCAGGACAAACTCCATGCCGAATACGATGAACTGCAAAAACTCATTGCTTATCTCCAACAGATTCTCGATGACCCAGAACTCCTGAAGAAGGTGATGAAGGACGACCTTATCGAGGTAAAGGAAAAGTATGGCGATGAACGCAAGACATATATTGACCCTCGTGGCAGTCAGAACTTCAACCCAGAGGACTTCTATGCCGACGATGCTTGTGTAGTTACCATCTCTCACCTTGGATACATCAAGCGCACACCACTGAGCGAATTCCGTACTCAGGCTCGTGGCGGTGTTGGCAGCAAGGGCGGCAGTGCCCGCGACCAGGACTTCATCGAACATATCTATCCAGCAACAGGACACAACACCATGATGTTCTTCACCCAAAAGGGACGCTGCTACTGGATGAAAGTCTATGACATACCTGAAGGCGCAAAGACATTCAAGGGACGCGCTGTACAGAACTTGCTCAGCATCGATTCCGATGATAAGGCAACAGCATTCATCTGCATCAAGAACATTGCAGACGAAGACTTCGTCAACAGCCACAACCTCGTGTTCTGTACACGCAACGGCTTGATTAAGAAGACTGCGTTTGTCAACTACTCACATCCTCGTTCTAACGGACTCATTGCCATCAACCTCAACGAAGGCGACACCGTGAAGGATGTACTCCTCACCACAGGCACCGATGAAATCCTTATCGCCAACCGCAATGGCCGTGCCATCCGATTCGTAGAAAGCACAGTCCGCGTCATGGGCCGTGGAGCAACAGGTGTACGCGCTCTCAAACTCGACGATGACGGCGAAGACGAAATCGTAGGTATGATTGCCATCAACCGTCCTGAGGGCATGACTGACGAAGAGATGGAGAACAACACAGAACTCCCAACCGTACTGGTTGTCAGTGAGAAGGGCTTCGGCAAGCGCAGCTCAATATCTGACTACCGCATCACCAACCGTAACGGAAAGGGTATCAAGACACTCAACATTACCGAAAAGACTGGTAAACTGATTGCCATCAAGTCTGTCACTGATGACGACGACCTGATGATCATCAACAAGAGTGGTGTTGCCATCCGCTTGTCTCTCCAGAGCATCCGCATTCAGGGACGCAACACACAGGGAGTTTCACTCATCAACCTCAAAAAACGCAACGATGCTATTTCAAGTGTTTGCAAGGTCGAACACGAGGAGGTGGAAGACGAAGAACTGGAATCCGTGCCAGATGCTGACGGCCAGACCAACATGGCATTCCAGCCTGCACCAGAGGCAGAGGTTGACAGTGATGCTGAAAACAATGAGAACGACACAGAGGCTGACTCAACAGAGACTGACTCAAATGAATAAATTAACAAAATAACAACAATCACTAATCATTTACATTATGAAGAAAGTTTTATTATTAGTCGCTTTGATGGCTGCCAGCTCAGCATCATTTGCGCAGAAATCTTTGCTTAACAAGGCAAAACTTGCTCTTCAAGAAGCAACAGCAGGACAGAAGAATGTTGACGAAACCAAGTTGGGCGAAGTGATGACAATGCTCGAAACCTGTATGAAGGACCCTGTATCAGGTGTTCTTGGTGAGACTTACTCCACTGCTGGTCGTGTTCAGGCATACTACATGCAGAACATGCTCAACAAGCGCAGTGTCGGTGAAGAAATGGACATGGACAAGTTCTTCGACCTTCAGGGCAAGATTGTTGACCTCTATTCTCAGGCTTACAAGTTTGACCACACTCCTAACGCAAAGGGCAAATATGTTCTTAAACCAGAAGAGATGCAGAACAACACAAAGTTCTACCAGCAGATTGCAGGTGGACCTCGTTCCAACCTCTTCATTGCTGCGTCTAACCTCGTGAACTCTGACCCAGACCGTTGCATCATGTTCGTTGACAAGTTCGAGAAAACATTCTCTGACCCTCTCTTCGAAGGCGTTGTTGATGCTTCTCTCGACTCTTCACGCGTTGATGCTACATATTTCAAGGCTGCTGCCCTGAAGTCAAAGGCTAAGACTGCTGCTGACTCCACTGCACTCATCCCAATGCTTGAAAAGTCACTCGCAAGCAAGAACTATGCAGTGATGGCTTGCAACGACTTGATGGAAATCTACAAGCAGCGTGGTCAGATGGACAAGTGGTGTGAAATCTGTGACAAAGGTATGGCTATCGACCCTTCACAGAAGTTCTTCCCAAAAGTTAAACTGGAATACCTCTCAAACGAAAAGAAGTTTGATGAAGCAAAGGCTCTCTGCAAGGTGCTCAAGGAGCGCTATCCAGACGACGACTATGCTTTCTACACAGAAGGTGTAATGTTCTTCCAGGACAACAAGTATGCTGAGGCTGTTGAAGCATTCAAGGCTGCCGCTGCTGTTACTGGCACAAATGCAGAAGCATGGTCTTCTGCTGGTACTGCCACATGGAAGATTGCAATGGACAACCGCACAAAGACTGATGTCTGCACAAAGTACATCAACGAAGCTGTCGGTTACTTCAAGAAGGCAGAAGAACTTGCTCCTGAAAACCCACGCCTCTGGGGTTACTTCCTCTATCAGGCTTACACTTCTTTGAAGAAGCCTGCTGACGCAAAGAAGTATGTACAGTACAAGGACCTCTAAGTCATTTCTGCATCTGACTGCTCGCCTACACAGGCGGTCGGGCAGTCAGATACATTCTGCATAATCACAAAAATCACCGGCATTCTTGTAAGAGTGCCGGTGATTTTTGTGTTAATCCCCAATCGGAGATATATTGGTGTCGTGGCTCTTGCATTTCGCTCGTACTGCTTATGGAGTTGTTGCCGCCACGACGATACAGTAACACGACTGTCCTTTGACAGGTGTGAATGTCAGCTTTCCTTATTCCATGTGATCAGTCGGACGAGGTTGCATCCGATGGCATTGCCCGCCACGATGGCAATGTAGAGTCCTATTATATTAATAAGGTGTTCTGACCAGAAAGAAAGTGGGGTGGCAAGATAGTAGAATGCGTCAGCGATGCTGTGAGGGAATCCGCATACGATGAAGATAGGGACTCCAAACAGCAGAGGCAACCACTGACCTTTGTACTTTGCGAAGTTGACTGCTGTGGTCATGATGAAACCACATCCGATGGCAAGGATGCCGCTGCGGATAATGCCGTTTTCCAGACGCGACTCTAATATGCCCTGTGCCACGGCTTGCAGGTCTTTGCCCGATGCATATGTGAGCAGGGCAACGAGCAGTGTGCCGATGATGTTGCCGAGCAGGACCACAGGAATCTGCTTGACCGGCAGACCTCGGCTGCTGCCGCAGAATCCGGCAGTGCCTGTGAAGAGCTTGAAGCCATAGTTGACAACTGCGAGCAGTCCGAATGTGAAGAGAACTATTCCTACGATGTCCTTGCTCATGAGATAGCCAAATCCGGCTATACCGATGCAGATTCCAGCAAGGATGGAACTTTTGATTAAGTCAAGGTTCATGAGTTTTGCGTTTGTTTTTATATTTGTGCTGCAAAGTTATAACTTTTTTTTCATATCTCTGCAACTTTTGTTAACTTTGCTGCGTCTATATGGGTGTAAGCCGATTTGATTTGCTGCCGAGGGCAGTGACAACGACAGACAATAATGAAATATTAACTCAATAAAAAAAACAAAAACTGTATGAAACATTTTATCATGATTGCAACACTTGTTGCAACTCTTATGTCAGGAATGACAATGTCAGTGTGTGCTAAACCAAACAATGCAACCAGCAATTCACAAACTGCTCAGGCGGTGAAGACGACAGATGCCGCAGTTGCAGTTCCTGATACTGTTGCCACCGATTCTGCAATGGCTCTGGCTATTGAAATGAAGAAACTGGAATTGCAGGAACTGAAGGCGAAGCAAGGTCACGAGAAAGAAATGTCTTTTGACTCCAACTTGCTTATCCCTATTTTAGGCATAGTGTTCTGTGGAGCATTGCTGCCAATCACCATCGTGTTCCTTGTCGTGTCATTTAGTCGTCGCAAGCAAAAGGAGCGTGCCGAACTGCTGCGCCTGATGATTGAAAAGGATCAGGATGTGACTTCTTTCATTGAAGCAGAGAACAAACCTCAGGAGCAGATGGCAAATGTTGAGAAGATTTTCATCTGGGGACTCGTCATCATGCTTGTGGGCGTAGGCTTCATCATAGTCACTATCATTCGAGGTGACGGACAGTTCTCTCCATTCACATTCCCTGTAGCAGGTGTTGGTCTTGCATTGGTCATTGGTTCAGTTGTTGCACGCCGATGGAGAAAGAACAATCAGACCGACATTGATGTGAACGATGCTGCCAAGAACGATGAGAAATAATCGCCTGATGTCATTCAACAAAAGTGAAATGCAAAGATGAATATTCTCTCGCTTGACGATTTAACCCTCATAGCACAGGTCATTGCTGATGGCAGTGGCCGTGCTTTTGAGCGTCTGGTCAAGAAGTATCAGTCGCCTGTGCGCCGGTTCTTCCTTAGCCAGACTGCGGGCGATGAGATGCTCAGCGACGACCTTGCGCAGGAAACCTTCATCAAGGTCTATGTCAACATCCGTTCGTTTCGGCAGTTGTCGAGTTTCAAGACATGGCTGTTCCGGATTGCTTACAATGTGTGGCAGGACCATCTGAGGAAGAACTCGAAGACCACGCTCCGTCTGCTGGACAATGAGGGGGATGATGACGATGACGGAGTTTCGCTCAATGGCATACAGCCTGCAAATGTTTCAGATGGCTCACAAGGTATGACATCGGGCTCCTTTCGCCTGGATTTGCAGACAGCAATGGGAGTCCTGAATGACAAGGAGCGAACATGCATCACGCTGGGACTTGTCGAGGACTTGCCGATTGACAAAATAGTGAAGATAACAGAAATGCCAGAAGGGACAGTGAAGTCGTACCTGTCCCGCGGAAAACAAAAACTTGCAGTATATTTAAAACAACATGGCTATGAATAAGATGGATGATGATGCTTTGGTTCTTAAGTTTTTGAAAGAACAGACGCGTGAGGAACTCCCTGACAACGGGTTCACTCGGCGTGTAATGCGGCACTTGCCCACTTATCTGGGTTATGCTGCGCTCTATCTACTGGTGTCGGCATCTTCGGCGGCAGTGTTCCTGATGATAACCCAGACTCTGACGATGTTGTATTAGGGGCGGACCCAGTCTCCGCTCACAGTTTTGCCTTAGTCCTTGCACCCCTGCGCCAGTTGGCGGGGGTGTGAGGACTATTGTTTTAGTTCCTTGTTGATGTTGCTGATGTAGTCGAGCAGCTCATCGTGTCCCAGTCGGGTGGCGGAACTTGTGATGAAGTAGGGAGGCAGTTCCTCCCACTGCTCTTTCAGCGCCTCGATGTAGTTGTGAACATTCAACATGTATTTTGCTCTTGACAACTTGTCTGCCTTGGTGAATACGATGGAAAATGGCACACCGTTTTCGCCAAGGAAAGTGAGGAAGTCGAGGTCTTTCTTCTGTGGCTCGTGGCGTATGTCAATGAGCACGAACAGGCATGTCAACTGTTCGCGGTCGAGGATGTAATGCGAAATGAGGTTCCACAACTTGTCCATTTCGCGTTTGCCGCGCAGTGCAAATCCATAGCCAGGCAGATCGACTATGAAATAGCCGTCGGTGGGCTGCTGCGGATTGGTGGCATCGATGATGAAGTGGTTGATGAGCATCGTCTTGCCTGGTGTCGATGAAGTCATCGCCAGTCCTTTCTGACCAGTGAGCATGTTGATGAGACTCGACTTGCCAACATTTGAACGACCGATGAATGCGTATTCAGGCAGTGTGCTGTCGGGACACATGTCTGCTCGTGGACTGCTTTTGAAGAATTTTGCTGTCATGGGGTAGGGATGTGTTGAGATTTATGCGGTGTGTACTATTTATGTATTATATGATTTGCATCAATTTCAGTGACAGGCGCTCGCGTTGCATGTCAACGCCAATCACCTTGACCATTACATGCTGATGCAGTGCCACAATCTCGGTTGGGTCTTTCACGAAATGGTCTGCCAATTGTGAAATGTGGATAAGCCCCTTGGTGTGTACTCCTACATCGACAAAGCAGCCGAAGTTGGTGATGTTGCTGACAACACCTGGCAGTTCCATTCCCTCGCGTACATCGCTGAGTTCATGGACTTCATGACTGAATTCAAACTGCTGGAGTTGCTTGCGTGGGTCGCGGCTTGGCTTGTCGAGTTCGCTGAGTATGTCAGTGAGGGTAGGGATGCCAGCCTCATCGGTGACATAGTGGTTGATGTCGATCTTCTGTCGCAGTTGCTTGTCTGCCATGAGGTCGGCAACGGTGCAGTGCAGGTCTTTTGCCATCTGTTCTACGATTGGGTAGCGCTCCGGGTGTACGGCAGAGTTGTCGAGTGGCTGCTTGCCGCCTTCGATACGCAGGAACCCCGCACATTGCTCGTAAGCCTTCGGACCGAGTTTTGGCACTTTCAGCAGTTCGCGCCTTGTGGTGAATGCCCCGTTCTGTTTGCGGTAGTCCACAATGTTTTGTGCTGTTGCTGGACCGAGTCCTGATATGTAGGTGAGGAGGTGCTTGCTGGCGGTGTTGAGGTTCACACCAACTTTGTTGACACACGACACCACTGTCTGGTCGAGTGAGTGTTTCAGTTCGGTAGGGTTCACATCCTTCTGATATTGACCAACTCCGATGCTGTCAGGACTGATCTTTACCAGTTCTGCCAATGGATCCATCAGACGCCTGCCGATGCTGACTGCTCCACGCACGGTGACATCGTAGTCGGGAAATTCCTCGCGTGCCACCTTCGATGCAGAATAAATCGATGCACCGTCTTCGCTGACAACAAACACACCAATCTTTTCAGGAAGACCAAGCCCCTGTATGAATGCTTCTGTCTCACGGCTGGCGGTTCCGTTGCCGATAGATATGGCTTCTATCTTGTATTGTTCGACCAGTGCCCAAATCTTTGTTGAGGCTCTGGCATATTCGCTCTTTGGTGGATGTGGAAATATGGCTTCGTTATGGAGCAGGTTGCCCTCTGCATCGAGGCACACCACTTTGCATCCGGTACGGAATCCTGGGTCAATGGCCAATACGCGCTTCTGTCCAAGAGGTGCTGACATGAGCAGTTGTTTCAGGTTCTTGACGAATATCTTGATGGCCTCCTTGTCGGCTATCTCCTTTGACGATGCTGCAAATTCGGTCTCAATCTGTGGTTTGAGCAGTCGCTTGAACGAGTCGGCAACAGCCTTGGCGACATACTGTGCGGCTTCACTTTGGTTGCGCACAAACTGTCGGTCGAGTCGTTCCAGACACAGTTCGTCGTCACCGCTGATGCTCACTTTCAGAATGCCTTCGGTTTCGCCGCGACGCATGGCAAGCAAACGGTGTGAGGCGCATCGGCGCAGAGGTTCGCTGAAATCGAAGTAGTCGCGGTACTTTTGTCCTTCCTCCTCCTTGCCCTTTATCACTCGTGAGGTGATGACAGCATCGTGGTTGAAGTTGTTGCGTATGGTGTTGCGGGCGCGTTCGTCTTCACTGACTTGTTCTGCGATGATGTCCATGGCACCTTGCAGTGCTTCCTCGGCAGTTTCCACGCCTTTGTCTGTACTGATAAATGTCTGTGCCTTTGCTGCCACATCGCCATTTTGCTGCATAAGCAGATACATGGCGAGAGGTTCAAGTCCACGCTGACGAGCCACTTCTGCTCTTGTGCGGCGCTTTGGCTTGTAGGGCGCATAGATGTCTTCCAGTTCGGTCGGACTCCATGAGTCAGTGATGCGTTGCCGAAGCTCTGGGGTCAGTTTCCCTTGTTCCTCGATTGTCGAGAGAATGGTCTGCTTACGCTTTTCCAGTTCACACAGTTTGTCGTTCTTGTCGCTGATGGCGGCAATCTGCACTTCATCGAGCGAACCAGTTGCTTCCTTGCGGTAACGGCTGATGAACGGAATGGTGCATCCTTCCGACAGCAGTCGGAGTACTGCCTCCACTCGGCGCTGACTGATGTCGAGTTCGCGCGATATGATGGTTGCTATGTATGGGTTCATTTCAGTCTGTCGTATTTGGTTGTTAGGTTTTAGGTGGGTTCTATAAATTCACCGTTACAATAAACAATATAACTGATGGGCTTAAATAAACTTTTCGCCGCTTTTGGCTTTCTTTCGGCATCTTGCTGTTTGTCACTCGGTCACAATGCTCGCATTGCTTCCTCGTTCCGCACAGCAATC
>JAGHSZ010000152.1 GCA_018065565.1 Candidatus Colivivens caballi
AGCTTTCACAGCGTCTGTTCGTGAATACTGATTTCTCCACAAGGAGTGTTACAAGAGCCGCATTGGACGAAGATGCTCCTGAAATACCAGGAGATGCTATCAACCTCTCAGAAGCCTACAACGCATATTTTGCAAGTCAAGGCAATCAATGGTGGCAACCAGAGAGAGCTAATGTTTATCTGCCTCTGCAGTCTGGAATGACATATTACATCCCTGAGGGAGTAACATTTACTGACCGTCTCGACATGAACAAAGCAGACAATGTCTCAATCTATGTTGAAGGTACTTGGACGGTAGCAAATGTTCAAGGCAATCCAAGCATGAATGTTTACATACTGCCAAAGGGTACACTCAACTGGGGACTTTACGCATGGCAAGACGGACAACTCAATATCGGCGACGGTAAGTCACAGGTGGTGAAGTGCTGGGGAACAATCAATCCGTATTACGACGGAAAAGTTTCAAAGATTACCAGCGTACAGGTTAAGGCAAACTCCAAACTGTATCTTTTCCCACGCGACACGGACGAACTGTATGTCGCTAAGACAGCATCAGACCAGGGCGGCACCCTTTTCGTTGAGACTGGCTCTTTCTTCTACAGCAACAGACCTGTTACACTTGCTGGTGATTTCAATACATCAAACGGAGGCGACATGACATTCGCAAACACATTCCTCTGCCTTGGCGACGCATACATCAATTCTGGATCAACCTATATTTTTGGAAAATGTTCAACTATCAAGGGTAGTATGAACCTGTCGGGTGGCAATACTAAAATTTATGTTGAAGAAGAGTTGAGCGCTGAAAACTTGTACATCGATGGTTGCAAACTCTATTTGAAAGATGCAATCGTTAATGTCAACAACACAACAACAATGTATGCAGCAGGAAATGAAGGGCGTATTGTGGGTGAAAACTTAGAATACCGTTCAGTACTGAATACTGGTAAACTTGTACTCAATGCTTATCAGCCTACAAACCCACAGATTACGACTCTTTGTGGTAATCTTGATGTGCTTGCTGAAGAAATCAACGGTGGCGGAGCAACTCTTGGAGCAGAGGAACTCGCAGCCGCACAGATCAATGATGGTGTCTTGTTTAATCCTGCCAAATACTATCTTCCTGCTACTGAATGCCGTGCTCAGGTCGGTAAAAAAGATGAAGACCCAAATCTTGAACTGGTCGAAATCATCGGAATCCTTCCTCCGCCAGGTGAACATCCGTTCTCGGCAACAGGCTTTGCATTCAATGAAGACCAAAGCTTGCTCTATCTTGGATGGCATTCGAATCAAAAGTTTGAATCAACTGAGTGGGGCGGTTACATGGATGTAATTAAAGTTGATGCATACAACCCTCAAGGAACACTCTTCGAACAGACTTGGAGAAGTCAAGAGATGAAATTCAACCATACATTATATAATAATGGTATGATTTATGCAGCAGGTACAAGCAGCAAGGTTGGAGCTGCTCTCTTTGAGTTGCCAGTGAATGCAAATGGCATGTTTGACAATGATATAGAAAAGACATACACTCGTGTCAATCTCAATGGTGAGTCTGCCAACTGCGTGGAACTTGTAGGAAACAACCTTGTCACTATCTCTGGATGGTCACAGGGAGCAATCAATGTGTTCCCATCGACATCAAGGGACAAGAAACCTGCAAACACATATTTCGAAGGTGAATATCAAGGCAAATATGTATATCTTTACAATAATCGCCTCGTTACGCTTCACGACTCTGAGAATGGTACAGTCGAAGTTTATGATGTACAGGCAGATGTGAATGCAGCATTAAGTGGTTCACCAATCCTTACATTCAATGTCGGAGCTCTTACACCTCAAGATGGCAAGAATGTGTGCATTTGTGATGACAACTACATTTATGTATGTCGCGGAAACAACAAACTTGCAGTATTTGACTTCACAGGGAAGCAAGTAGCTGTGACCACTGCTTCTGCAAATGGCGTAGATGTCGATGACGAATTCATCTACCTTGCTTCAGGCAACGGAGTGAAGGTTTACAATAAGTCTGACATTAAGGCAAACGACCTTGTAACCCTTTCGCCAATTGCTAAGTTCAAGATAACCGAAACCACTGCTATCCAAAATCATGGTTCAAGCCTAATCGGTCAGTCGTCTAATTACATAAAGAAAGGTGCAGACGGACGACTCTATGTGGCATACGGAATTTATGGACTCCGTATCTATGAAGTAGTGAAGAAGTAAAACAATCCTATATTTGAATAAAAAAGAAGTGAGGGTGTGTCGGTATAGTAACTGACACACCCTCTCTCTTTTTGTTCAACCATGGCATGGGGAGCAATACATGGATAAGATGGAACTGACAGCGTATTGCGCTTGGCTGCATCACTTGTCAACCACATTCTTTTGGAAGAAATCGAGGAAGTATGGCCAGTTGGGTCCTGCCTCGTGCCCGCCGTTGTGCTGCCGATATGCCAGTTGTCCGTCCATCAGTCCTTCGTCTTGGCGTGGGAGCACGTCGGTTCCCAACCCCTTTGCCCCGAGCAACTCATATACTGGACTTGCCTTGGCTGCCATCATGAACATACCCATCACATCTTGCCATTTGTCGGCATCAAATCTGCCAGCCGAAATCAGACATGGACGAGGCGCACAGAGTGCAATCAGTTCGTGCTGGTCGATTTTGAGGTCGTTTGCAGTCAGAGGTTCAGCACCGTATTTGAGGAAACTGCCTGCCATCCAGTGGTATTCGCCCGATGAAGTGAGGTTCTCGACACTTTCACCGCACCATCGCCGCCATCCCGCAGCACCTCCCTTGCCCGATGAGGCAATAAATCCTGCGGCAATTCTCTGGTCGAATGCCATGGCGACAAGGGATGCCTTGCCATTGCGCGACACACCCTCGATGGCAACTTTGGTAGCATCGAATGTAGCATCGCTCTCCATGTAGTCGATCAACTTGGATGTGCCCCATGCCCATGCACGCAATGCACCCCAGTCTTGTGGCTTGCGGTATTCACCCTTGTTGCACAGTCCGATGATGCCCGACCGGAGTCCTTGTCCGCCATCGGCCTGAATCGAACCCGTGACAATGGTTGCGGCAGCCCATCCGCGTTTGACCACCATCATTTGCCACGACTCAGTCTGTGGACCATTCTGCCGTACAAACGACATCGCAAATGGTGACGGTCTGCCTGCCATATAGCCGTATTCGACGATGACAGGCACATCCTTTGCACCTTCTGGGTAGAGAATGGAAGCCTGTATCTCGACTGTGATGGACGGACACATCGAGTTGTCAACCACTCCTGAGAGCACACGGTTGACACACGCAATGCCGTTCATATCGACCTTTTCTTCGCTGACCACTTTCCAGTTGACGGCTGGCACATTGTCGGGGATGTGTCCATAGACCTCGTCCTCGAAGTATTTGACCAGTTCGGGGCGTCTCACCTTGTTCCACATTTTTGCGTTCTTGACCTTTCTACCGTCGAATGTTACCAATGCCTCGGGGTAGTGGACAAACGGATTTGCCATGAGTTCGTCGTAGTTGGGCAATCGGTTCGCATCAGGATTGTTCGGGTCTCTGCCAGGGCGTGGTTCTGCAATGCCCAGTTTGGCAATCATGTCGGCATAGTCTGCATTCGTCACTTTCTGAATGCTGTCGCGGTTCACATTCATTCCGAAGAACTGTGCATGGGCTGCATCCAGTCCGCAAATGAGCAGTGAACTCAGGAGTAATGATTTCTTGTTCATAAAATATATAAGTAAAAGTTATAAATTAAAAGTTAAAACAGGCTTTCTCTCTTCTCTCGTTTCGTTGCCCTGTCAGGATTTTGACGAATACTCGTCTTTGCGCTTGGGGTTCATCGGAAACCAACCTTTCTCGACTCTCTTTTTTTGCTCAAAGATTTCCAAAATGCTCCATAGGCACGAGCATCCAATGACACCTAATACAGGGCTGATGATGGAGTCGCTGACCAAGAGGCTTGCTATGATGAATGCCGTACCAGCCAGCGCAAACACCCACCAGCACCGAGTCCCAAAATAGTATTCTCCCTTGATGACGATGGGGTGAAACAGCCCTATGACAAGGAAGGTCGTAATGGCGATGATTAATCCTGAATAGTTCATGTTGTCTAAATTCTTGTATTGGTATTATTCAACTTATCGTGTAAGTTGAGCATGCGAAACTTGTATCAGTATGATTATGTTAATTTGCAGCAAAGATAAGCATAATTATTGACACGGCGCTCATTCTGACCGTGAAAACTTTTCCCATTCACTCTCTATACATGTAACAGATAGGGAAAATGCTGAAAAAGTTTGAGTATTTGAATGAAATATGCTATCTTTGCGGAGAAATCCTTTTTATACACACTAACATTTTGACAATATGAATAAACGACTGGGAATGGTTCTGCTCGTGCTTGTGACTGGATTGCTGTCGGCTGTTGGGCAGGAAGTGATACGGGTGGCATGTGTAGGCAACAGCATCACTTACGGCACCGGCATTAAGGACCGTGAACACGACAGTTATCCCATGGTGCTGGGACGATTGCTTGGAAAGGGCTACGAGGTTCGTAACTTTGGCATTGCGGCGCGTACGCTGATGAACAAGGGCGACCGTCCGTACATGAACGAACAGATTTATCGTGATGCTTTGGCTTATAATCCCAACATCGTCACCATCAAACTGGGCACAAACGACACTAAACCCCAGAACTGGCAATACAACGAGAGTTTCAAGGACGATCTGCGCGAACTGGTAAGGAGTTTCCAGGACTTGCCGACGCATCCTGCTGTGTATCTGTGTCTGCCAATTCCGTGTCGTCAGCCTCAGTGGGGAATCAATGACAGCACCATTGTTGCAGGGGTGATTCCGTATATTCGACAAGTGGCGAGGGAGATGCACCTGCCTGTGATTGACCTTCACACTGCTTTTCTGCCTTATGTCCATCTTCTCCCTGACAATGTACACCCGAACAAAGATGGTGCGTCGCTTATTGCTCATGTGCTGTGCGACCGCTTGTTGAAGGATGTGCGTCATGACAAGCGTGTGACTCGTCAACCTCGTTTCTTCTATAATAAAAAGAAGGACGCAAGGTCGCATAAGGGCAATACTGCTTCACGGAACTCACGCCTTAGTGCTCGACGACAGCGATAGGGCGTAGTGACTTTTGTGTGGGCTGGTGGCTGTGTATGGCTGTGCAACAATTGTATCAGGATAAAAAAGCGTATTGTCATCGCTTGGTGACAATACGCTTTTTTTGTGTTCATCTCGGAAGTACTTTCATTCCGATTTGTGATTATAAGACTTGGGCAGTAGTTCAGAAGTGGCTTACTTAATCTTTACCAGTTCGTACTTGCGGCTGCCCAGGCCAATCTTCTCGGCTTGTTCAACAGTGTGGACGCCATGGCGTGAGTTGATGCGTTCGATTAGCGCAGCAGCGTTGTCTCCTTCTTTGGATGGATAATTGAACACAAGGTCGATACATGCCTGGTCGAGGGCGACAGGGTCGGTCGATGCAAGTATGCCGATGTCCTTCATCTCGGGGTCGTGAGGATGTGAGTCGCAGTCGCAGTCAACACTGAGGTTGTTCATCACATTGATGTAGATGATGTCGCCGCGCTGTTTGAAATAGTCATGAACGGCTTGTGCCGCTGCTGCCATCGACTCGAGGAAGGCATCCTGGTTGGTGCGTACAGCCCACATGCGGTTGGTCTTTTGTGCTGCGCCTGCGGTGTGAATGTTTGCCTTGCCGTTTGCTGATGCAACACCGATTGACTGGTTCTTGATGACACCACCGAAACCGCCCATGGTGTGCCCCTTGAAATGTGCGAGGTTAATCATGAAATCGTAGTTTTGCAGATGACTGCCTACGATGTCGCTCTTGATGTGGGTAGTGTCTTTTACTGGTATTTCAAATTCTCCCTCTTCATCCATCAGGTCAACTTTCGCTATGTCGAGGAAACCATGGTCGCGTACAGTCTGCCAGTGCTGCTCAAACGACGCACGCTTGCCGCCGTATGCTGTGTTGCATTCCACGATTGTACCGTTTACTTCTTTCACCAGTTTGCCGATGAGTGAAGGTTGCAGAAAATTGTGCCCTCCAGGTTCGCCCGTACTGATTTTTACGGCAACACGGCCTTTGGCTTTCACTCCGAGCGCTTCATAAATACGAACCAGACCTTCAGGTGAAATGTCTTTTGTCATATAAACCTTTGGCTGCTGTGCCAATAGGGTAGTGGCAATCAGCATGCAGATAATTGTTAGAAAATGTCGTTTCATGTCAGTTTGTTTTTATTAGTTAGATAGATATTGTTTATATTGCATTGATTTCAGATGTTGACTTCTGGCACTGCTCTCAGGCATCCGTTTCAAGAGCTGTCAATAACATTGTACGCATAGGTTCGTTCTATGCCCGGTTCTGTGAGTTCGCTTTTATGCCAGTTGCTACACTTACCACATTCATGACAATGTTCCAAAACTCGGAATCTCTTGAAGAAACTCATAAGTCTGGTGTTCGTAATCCATCCGGCAACAAAAGTGGTTGATGCCGTTGCTCACAATGAGATAGTCAACATGCATGACAAGATTGTAACGGCCTATCTGGTCGAATACCCGTTGCGTGATCTTGACATTCGGGCGTTTGTATTCGATGATCATCTTCGGCGTCAGTGTCTGGGTGTATAGCACCGTGTCACAGCGGCGAGCCATACCGTTCAATTCAATGCCGACTTCGTTTGCCATGAGTGTCTGCGGGTAACCAAGATTGTCGATGAGGTGATGGACGAAATGTTGCCGAACCCATTCTTCGGGAGTCAAAGCCACATATTGCTGTCGGAGCACATCCCATATCTGAGGTTTCCCGTCTGGGCTGCGTTTTAGTTTTGCATCGTATGCTGGCAGGTTCAGTTGCTCCATTGGTTATTGCTTTTGTGTTTTTTTTTGGTCTCATTTGCTCCTGCTCCTCCGGTTTTCTTCATGCTGATGTCGGATTTCAGGATTAGTCTTTCGATGGCATAATCAGTTCGCAGTTATCTGTTGGTTTGTTCTTTAAACCATCGTTTTTTGTGATTTGTGCACAAAAGTAGTAAAAAAAATCCGTTCTCATTTCATTTCTTCAATGTTTTTGTGTAAGTTTGCATAATAATTACAAACAACACCCTCATCATGGCAAAGCAATCATCATCTACGGTTACATATAGTACCCTCATTTCTGACATCCGTTCACGCAAGTTCGCTCCTGTTTATCTGTTGATGGGGGAGGAGTCGTACTATATAGATAAGGTGACTGAATGCATAGAGTCAACAGTTCTCCCAGAGGAGGAAAAGGCTTTCAATCAAATGACCATTTATTGCACCCGCGAGACTGACTACCGTGACATCATCAATAATGCCCGACGCTATCCAATGATGTCAGAACATCAGGTCGTGATTGTTAAGGAGGCGCAGAATTTGCAAAAAATTGAAGAACTGTTAACATATGTGCAAAACCCATTGCCATCGACTGTACTTGTCATCAGTCATAAGAATGGCAATGTGACCAAGTCGAAAAAACTGGTGACTGCCATTGCGAAGGTTGGGGTAGTGTTCGAAAGTCCGAAGGTGAAAACAGGTGTGCTTCCGTCTTTCATCACTGAATATCTGAAAGCGCATAATGTGTCAATAGACAGACAGGCCACAATGATGCTTACCGAAAACATCGGAACCGATTTAAGTCGAATGGCAAGTGAATTGGACAAACTTCTGATTACACTGCCTGAGGGTGGGGGGCGAAATGTGACTCCAGAACAGATTGAACGCAACATCGGAATTAGCAAGGAATTCAATCAGTGGGAACTCAACACTGCTATTATTAATAAGGATGTATATAAGGCAAACCAGATTATTGCCTACTTCAACTCCAATCCAAAGAGTGTCGCACCTCAGGTGGTGATTGCTGCATTGTTTAATTTGTTTGCTCAGGTTATGCAGGCTTATTATGCGCCACAGCGAACAGCAGAGTCAATTGCCCAGCATCTGGAAATACAGTCATGGCAGACTCGCGATGTGATAACAACTATGCAGCACTATTCGGGAATGAAGACAATGCAGATTATTGGAAAACTTCGTGAGGCAGATTTGCAGTTGAAAGGTGTCAACAAAGGCGCAAATCTTTCCAATGCTGACATCATGAAAGAGCTGATCTATTTCATCCTTCACTAAATCTCTTGCCTTACCTCTTTATAGAGGGAACCTTTGCGTTCATTTGCATCCGGTTGCGTATTCTTGCCTTCTCTTGTTTGGCTCTGCAAGAATATGTGTGGATCAAAGTTGAGTTCATGGGGGTGATGAAAATGATGAAGCCCTTAATAAAAATTCATGGTATTGCGCCATGAAATCGTCGTATCAAGTCGCAATACCGTCATTTCATGCCATGAAACCATCATTTCATGCTGCGAAGCATTTACAAGGTATGTAGTATAACATCATGAGGTATATACGAATTAGCGGTGATGCATACAGGTACAAGAGTGAACTTACCCGCACGAAATCGTATAAAACCTCTTGTTTTTTTTATTCCGTTGTGTTATTGTATTCTCGTTGTTGGGTTTGCTGGGCCGTTTTATTGCTTTGCAAATTGATTTGATTTTTATTCCAATCTATTATTCCTGCTCGGTTTGCTCGATGTTTTTTTTGACTCTTCCTGTCAAGAGGCTGGGCAATAAAGTGTGATAGGGTAGGCTGCAACATGATTGTATTGCGCCTGCTTATTTTTTGTGGGTCGCCATATGAGCGAACCTGGTATGCATGTTCTCGTAGGTTTGATAAAGACATATTTTTGTATGAAAAAAGTGGGCTGAAAACCGTTGAAACCAGTATTGATATGGCTTATTACTCCTTTAAAAGGCCTTTTTGTTGTTAGAAAACGCTATGGGTATATGTGCAAAAGGGCGTTTCTGAACTTTTTAGCGTAAAAAATCCATACAAGAATTTTGCGCGTTTATTTATATTTATCAGCAGATTAGAGCTGTTTTCGATGCGTGACATTCGCTTGTTTGATTGATGGGTTGGGTGCGGTACAATATGTGCTCGATTAGGCTGCATAATGGTTTTTGAATGGTTGTGAATTGAAAAAGGTGAATGTACAATGTGAAAGACGGTCTTTACAAATCGAATGCAAAGTCTGCTGTGCCATTTACAATGTTGTTAACAGAATGTGATGTTAAAAAGGTAAAGGGTGTGCGTAAGAATGTAAACGCAGGGTGATACGATTATATATGCACATTGTTGCATAATGAATAATGAGAATAAAATATATTGGAAATCAATGAATATGATGTATTAGTTAAAGTGATGCATGTAATAAAATATAGAATAATGCAACAATGGTGTGATACAATGGTATTATTAATGGATTGTGATTGTGTAATCTGCGAATTATAAGCAAATTAGTGTGGAATGCATAAATAATACTTTAAGTGGATGAAGTTGATAGTTATTTGTATGATTTCAAATTGTATAAGAGTGGTTTACTAATTGAAACATTGTGAAAATGTAAAAAATATAAAAATAATTTGCAAAATGTTTGGTCGTGTCGAAAAAATGTACTACTTTTGTAAACGAATTCGGAAGTGAACATTTTTTGTTGAAAATGCAGTGTATCGCTCAATGATGTGATTAAGGGCTGTAATAGACAAAATGCAATTCCGTTTTCGACCATACCAATCAATAAAGTGAAGAAAAGTATATAAGAGTAAGAATTGAATTAACCTGGACTGGTTATCGTGAATAAATTATTCATGCAAGTTTCGGACAATGGTATTTTGAGCATTTAGGTTTTGTGCTGATGATTAGAATGCGAATGATGAATGTCCGGACTGATGAAAAGACCCAAAGGTGATTCCATACATATATAATTTATAATATATAATGATGACTGACAAGGAACGCATAGAGTATATAGTAAATGAGTCGAAGCTGACATATGTAGAGTTCTCGGCTCGTACTGGTATTTCTCCTGCGACCCTATCACATATTACAAGTGGACGAAGCAAACCAACGCTGCAAATAATGCGTGGCATACTTTCCGGTTTTCCGGAGATCAATCCAAATTGGATGTTCCTGGGTGTTGGTGACATCTATTTGTCACAAACATCGGCAACCTCCCAGAATGCAGAAAAATCAAACGAGGCACAAAGCGGAGTTCGTGACTTGTTCTCAGGCTTGGATGTGACTCCAAAAGTTGGTTTGAGTGAACAGAATAATACAGGTAGGGTACACAGTTCGATGCCACAGCTTGATGTGACATCGGTAATAAAGCAAACCGTGGAGGCTATGCAGCGTCCGGAGAGAAAAATCACAGAGGTGAGAATCTTCTTCGATGATGGAACATATGAAGCCTTCTTTAAGAAATAGCACTGTTCTCATATTTGCACCATTAAGAAATTAAAATGTGCTTAGACTAAGTTGCACTACCAGAAAGATGAAATGTGCAGATGAAATGATGATAGGATTTATGTGCTGATGAACCAAAAGAAATGAATGTGTAAGAATGACCAAAAGAATATATGTGCTTTTATATATATGAGAAATTGAAATGTGCTTAACACTATGCTCCCTTATGGGAGATGAATTGAATGTAAGAATGAAAAAAGATGCATACGAGATGTATGTAAAAACGAATTGAATGAAGGATTTATTAACTCACTAAATTTATAGACAATTAAGTATTGAGGATGTCGGTTTGTGAAAATAGACATTTTAGTAAACTTGACAAAATCGTAACTATGATTTTGTCAAGTTTTTTTGTGTAATTAATTATCCCAAATCGTCCATTAGACTGTTACGCGCTGACAAGCCTTCTTTTCGTCATCTGCAATGTCGCTTCTCGGTTACAATGGAACCCCATTGCGCCCCATATGACTCAGCGGAAATTCAGTGGCGAAAGATATGTTTCTCTGCCTCTAAATTTCCGCTGAGCGCAACTAATTGTTGTTTGTGTATAGTTCTTTTCTGATTTGGTAAAAGTACCCTGATTGAGGTTTACTACTTGTGTGTATTTGGAGCAATTTTATTAAGGACAAGTGGTCAATGGATTCGAACAAATGTCCTTTATGAGCATCCAGCCCTGGGTCTTTGTTTGGGCGATATTAACCTTTACCCAGTCGCCACTTACTTCAATCGGGTGTATCACTGCATCAGGTTGACTCTGGAATACCACCTGTGCATTTGCTGTTGGACTCTTTCTTAGTGTTACACTACCACTGCCTTTTCCGGTAGCTCCTATAACGGAATTATGAATCCAATAATCATCGGCATCTCCTTCAAGTATGCGGCTCTCATCTGCTTCGGCTTCATATACCACCCCACCATAGATATGGCACCAGCCATTCTGGATTTTGTCGATGAACATGCTGTATGCACCCCCGATAGGCAATGCGTCAACCACTTTGCCGTTAGGTGCATTGCGAATGTTTGTCTTTTCACCATTGGTGTCGGTTGTGTACAGTTCGAGCAGCGAGATTGGAGACTTGACGAAGTCGAACGATTTGCCGTTCCATTTCAAAGTGTGACTTAAATTTATCTCATCGGTAATCTTCTCATAAACCGCGATGTCCTTGCCACTTTGCGGTAATTTGAGGTAATAGTGTTTGCGGCAATTTAGGTCAAGACCGTTGAATGGTGGTGCTGCCATCGGAACGAGTTGTTTTGTGGCGTCATTGTACAGATATGCCATGCAGCCAGAATCGTAGATGGTGTAGTGGTCGTCGTTGTCAGGATACGAGTTGCAGAATCCCCATTGCGATACTACATCATCTGGTGCTTCTGATGCATAAGTTTCTGTCTGGGTGTAGCTCAAAATGAAAAGTTTTTTGCCATCGCTACGGTTCCAGTAGCAGCCATCTATTCCGTAATGTCCGTCGCCCTCTTCAAAAAAGGAGAAATATCCGTTCTTTTTGTCAAAGTTTTCGGGTTCGAGATACTGCGGCAATATATTACCGAGGGATTTAACGAATTGCTCGATACCTACTCCTCCTTTCACATTGAAGGTCTGTTGCAGTTTTTGCCATTCTGGTTCAAATGCATGTACACATGTAGCAACCATCATGGTAGTTGCCAAAGCAAAGATTTTTTTCATTGTTTTTTGGTTGTTTATTTTAGTTTTATGTTGATGATGTTCACCGAGAACGGAGCCACATCGAACTCGACAGATTCGCCCGAAGGTGTCGGCTTGATGGTTGTGGTTCGTGGGTAAATGAATGTTGGATTGTCAAGTGTGTTTTCGTCGGTGCCATTGGCGGATGCAAGACGGGTCAGAGTAACTGAGTTTGGCGAGTCTGTATCAATCTTGCAATTTTGTAGGTTAAGCGTGCCAGGAGCACTGCCTTCGCCCACATTGACCACCTTGACATACATCACCTTCTGCGATTCGTCGATAGTGGTGGAAGCATACACTCCCTCCATATTTCCTCTTTTCTGACGCTTGCAAGCAAAGTCGGGCTTTCCGTCGATATAGCAATGGATGCTGTCGCCGTCCACATCTACTTGGATGTCGTACCATCGGTTGTTCTCCACCTTAAACCGCTTGTCGCGCGCAATAGTGGTCTTGCCTCCTCCGTCAGTCTGTTCCACATTGTTTAGGGTGTTGTTCCATCCGCCTATATTGTACCATTGGTAGTTCTGACGGTCAGTATAGCCCATGAGTACGAGGAAACCCTCTTCTCCCGACTCCTTCATGGCTTGAACCTTGAAAGAGTATTTCTTGTTGTTTTCAATCTGCATAGGGCTGACGCTGATGGCTGGCTGTTGAAGTGTACGCTGAACGAACTCCCCGTTTTCGACATTCCATTTGCCACTGACTGGCTGCCACTTGTTGAAGTCATCAATCGAAACTGCCTTGCCGTCAATGATGAGTTGTGGATTGCGGTAGTGGGCGGCTGTGTTCCATGTTCCGAGGCCTACATTGACAGGCTTGGCTTCGACCGTTTCTGGTTGCTGTTTGATTAAGTTCCATGTGCAGTCGGTCTTGATCACGCGTGTACCTATATTGTTCGGGAAGAGTTTCTGAACATAATAAGAAGGAGTTCCCATGCTCTGATGTGAGTTGAAGCGAATCATGTCGGGACGCCAGCGAGCATCGTTTTCGTTGACAAATATAGGAGCGTAAGAGTTCATCACCACCACATCGGAGTTGTTCTCCATGCCCATCATGTAAACAGCCTCTCCGAGAGCGGCATTCAGGTTGCCGATATCTCCGAACTGACTTGTTACAGCGTATTCGCCTACATAAACCTTGTGCTGATTGCGTGGATAGGAATCATACTTGTTGAAGCGGTCGGCAAACCAGCGTGGGTTGCGATAATAGTGTTCGTCAACCATGTCCACAGGATAGTCGTTGCGCCAATTTGGATAGTCGGTGCTCCACGCTTCCACATTGCCTATGCACTTCACATAAGGGTACTTGGCTTTGATTGCATTGTAGAACTGAATATATCGTTCAGGGTAATGGTCTGACTGGTCAGAGTTGTTTTCCATGTTGAAGTTGTAGTTCTCGTTGCCAATCTCAATAAATTCCAGACCGAATGGTTCAGGGTGCCCATTCTTTGCACGCATCTTTCCGTAGGTGGTGGTGATGTCGCCATTTGCATATTCAAGGGCATCGAGGCACTCTTGTATCCAACTGTCAATCTTGTCGTAAGGGTCGCATCCCCCGTGCCAGATACCTACATTGACCACATATAGAGGCTTGGCACCGATATCCTCAGCAAGTTGGAGGTATTCATGAAAACCGATTCCGTCCGAAGTGCGGTATCCCCAGTTTATATTAAGGTGACCTTCACGCTCCTCTATTGGACCGATGGTGCGTTTCCATCGGAAGGCGTTGTCAGGACTGTTCTGCCCTTCTACGAAACAGCCGCCTGGGAAGCGCATGAACCGAGGATGCATGTCTGCAAGCATTTGTGCCAGGTCGGGGCGCATGCCATTTGGACGGTTCTTGAAGGTTGGAGGGAAGAGGCTTACCACATCGAGTTGGAGATGACCCGCCTTGTCTCCGATAAGTGAAAACTGCGCCTTTGGGTCGTCTGTCTTGGCTGTGATGGTGGCAGAGTATTTCTTCCATTTGCCCGATGCCTTGACTTTGACAGTGGCTGATCCCAGCACCTTGCCATCTGCTGAGACAAGTTGTGCGATGAGAGAACCCTTGTATCCCTGTTCGCTCTTTGCGAAGAAAGTGAGTTGGTATTTCTGCCCTGCAACGGCATTCATGCCCCAGAACCCCTCGTTTCTTATTCCATCCCCTGGTGCAGACAGACGGAGGTCGAGTGCGTTGTGCTGAACACTGTTGAGAAGATTCTGCTGTGTGAGAGATATGGTGGCTCCGCCAACGGTGAACCAGTTGCTTATGTTGTGAGAAGTGGAATTTCCATGCTCTCGTTTGGGATTGTGCAGCTGCATTGCATCATCCTCGAACGAACGGTTACGGATGAGTTCTGCATAGAGACCACCATCGGCAGCATGGTTGATGTCTTCATAGAATATTCCGTAGTGAGTTTCGCTTATTTCTGGACCTTTTTGCAAGGCATCCACATTGATTACGATTTGTCCCTCAGTGGCGCAAGCTGCAATCATAAAGGCTGATAGAGTAAAAGTTCTCAGTTTCATGTTTGTTCTGATTAGTTAGTTGTTGATTTGCATTGACTGGTAGTCGCTTTGAATATCTGCATTTGCTTGTAAAGACGATACGTCTTTGTGCAAGACGCGATGAACACTTTTCAGCGGGGAAATTACCGCATAGAGGTAAACATTGTGTTCATTGTGCGGTCGCCGAGCGCCTTGGCAAGTTGCTTCTGAATGGCGCAAAGTGTGATTTGCTGTTGCAGAAGTTGGGATGCAACAGCCGGGTCGGATATTACAGCCGGGTCAGTAAAGCGGTGGAGGATGTCTTTCAACTGGGTGTTGACCACTGTGTATTTGTAGTCAAGAATCAGGTGTACTATGTAGTCGGCGCACAATTGCTCTTCTGTTGGCATGTCTTTTGTTTGTGACAACTTGTAGCGGTCAACCAAAAGGTCTGCTGCTTCGTGACTGATGACAGTATCGGGTGAATTCAGCAGAGTTTTGGTTATATCTGTGCTGCCTGCTGCAAGTTCGAGCATCTTCCGGTAGAGTGGGGAGTGAAATTCAAGGCCGTCGATTTGAAGCTGCGATACGATGTATTGCTGAATGGTGGTGGTCTGTGTGTTTCCCTCTTCGTCTGTGATTTCAAATTCTTTGTTGCCAAAACGCACAAATATCATCATGATGAGGCGTTCCAGTCCCTCAAAGTGGGACTCTTCTTTTGGCTTATGAATAGGTCTTGCTGCTGATGCAGTGGTCGAAGAACCTTGAACTGGCACTTGTGGCTGTTGGCCGTCGGTTGCGGGAGAAGTGTGCTCGCCGGTTGATGGACTTGTTGCATGGGCTTGAACATCTGCTGTATCAGTGCTGGTAACTGTGGTCTGGTTCGTGGTGTGTCCCTGGCCTTGGATCGCTTCGTAGCTTTGCACGAGGCTGTCAATGTCATCGCTGCCTATGCCAGCGTCATAACTTCCTGTGTTGCTGGCATCGTTCCCTTGGAGTGAGTTGCTTGCACTTTGTTCTGTTGCTTGTGCTTGCTGTGCTTTCTGTGCCTCTAATTTAGCCTTTTCCTCACGGTTCTTCTTTCGTGTCTGGTTGACTGCGTTCTGTACTGTACCTTCACTGATGGCAAGTAGTTCGCTGCACTGGTGAATGTACACCGAACGGGTGATTTCTTCTGGTATGACCGATATCGAGTTTACGATGTCTTCGATGAGGTCGGACTTCTTTATTGGATCCTTTGCTGCCTGCTCTTTGTAGAGGTTTGCCTTGAATGTGATAAAGTCGGTCTGGTGCTGATCGATGTACTCTTGAAGCTCTGTTGCATTGTGCTTGCGTGCAAAAGAATCGGGGTCGTCACCGTCTGGCAGAAGCAGAATCTTGACACGCAGACCACCAGCGAGCAGCATGTCTGTGCCTCGTAGTGCTGCATGAATGCCAGCGCTGTCGCCATCGTAAATCAGTGTGATGTTGCGTGTATATCGTCGCAGCAGCTTGACTTGTATTTCGGACAATGCTGTTCCAGAGTTTGCCACGACATTTTCGATGCCAGCCTGATGCATCGACAATACATCAGTGTATCCTTCGACCATGATGACATTGTCGAGCTTTGCGATTCGTCCCTTTGCCTGGAACAGACCGTAAAGTTCGTTTGCCTTGTGGTAGATTTCAGATTCTGGTGAATTGATGTATTTTTGGTTGACTCCTTTTGTGCGGGCGTCAAGTACGCGTCCTCCGAATCCTGTGATTTTGCCATTGATGCCAAACCACGGGAAAATCACTCTGCCCCAGTATTTGTCGCGCAGAGAACCGTCGTCGCGCTTATAGCAAAGACCTGTCTTGATAAGGAATTCTTCCTTGTATCCTTCTTTTAATGCGGCTTTTGCAGTTTCATCGTATTTTTGTAGGCAAAAGCCGAGTCGAAACTTTTCTATGATGTCGTCGCGAAATCCTCTGCTGCGGAAGTAAGTCATGCCGATGGCTTGTCCGTCAGTAGTGTTGAGGAGTGTCTGGTGAAAGTGGTTTGAAGCCCATTCGTTGACGGCGAACATACTTTCGCGGACGCTTTGTGACTGTCGTTCCTCGTCGGTGAGTTCGCGTTCTTCGACTTCAATTCCGTACTTCTTTGCGAGAAATTTGAGTGCTTCGTAGTAGGTGAGTTGTTCCTTCTTCATGATGAAGTGGACAACATTGCCGCCTTCTCCGCAACTGAAGCATTTACATACGCCACGTGCTGGTGAGACATAGAATGACGGGGTGGTGTCATCGTGAAACGGGCACAATCCCTTGTAGCTTGCACCGCTTCGGCGCAGGCTGACATAGCCAGACACAACATCGACAATGTTGGCTGCACTGATTATTCTATCGACCGTGGCTTGTGGTATCATCAGCGAATCGTGGATGTGTTTTTGGCGAAGTGCGGTTCCTTATTTGCGGTCGCCGCGAATCTGGTTGTAGAATTCTTCTCGCATCTGTGGACTTGAGAAGTCGCCAGAATAGTCGCTTGTGACGGTGGTGGCACCTTGCTTTTCCACGCCTCGCATCTGCATGCACATATGCTGTGCTTCGATTACGACCATCACTCCTCGTGGTTGCAGTGCTTGTTGTATGCACTGGCACAGTTCGCGTGTGAGTCGTTCCTGTACTTGCAGACGGCGTGAGAGGGTGTCAACCACGCGTGGAATTTTGCTGAGCCCAACGATTTGTCCGTCGGGTATGTAAGCAACATGTACTTTACCGAAGAATGGCAACATGTGGTGCTCACACAGTGAGTAGAATTCGATGTCCTTGATGACTACTGGCTTTGAGTAGTCTTCTTTGAATTTTGCTGAATTGAGAATTGCTACAGGGTCGATATTGTAGCCGCTGGTGAACTGGAGTATGCACTTGGCTACTCGCTCGGGGGTGTTGACCAGTCCTTCTCGGTTGATGTCTTCACCTACAGTTGTGAGCACATCAGCAACATTTTGTTTCAGTGTTTCGAGTGCTGATGGCTCGTATTGGGTTAGTATCACCTTAAATTGTTTTTAATTGGGGGTTGTTATCTGTTTTGGATTTGGTCGGCACTGACGAATATCTCGCTCTGCACGACCATGGCTTCGGTGAATCCTTTTGAACGGAGTTTGCGCATATACTGATTGGCATCTTCGCGTCGGATGAAGTCGCCAACTCTGCATCGCCAGTGCGGTGATTCAAACGAAGTGTATGCACGCAGCTCCGGGAACTGGCGTGTCACGCGTGTTCCTGTCTGCTGTGCTTTTGTCTGATCGGAGCGCTGGTTGGTACCGAAAAATACCTGGATTCTGTAGCCGCGTGCCTTGGTGTGTACCCCGGCTGAGCGTCCACCCATTTCTGTGCTTTCCTGCTTGACCTTTGACTCGGTTGTGAGGGTTGCAGCTGTATGGTGTGTGCTTGCGCTGCTTGGGATGACGACCATTCCGTTGAGGATGTCGGTGAGTCGGCTGTCTTGATCGACAGTGATTGTGCCTTGTCCTTCTGCTTCAGTTTCCAGTTGTCTAAGAAAACCTTGTGCCTTCATGGCTGTGGTGACAGCCATGAGGGCAGCGAGGATTGTGAGTTTGAATAAATTCATAGATTTGAATAAATTCATTGAAATGATTTTACTGTTTACTTCTTCCAAGCATCGATGATACCCTTGAAGTCAGGAGTCTTGAGTGATGCACCACCGATGAGTCCACCGTCGATGTCTTCCTTTGCGAAGAGTTCAGGGGCATTTGATGCCTTGCATGAACCACCGTAGAGGATTGATGTGTTGTCAGCAACTTCCTTGCCATACTTGTCGGCAACGATTGAGCGGATGTATGCGTGGATTTCTTCTGCCTGGTCTGATGTTGCAGTCTTGCCTGTACCGATTGCCCAGATTGGTTCATAAGCGATTACGACATTAGCAAACTGTTCTGCTGTGAGGTGGAATACGCTGCCTTCGAGTTCTGACTTAACCACTTCGTTCTGCTGGTTTGCTTCGCGCTGTGCGAGACTTTCACCGATGCAGAAGATGATTTTGAGACCATTTGCGAGTGCGAGGTCAACCTTTTCTTTGAGGATGGCAGGAGTCTCGTTGTAGTATTCGCGGCGCTCTGAGTGACCGAGGATGACATATTCAGCACCTGTTGACTTAACCATTTCAGCGCTTACTTCACCTGTGAATGCGCCCTTTTCCTTGTCTGCGCAGTTTTCTGCACCAAGACCGATGACTGTGTGGTCGATGATGTTAGATACTGTTGCAAGGTGGATGAATGGAGTGCAGATGATGACATCGCAGTTTGGCTTGTCGGCTGTCAATACTTCATTGAGTTCAGTTGCGAGAGCAACACCTTCTTGCAGGTTCTTGTTCATTTTCCAGTTGCCTGCTACAATCTTTTTTCTCATTGTCTTTTCTGTTTTTTTAGTTATTGTTATATGGTTGAAAAATTGGTTCTAGTGAGAGGGTGGGATAGGGCGGATGGGGCTAATGGGACCAATGGGGCTCATATGGCTAATAGGGCTGATGAGCCTTATGGGATTAATGCCCCCAATGCCTATTCCTCTGATGGGAATGTTTCCGGCAGATTCCAGTTGCTCCACTTGTTGACGATGATGCCGTTGTGAATGTGGACGAGTCCTGGATTTGCACGGACTATGGTTTTGAGCATTCTTTCTTCGGAGTCGTATATGATGTATTCGGCTCCGGTGTGGTCCATCCACTGCTCCTTGTCCTTTTGTGGGGACGCGGTGATGCAGTAGAACTCTATGTTCTCGTGTTGTGTGGTGTAGTCGTAGAGCTCGTTTATCCGGCTGATGGCGCCCTGGTCGGCTTTTGCCAGGTCGGGGGCGATGAGCAGGAAGATGTCGCCTTCGTCGGTGATGATGTCGGTGGTGATGTCATCGCCGTCGTCTTCGACATACAGGTTGATGAGTTTCTGCTCGATGTTTTCTACGGGTTTGCGTCGTGTCTCGACATATGTCCATGTGGAGTCGGGGTCGTCGTCATCGAGTGTCAGTTCAATCTGCTTGCCGTCTTTTTCATAGACGATGGTGACATCAAACTCCATCCCGGCATTCCCGTTGACTGCTTCGGCAATGTCTGTGCCTACCTTGTATGGACGGAAGTCGATTGGTGGCAGGGCATAGAGTGCATAGATGGCATAGGCTATGATGCCCACCATTGCTATGGTTGTGATGATCCAGTCGATCTTTGGGGGCATAAGCCGTGCCATGCATCGAGGGTGCCGTGCAATGATGATGGCTGCAATGAGCAGGAAGATGTTTTTCTCCAGTGTCTGCGCATTGGTCAGTATGATGGCGTCGCCGAAACATCCGCAGTCGCTCACTGGGTTGTAGATGGCGATGTAGATGGTGAGCAGTGTCATCACTGCCATGAAGGCGAGTGTGATGCGGCTTGTCAGTCGTCTTCTGCGTCCGAGGGCAAGGTATGTGCCGAGTGCAAACTCAAAGAACGCAATGCCGATGGCTGCCAGCAGTAGCAGAAAGTCGGGCGGGGTGATGCCCCATGCCGTGAGATAGTCCTGCAACTTGTACTGTGTGCCGAGCGGATCGTTTGCTTTCACGAATCCTGAGAACAGGAATGTGACAGCCAGTATGCACCTGCATAGGTTTGTGATGACCTTGATGAACACCTGCTGCCTCCGTTGCTTTTTGTCGGGCTGGGTGTCGGTTGCAGTAGCCGATGCCTGCTGTATGTCGTCGTTGTCAGTCTGCATACGGATTATTGTTCACTTAGCTTGATAAGTCCGAACACTGAATAATTGATCATGTCGAGATAGTTCGAGTCTATGCCCTCGCTGACGAGGGTCTGCCCGTCGTGTCCTTCGATTTCCTTTGTACGGTTAATCTTCGTGAGGATGAAGTCGGTGTATGAGCTGACTCGCATTGACCGCCATGCCTCGTCGTAGTCGTGGTTTTTGCGGAGCATCAGTTGCAGTGCAGTTTCGGCATACTGGTCATAGAGGGTCATGGCTTCGTCGGCAGTCATGTCAACGGTGTCAACATACCCCTTTGCCAGTTGTATGAGTCCCACAATGCCGTAGTTGACGATTGCCTGAAACTCTGGGTAGATGCCTTCATCCACCATTGCCACCCCCTTCACTTCGAGGCTGCGTATGCGTTTTGCCTTGATGAGGAGCTGGTCGGTGACCGACTGCGGACGCAGTATGCGCCATGAAGGACCGTAGTCGTAGAGCTTCTTTGCAAACACCTCGCGGCATTTCAGCATCTCTTGTTTGAATTGTTCTGCTGTTTCCATTGTCGTTGAATAAGTGCACAAAGGTACTAATAATTCGTCAAAGCACAGTGCCGTAACTCTGCTTTTCCTTCGTTTTCTCCTTATATTTATATTGTAATTGGCTTGTAAAACGATAAAATGTTGTATGAAGGTTGCAGTAGTGTCGTGTTTTTACGTCTGTATTTATCTGTCGTTTTCAATTTCAATTGTGACATTGTAGTCACTGATTGGGTGTTCTCTGAACGGCAAGTTGAAGTTCTGCTTCATGAACATCTGCCGTGAGAGTGACAGTCCGATGCCAGCTATGCCGACCGCATACCAGTGCCTGTTAATGCTCTAACCAGTGGTTGTTAGTGGTCTAACCAGTGGTTATTATTGCTCTAACCAGTGCTCATTAATGGTCTAACCAGTGCTTGTTATTACTCTAACCTGTGTTCATTATTGCTCTAACGAGCGCTCATAAATGCTCCAACGAGCGCTGATAAATGCTCTAACGAGCGCTCGATAATATAAAAAGGTGTACACCTTATTTGATTATGGTGTACACCTTTTCTCATTTTGCTGTACACCTTTTTCTGTTAAGGTGTACACCTTTTTGAAAACATATGTACACCTTCCTTAAACTACCTGTACGAGTTTTCAAGTAATGGTGTACACAAAATGTTGTTTATCAATGGACGAATGACAATTGCTCACCGCACGAATAGCAATTTACATCCCATCTTTCCGCTCTCATCTCTCCACTCTCTTCTTTCATCTCTCCGCTCTTATCTCTCCCCTGACTGCTACCGATTGTCAGTTTTCAGTTTTTCCAACTGCTTCATTGCAGCCTTTCCCGCCTTCTCGCCCTGAACAATCATTTGCGCAATCTTCCGTGGAGTGAAGTCGGCAGCCGAGAACCCCTTCAAGTCGGGATTGATATAGACATCGGCATGCGCTGAGTTCTCACGGTATCGGTCGATGTCGGGACGGTCGAATGCCCATTGCAGCAGCCGTTTCAGCTGTCTGCCCGAAGCATCGTCATCGTCGGGCTCTTTCTGTCGGCGCGAGGTGTGCTTGTTCTGGGTCAGGTCGATGGCAATCACTACGTCTGCCCCCATGTCGCGCACCACATCCACTGGCAGGTTGTTCATCAGACCGCCATCGACCAGCAGCATGTCGTCCACCTCAACAGGCTTGAACACTCCGGGGATGGCCATGCTGGCGCGCATTGCCAGTGGCAGGCTGCCGTCGTGCATCACCACCTCGCTGAATGTCCTGAGGTCAACGCTCACGCAGCGGAAGGGGATGGGCAGACTGTCGAAGTCGATAGTGTCGGGCAGTTGTGTCATGTCGGCAAACAGGCTGACGAGACTGTCGCCGCGGCTCAATCCGAATGTCTTGGTGTGGTTTGGCGCAGTGATTCGTGGGCGTTTGATGGGGAACCCGAAAATGTAGAGTGTACTGTCGGACTTCGAGATGATCTGCGACGAGTGCTCCATGTTGCGGTCGGCAAGCAGCGACAGCCATTGCTGCGAGTGGAATAGTGAATCGAGGTCGTCGGCACGGTAGCCCACGCTGTACAGTGCTCCGATGATTGACCCGATGCTCGTCCCGGCAATGTAGTCGATGTGGACTCCTGCCTGTTCGATGTATTTCAGCACGCCCACTTCGGCGGCACCCTTTGCACCGCCGCCACCGAGCACGAGCCCGATTTTCGGGTGTTTCACCTCCGTGTCGTCTGGACCGGTGCCCTCTGCCCATGTCGCGGAGCATACCAGCGCCATCAGCACCGTCATCGTTAACCGACGAAAACTATCCATCTTTCTTGAAATATTATGTAGAGATTAGAGACTAAAAGTTAAAAAGTTTAGGGTGGAGTGTTGCCCTTTGATGCCATTAGGGTATCTGCGGCTGCAAAGATAGTGAATATTTGCGAAAAATGCAAACTACTTTTAGACCATTAACTATTTGCCATAAGCCAGAAGGTGAGGAGACCTGCACCATAACCGGCGAGCACCAGAGGGGTGATGTGCTTCACATACCATGTGAATGAGATGTTTTCCAGTCCCATTGCCACCACTCCGGCAGCCGAACCAATAATCAGAATGCTGCCTCCTGTGCCTGCGCAGTAGGCAAGTAACTTCCAAAACTCTCCGTCCTGCTGATACATTTGCAATGCTTCGGTCGCACCCATCGGCTGTATTTCGTACATGCCCATGGCACTGGCTACAAGTGGCACATTGTCAATCACTGACGAGATAATGCCTATCAGTGCATTGACTGCATACACATTGCTGAATGTGTCGTTGAGCCAATGGCCCATATGGCTCAATGTGCCTGTCTCTTGTAGTGTGCCAACAGTGAGCAGGATGCCGAGGAAAAACAGTATGGTGGCCATGTCGATTTTCTTCATCTGCGATGCCACCCTCACGGTCGTGTCCGAGTTGAGAATCTTACTGTCGTAGCGGATGATGAGTTCGGTGATGGTCCACAACAGGGCAAGCACACCAGTGACACCAACGAACGGAGGCAGCCCAGTGAGGTTGTGAAATACCGGCACTGACATCAGTCCACCCACACCAATCAGAAAAATGGTGATGCGTGCGCCGCGTGAGAACTGTGAAGGACGACTCAACTGGTCAAACGGACGCAAGATTTCCTCTGCCACACCATCGACTGACGAAACATCGCTGCCGCCGTCCTTGAGCATTGGCATCACTAAAAGGGCGGGGACAGCCACACTGACCAGCGAGGGGAGAAGCAACCCTGTGATGATTCCACTGGCAGTCACACAGCCTTTTATCCACAGCATGATGGTGGTGACATCGCCAATCGGGGAGAACGCACCGCCAGAGTTGGCTGCTATCACAACTACGCATACGAGTAGAATCCGCTGACTGGGCACTCGCACAAGTTTTTTCAGCACCATGGTCATCACAATGGCTGTGGTCATGTTGTCGAGCAGGGCTGAGAGGATGAATGTCAGTCCTACTGTCTTCCATAGCAGAACTTTGGGATTGTGGGAGTTAAGCCAACGGGTGACGAAATTAAATCCGCCGTTGGCATCGACCACTTCGACGATGGTCATCGCTCCCATCAGAAACAATATGGTCTCACATGTCTCTGCCAGATGGCGTGAAAAGGCAGAAAGGATTTCGCCGTCATAATTGCCTGCAATCATATAGACACTCCAACACACTACATACATTAGGAGGGCAATGCAGGTCTTGTTTACTTTTGTGATGTTTTCGAGGGCTATGAGTGAATAGCCTATCACGAATATTACGATGATAATTATTGTTGTATTCATATTGGTTTAGTTGTTTAGTCGTTTGGTAAATTGGTTGTTACGGACCGTCTCCCATCCTTTCATTTAAGGACGGGGGCAGGTTCAAGGCTTCAAGATCAGGGACAGCCAGTCTTGTAAATGACTAAAACTAAATGACTAAAACAATTAAATCAATATTTTCCTTAGGGTAAAGATGTAGTAATCACATGGACGGGTTTGTCGCAGTGATACATGATGAACAGTGCAACACAAACTTGCGCTGTTTCGATGAATAAATATCTGTGAAAAGACTTTCATCAGTTCTTGCAGACTTTTCACATTTCGTCCCTCGTTTGTGGAAGTGGTAGCGGGACGAACTACCGACCACTGTGGTATGGATGGAGCTTCACCGACATGCCCCTCCTGTGAGAAGGAGCTGTCGGTGGTGTCCATGTAGTTCTGACTGATGCCTTTGTGTTCATCGAGGACAGTCGGGACTGATTGCGTGTCAGCAGCATGAATCTGCTGAGTGAGAGACATGCCACCACATAGCTGCGTCAGCAACGCAACTGCCAAAATGACGAATGTGGTGCAGATCCTCTTCATATCTTCGCTTTATTTTGCTTTGGATGCTTTCACCAGATAGATGATGAGCAGGATGTAGGCAACGAGTGACAGCAGTTCTGCCCATGTCGATGCCAGCCAGTCGGTGCATACGAAGTCGCAGCCGGCAAATCGCATTGCTGCACTTACCACACCCATCAGTGCACCACCTGCAATGAATCCACTGGCAAGAAGCGTGCCACGCTCATTTGCAGCAGTGTCGGGCTGTCCACCCTTTGTCTTAGGGCGTGTCACATACCAATTGACCAGACCACCTACAACCAACGGCAAGTTGAGTTGCAGTGGGATGAACATGCCGAGGGCAAAGGCAAGTGGTGAAATCTTGCAGAAGTTGAGTATGATGGCAATGGCTGCACCAATGCCGTAGAGCAGCCACGGAGCACCCTGACCCGACATCAGTGGTTCGATGACCGCTGCCATGGCACGTGCCTGTGGTGCTGCCATCACATCGGTGTTGTCAGGAGTGAATCCGTATGCCTTGTTCAGAATCATGATGACACCACCCACGGTGACTGCGCTGACGAGCACACCGATGAACTTCCATGTTTCCTGATAGCGAGGTGTACTGCCAAGCCAATAGCCAATCTTGAGGTCGGTGATGAACGAACCTGCTGACGACAGTGCAGTGCAGACCACACCACCCATGATGAGTGCTGCCACCATGCCGTGAGTGCCGTTGAGTCCCACCAGCACCATGATGATGCTCGACAGGATGAGGGTCATCAGTGTCATGCCCGAAACAGGGTTTGAACCCACAATGGCGATGGCATTGGCTGCCACAGTCGTGAACAAGAAGGTAATGACTGCCACGATGAGTATGCCTACGAGGGTGAACAGCAGGTTACCGTCCATTGGACCGATAAAGAAGAATATGGTGGTGGCAACGATGGCAAGCAGTGTGCCAAACACCACGATACGCATGGACAAATCCTGCTGGGTGCGTTCGATGGCCTGCTCGGCAGCGTCGGTTGTAGTGTTGCTTTTCTTTCCGAAAATCTGACCAAAAAGGCGGAAGGCATCTTTTATGACTCCCCAGCTCTTGATGATGCCGATGATGCCGGCCATGGCAATACCACCGATGCCGATGCTCTTGGCGTAGGCAAATATCTGTTCGGGTGATGCTTCGGCTGCTGTGACACCCTCGGCAACTGCCATTTCAGGGAATACGGCTGCAATGAGTGGAACGATGATCCACCAGATGAGTACTGAACCCATGCAGATGATGCATGCATACTTCAGACCCACGATGTAGCCCATACCGAGCAGGGCAGCACCTGTGTTGACGGAAAACATCAACTTGGTCTTGTCGGCAATGATGCACCCCCATTCGCTGACACGCGATGTGAAGTTCTCGGTCCATGCACCGAACGATGCTACGGCGAAGTCGTAGAGACCACCGATGATACCTGCCACAAGCAGCGGCTTTGCCTGATTACCACTCTTCTCGCCTGACACAAGCACCTGCGTCGATGCTGTGGCTTCTGGGAATGGATACTTGCCGTGCATGTCCTTCACGAAATACTTGCGGAATGGGATGAGGAACAGGATGCCGAGTGCACCACCGAGCAGTGATGCCATGAACACCTCGAAAAAGTTGACGGTGATGTCGGGGTACTTTGATTGCAGAATGTAGAGTGCCGGCAGGGTGAAAATGGCACCTGCCACTACCATGCCCGAACATGCTCCGATGCTCTGGATGATGACATTCTCGCCCAGTGGGTCCTTGCGCTTGGCTGCACCCGAAAGGCCGATGGCAATAATTGTGATAGGGATAGCTGCTTCAAACACCTGGCCGACCTTCAAACCGAGGTAGGCTGTGGCTGCTGAAAATACGACTGCCATCACTATACCCCAGATGATGGACCATGGGGTCACTTCGCGATAGGTTTGCTTTGCCGACATAAGCGGCTCATAGGTTTCTCCTTCTTTCAGTTCCCTGAACGCGTTCTCAGGCAAACTGGTCTGTTTCATTTCTTCTGACATAATTATGTGGTATTAGTGTTTTAGTTTTTTTAGAGTTTCTAGAAGTTCTAGAATTTCTAGATAATCTAGGGCTTCTAGAACATCTATGCTTTCTAAGGCTAAGCCTTACCTCCCAATCTAATGGCTTGCAGACTTACCCTCATTCTTCACATATTCCACTGCTCGGTTGACATATTGCAAGAAGGGCAGGGTGGTGCGGAAGAGCTCCACTGTGCGTTCGGCCAGGTTGGGGCTGAGCACGAAACTGTTGTCGGGGATGTGGAGCAGGCAGAAGTTGCGCAGGCGCAGATAGTCTGCATATGGACTGTCGGATGGAAAACCATGTGGCACACGCTGCAAAATGGAGTCACGGTCGAGACTGAATGCAGGGGCTGCATCGGTGACTATCTGGTCGAAGTCTCCACCACCATAGCAGATGTCCTCGCGTAGGATTTTTAGCACATGAGGGTCGCAGATGTAGTCGCCCGATGCCAGCATATGCTGTGAAGGGTAACTATTGCCGTCGCCCGTGCCAATATGGAAATAATACCCCGAGAATCCAGATTTTTTGCCACCAGGGCATATGTATGCACCCATGTGAGTCTTATAAGGACTTTTGTCCTTTGAGAAGCGAACATCACGATAGATGCGGTAGGTGCAGTCCTTGGCGGTGAGACCACTGACGGAAGGGTCGAACTGACTGATGCCGACGATGAGCTGTTCGGTCAGTCGGTTGAAACGCTCCTGTGCCTCGCGGTAGTCGGCTTTGTGTTCCGTAAACCACTCGCGGTTGTTGTTGTCGCGCAATTGCCGCAGAAATTCTATAATTTGTTTCATGTCGTTCAATGTTTAAAGTATGCAAGAACTTTTTGAGTCGTTCCTCCGTTCAGTTTTCGACGGCAAATGTAGTGATAAAAATCGAAAAACACCACTTTTTCATACCTTCTGAGGTTTTTTTTATGCATTTGTTTTCTCACATCGCATTTTTTTAGTAAGTTTGCACGATAAAAATGTAAAGTGAAACTACAAAATCAGTAAATCACATAACCTATCAAAACATTCAACAAACATGAAAACCTTTAAATCAATCCTCGCTGCTTCTGCTACAGCAGCCATCCTGTGTGCATGTGGCTCACAGAAATCGTCGGACGAAATCGCTCTGACAGTTTCAGGTCTCAACCCTGCTGACTTCGACACCACTTATGTCGATTCACTTAAGGGCGAAAAGGAGGTTGCACTCTTCACTTTGAAGAATGCCAACGGTATGGAGGTCTGCATCACTAACTTTGGTGGACGCATCGTCAGCATCGCTGTGCCTGACAAGGACGGCAACATGCAGGATGTGGTGCTCGGCTTCGACAAGGCTGCTGACTACTTCCCACAGAACAATGCATCGGACTTTGGTGCTGCAATCGGACGATATGCAAACCGCATCAACCAGGGACAGATTACTGTCAACGGTGAAACTATCCAGTTGCCTCAGAACAATTTCGGACACTGTCTGCATGGCGGTCCTTCAGGATGGCAGTATCAGGTGTATGATGTAGTAGAGTCAAAGGACGATGAACTGACTCTCCAGATGGTTAGTCCTGATGGCGACAACAACTTCCCTGGCGAGGTGACAGCAACTGTTAATTACTATCTCAATGCTGCCAACGGCCTTGAAATCCGTTATTCAGCTACTACCGACAAGACCACTGTTATCAACATGACCAACCACTCATACTTCAACCTCAATGGCGACCCTAAGCAGCCAATCACCAACCACATCGTCACAATCAATGCCGACGGCTACACTCCTGTTGACACTACTTACATGACTACTGGTGAAATCGCTACTGTTGAAGGTACTCCAATGGACTTCCGTGCTGGTAAGGAAGTGGGCAAGGACATCGACAACTTCGACTTCGAACAGATTAAGAACGGAAACGGTTTTGACCACAACTGGGTTCTCAACACAGCTGGCAACATTGATGCACCTGCTGTTACAGCAGTCAGCCCTGTCACTGGCATCAAGCTTGAAGTCTTCACAACTGAACCAGGTATCCAGGTTTATTCTGGTAACTTCCTCGATGGTACTGTAACTGGTAAGAAGGGTATCGTTTATCAGCAGCGCACTGGTATCTGCTTCGAGTCACAGAAGTATCCAGACTCACCAAACAAGGCATGGGAAGAATCAAATGCATGGCTCAACCCAGGCGAGGAATACAGCAGTTACTGTATGTTCAAGTTCTCAGTTGAGAAGTAAAACACGACAAATTCATTAACCAATTAAATAATCAATCAATCAAAAACAAATGAACATTTTAGACGCATTAAAAAACAACGGCTTTGAGACCATTGACTATGTTGTGGTACTCATCTATGTCGTTCTGCTCGTGGGTTTGGGACTGTTCCTCTCACGCAGCAAAAAAGGAGAAGAGAAATCTTCAAACGACTACTTCCTCGCAGGTAACACACTGACATGGTGGGCAGTGGGTGCATCACTCATCGCAGCCAACATCTCTGCAGAGCAGTTCATCGGTATGTCCGGTTCTGCTTATGTGTCAGGTATCGCAATGGCAGCATACGAACTTGAGGCTGCCCTCGCACTCATCATCGTAGGTAAGTTCCTCCTTCCACTGATGATTAAGAAGAATGTGTTCACCATCCCACAGTTCCTCTCTGAACGCTACAACTGGGGTGTAGGTCTCGCTTTCTCAATCTTCTGGCTTTTCCTTTATGTATTTATCAACCTTACATCAGTTGCATGGCTCGGTGCACTTGCCATCAAGCAGATTCTCGGTCTGCCAACTGTTGACGGTGTTGTGCTGGGCATGCCAGTCGATATGACTCTCCTTGTCATTATCCTCATTCTTTTCGTTATCGCAGGTATCTACTCAATCTACGGTGGTCTTGCATCAGTTGCATGGACTGACGTTATGCAGGTAACATTCCTCGTAGGTGGTGGTCTTATCACAGCATACTTCGCTCTCGACTACATCGCAGGTCAGCTCGACATCAGCGGCGGCGCACTCGGAGCACTTGGCAAAATTTACAGCGAACTTGGTCAGATTGAAGGCGACAAGCACTTCAACCTCGTTGTCAACAGTACAGGTGGTGCATATGAAAGCACTGTAACAAGCGAACCTTACTTCGACATTCCAGGTATCGTCGTTATCGTAGGTGCACTCTGGCTCACAAACCTCGGTTACTGGGGCTTCAACCAGTACATCATCCAGAAGGGTCTCGCTGCAAAGTCACTCGACGAAGCAAAGAAGGGTATGGTATTTGCCGGATTCCTTAAAATCCTCATCCCATTCATCGTATGTATCCCAGGTGTATGTGCTTTCTATATCATGAACTCTCCTGAGTGTGTGGATCTCAAGGCAACTCTTGCTGGTGCTATCGATCGTTCTGACGATGCATACCCATTCCTCATCCGTAACTTCACTCCAACAGTCATCAAGGGTCTTGCATTTGCAGCACTTGCAGCAGCAGTTATCTCTTCTCTTGCATCTATGTTCAACTCAACTTCTACTATCTTCACAATGGATATCTACAAGAAGTTCATCAACAAGAATGCAACAGACAAGAAGCTTCTCTCAGTTGGACGAATCACTTCACTCTCAGCTCTCGTTATCGCCCTCATCGCTGTTTATCCAATTATGGGTGGTGCCGACCAGGCATTCCAGGTAATTCAGGAATACTCAGGCTTCGTTTATCCAGGTATCGTAACCATCTTCGGTCTCGGTCTTCTCTGGAAGCGTTCAAGTGGTACAGCAGCAATCGTAGCCGCAATCGGTACATTCTTGTTCTCAATCATCTTCAAGTTTGCTCTTCCTGAGGTTCCATTCCTCATCCGTATGGGTTATGTATTCCTCTGCCTCGTTGTCCTCTTCATCAGCATCTCTATGTGCAGCAAGAAGACAAAGCCAGCAGAAGTGCTCGATGCCGATACAGTGAAGAAGCAACTCCAGTGGTCAACCATCATGCTCGTTCTCTCTGCTGTCACATTTGTAGTAGGACTTGTAATGATGTTCGACGAGACTTGCCGCAACTACGGTGCTGAGACCATCTTCTTCCTTACCGTAATGTTCTTCGTACTCTTCTGGTACCTCCGCTCTAACGCTAAGGACAAGGTTGAAGACGAAAAGTCTATCGGTGTTGACATTGCAATCTTTAAGACCAACACCACATTCAATGTCGGTGCAATCGGAATTATCGTGATTCTCGCAATCCTTTATAGCTGTCTCTGGTAACAGATAATCTCTCTGGGGTTACGCCTATTATATTAAAATAGGTGTAACCCTTTACAACTTTTATGATATATCACTTACAACTTCGTAATCACACATTATATTAATAATTCACGCTACCAAAAGCAATAAAGTTTAAACTAAGGCTATGTTAGAAGAACTCAAACAAAAAGTATTCAAGGCAAACCTTGACCTCGTAAAGCAAGGACTGGTGATTTTCACATGGGGAAATGTAAGCGGCATCGACCGCGAAAAAGGACTTGTAGTTATCAAACCTTCAGGTGTTAGTTATGATGACATGAAAGCCGAGGATATGGTAGTTGTTGACCTTAACACTGGCAAAGTCGTCGAAGGTGAGCTCAACCCTTCTTCCGACACACCAACTCACCTTGTACTTTACAAGGCATTCCCAAACATCCAGGGTGTAGTTCACACGCACTCAACTTATGCTACTGCCTTTGCTCAGGCAGGGCGCGACATCCCAAACATCGGCACCACTCATGCCGATTACTTCTACAAGGACATACCATGCACTCGTGACATGACAGAGGCAGAAGTAAAGGGACAATATGAACTCGAAACAGGCAATGTAATCGTTGATGAAATACTGAACATCCGTCAAATCAATCCTGACCACACACCTGCTGTGCTGGTCAAGAACCATGGACCATTCTCATGGGGAACATCTCCCGACAATGCTGTCTATAATGCAAAAGTCATGGAACAGTGCGCCAAGATGGCATTCGTGGCATTCTCTGTCAACCCCGACACAACTATGAATCCACTGCTCATCGAGAAGCATTACAGCCGCAAGCACGGTCCTAACGCTTATTATGGACAGAAGGGGCAGAAACACTGAACCCGATGCATTTGGCATGGATAATTGCCTACCCAGTTTCTCTTTGGGGGGATGAGTCCTGTGCCGAAAGTGAACAAATAGGAAGAAATCAATAATCACAAAAATAAATAATAGTATTAACTAATGATAGGTGACTTGGGATGTCAATTCTCAATTATCTATTGTCAATTAAATTTGAAAACTATGTTTGAAAATTTAGAATTATGGTGGGTGACTGGTGCACAGTTGCTTTACGGTGGTGACGCCGTCGTACAGGTTGACGGACACTCAAAGGAAATGGTAGAAGGACTCAATGCTTCTGGCATCATTCCTATCAAGATTGTGTACAAAGGTACAGCCAATTCTTCAAAGGAAGTTGAAGATGTAATGAAGGCTGCTAACAACGAAAGCAAGTGCGTTGGTGTCATCACATGGATGCACACATTCTCACCTGCAAAAATGTGGATTAAGGGTCTGCAGGCACTTCAGAAGCCTCTCCTCCACTTCCACACTCAGTATAATGCTGAAATTCCATGGGAAACAATGGACATGGACTTCATGAACCTCAACCAGAGTGCTCACGGAGACATCGAGTTCGGTCACATCTGCAGCCGCATGCGCATTGCACGAAAAGTTGTAGTAGGCTACTGGAAGAGCGAAGAAGCACAGCAGAAGATTGCCGTTTGGGCACGCGTTGCAGCAGGTGTTGCTGATGCAAAGAATGTACGCTGCCTTATGTTCGGTATGAACATGAACAATGTTGCTGTCACTGACGGCGATCGCGTTGAGTTCGAACAGCGTCTCGGCTATCATGTTGACTACTATCCTGTATCTTCACTCATGGACTACTATAAGAAGGTGACAGATGCAGAAGCAGACGAACTCGTTGAGGAATACAAGAAACTCTATACCATCAAGATTGACGAAAGTGGCGAAGAAGTTTATTGGGAGAAGGTAAAGAACTCTGCAAAGGCTGAAATCGCTCTCCGTCGCGTACTCAAGGACGAAGGCGCTACTGCATTCACTACTAACTTCGACGACCTTGGCGATGCTGATATCAACGATCCAAACTTTGTTGGTTTCGACCAGATACCAGGTCTTGCGTCACAGCGACTCATGGAAGAAGGTATCGGTTTCGGTGCCGAAGGCGACTGGAAGACTGCATGCCTCTATCGTACTCTCTGGGTCATCCAGCAGGGCATGCCAACTGGCTGCTCATTCCTTGAGGACTACACACTCAATTTCGCTGGCGACCGCAGTTCAATCCTTCAGTCTCACATGCTCGAGGTTTGTCCACTCATCGCTTCTGACAAGCCAAAGCTCGAGGTGCACTTCCTTGGAATCGGTATCCGCAAGCAGCAGACTGCTCGCCTTGTGTTCACATCAAAGGTTGGTCCTGGCATCAAGGCTACCGTTGTTGACCTCGGCAACCGCTTCCGCCTGATCACTCAGGAAGTCGAGTGCATCGAACCAAAACCAATGCCAAATCTTCCAGTTGCTTCTGCACTGTGGGTTCCACAGCCTTCATTCGAGGTTGGAGCTGGTGCATGGATTCTTGCTGGTGGTACTCATCACAGTGCATTCTCTTACGATCTCACAGCTGAATACTGGGAGGACTTCGCTGAAATGACAGGCATCGAGTATGTTCAGATTAACAAGAACACCACTATCAGTGAGTTCAAGAAGGAACTTCGTAACAACGAACTTTACTTCATGCTCAATAAGGCATTGCAATAATCGATTATTAATTGATAACTAACAATTGATAATTATGAACGCAAAGCAAACTATACAAAACGGTAAAGCCATTCTCGGTATCGAGTTTGGCTCTACCCGTATCAAGGCTGTTCTCATTGATGAAGAGAACAAACCAATCGCACAGGGCAGCCACACATGGGAAAACCAGCTTGTCAACGGACTGTGGACTTACAGCATTGATGGCATCTGGTACGGATTGCAGGACTGCTATGCCGACCTCCGCAAGAATGTGCTCGAACAGTACGACTGTGAAATCGAGACACTGGCTGCTATCGGCATCTCTGCCATGATGCACGGTTATATGGCATTTGGTGGTGCTGATGAGAAGATACTCGTGCCATTCCGCACTTGGCGCAACACCAACACAGGTGCTGCTGCAAAGGAATTGTCTGAACTCTTCAACTACAACATCCCGCTTCGTTGGTCTATTTCTCACCTCTATCAATGCATCCTCAATGGTGACGAGCATGTTAAGAACATCACATACCTCACTACACTTGCAGGTTACATCCACTGGCGTCTGACAGGCAAGAAGGTACTTGGTGTTGGCGATGCTTCAGGTATGATTCCTGTTGACCCTAAGACCAAGACCTATGATGCCACAATGGTGAAGAAGTTTGATGAACTCATCGCACCAAAGGGCTATTCCTGGAAACTCGAAGACATCCTGCCTGAAAGCATCGTTGCAGGTGCTGATGCGGGAACACTCACAGAACACGGAGCCGAGCGTCTCGACATCTCTGGTCACTTGAAACCAGGTTGCCCACTCTGTCCTCCTGAAGGTGATGCAGGCACAGGCATGGTTGCTACAAATGCTGTTAAGCAGCGCACTGGAAATGTTTCTGCGGGAACATCTTCATTCTCTATGATTGTTTTGGAGAAGGAACTCACAAAGCCTTACGAGCAGCTCGACATGGTGACCACACCTGATGGCTCGCTCGTTGCAATGGTTCACTGCAACAACTGTACTTCTGACATCAATGCATGGGTCAAGGTGTTCAACGAGTATGCTGAACTTCTTGGAGTCCAGCAAAACACAATGGAACTCTACACCCGTCTGTTCAACATCGCTGCCAAAGGTCAGCCTGACTGTGGAGGTTTGGTTTCATACAACTACATCTCAGGTGAACCTGTTACAGGACTGATGGACGGCCGTCCACTCGTAGTTCGTTCTGCCAACGACAAGTTCACTCTTGCCAACTTCATGCGTGCTCATCTCTATGGTGCCATTGGTGTACTGAAAATTGGTAACGACATCCTTCTCAAACAGGAGAATATCAAAGTTGACCGCATCACTGGTCATGGTGGTTATTTCACTACTCCGGTCATTGGTCAGAAGATGTTGGCAGCCGCTCTCAATTCACCAATTTCTTGCATGTCAACAGCAGGCGAAGGCGGTGCGTGGGGTATTGCACTTCTCGCAGGATTTGCCGTAAACAATCCACAGGGACTTTCACTGTCGGACTATCTCGACAATGTTGTATTTACAGATGTGGAGTGTACAACAGTAGAACCAGACCCAGACGATGTCGAAGGCTTCAACAAGTACATCGAGAACTATAAGGCAAGCCTTCCTATCGAAGTTGCAGCAGTTGACAATAAACAGGCATAATTGTCAATAACATCCGGGGGATGAGGGCTGATTACTCTCATCCTTCACTATTGGAAATAAAAAAATAATATTGCATGAAAAGACTTCTCATAGCCTTAGTATCACTCATTTGTG